>NZ_JBHVZR010000012.1:0-151324 GCF_042879835.1 Pseudarthrobacter sp. NPDC058329
GGAATTCGGCGCCGTAGGTGACCTCGCCGCGGGCTTCGGTCAGGGGTTTGCCCATTTCCAGGGTCATCAGCAGCGCGAAGTCATCGGCGCGTTCGGTGACGAGGTCGAAGGCGCGGCGCAGGATCTCGGCCCGCGCCCGGGGTGCGGTGCGGGCCCAGGACGCCTGGACGGCGTCGGCGGCGTCCAGTGCGGCGACCGCGTCCTCGCTGGTGGCGGAGGCGAGGGTGGCGAGGACCTCGCCGGTGGCGGGGTCGTGCACGTCGAACGTGCCGCCGTCGGACGCCTCCCGCCACTGCCCATTGATCAGCAGGCCGGTGGGGACCGAGGCGAGGAGCGCAGCTTCGCGCTCCCGGGAAACGGCAGGGGAAAGCTCAGAAACAGTCATGAGGAAGTCCTAACAAGAAGTTTTACTAGCTGGATCGCGATGGGGCTCAACCGCAGGGACAGGGCTTTAGTAGGCCTTGACGCGCTGTTCAACGACGAGGTGGATGAGGGCGAACACCTTGTCCTCATCGATGGCTTTCAGGGCTGCTTCGATCGCGGCGGGGATGTCGGCGTCGTGTTCCACTTTGATGCCGACGCCGCCGAAGGCCTGGGCCATGAGCGCGAATTCCGGGTTTTTCAGCTGGGTTCCGGATACCCGCTCCGGGTAGTGGCGTTCCTGGTGCGTGCGGATGGTGCCGTATTCCTGGTTGTCCATCACGATCACCAAGGGAGTGGCGCCGTATTGGGCGGCGGTGGCGAGTTCCTGGCCGTTCATGAGGAACTCGCCGTCACCGGCGATGGTCACCACACGCCGGCCCGGGTACTCCAAAGACGCGGCGATGGCTGAGGGGACGGAGTAGCCCATGGAGCCATTGCGGGCGCTGATCATGGAGGCGTAGCGCTGGGTGGGGAAATAGCGATGCGCCCAGTTGGTGTGCTCGCCCGCACCCAGGGTGACCATCGCGTCCGCCGGCAGGGTGGGGACGAGGTTGGCCATCAGGGTGTCCATCCGTGCCTGGCCGGACGACGGCGCCGCTGCCGGGAGAGCGGCGAAGGTAACTTGCTCGCCGCGCATCCGTGCCGTCCAGTCCTTCCACTCGTCCTTGACGGGCAGCTCCAGCTTGGCCAGGTCCCGGATAAACACGTCGGGTTTAGCGACGATCTGGTAGGAGACCGGTCCGGAGCGGCCGCGGAGGGACGGGTCGATGGTGACGAGGAAGTTCTTTTTCTTCCAGTCCTGCCGGCAGAGGAAACCGTCGGTAATAACATCGCCGGGAACGGTGCCAACGAAGACCAGCAGGTCGGTTTCCTCAAGCAGGTCGTAGGTGGGGCGGTGCCGGCCGTAGCCGATGGGGCCGACGTACGAGGGGGAGTCGAAGGGGACGGTTCCCTGGGTGCGCCACTCCGCAGCGGCGGGAATGTGGTGCTTCTCCAGCCAGGCGGTGAGCTGGTCGGCGCCTTCCTGGGTCCAGTCGTTCCCGCCGGTGACGAAGAGCGGCTTGCTGGACGCGGCCAGGGCTTCGGCCAGGGCGGCGGAATCCACAGTGGTCATGCCGCCGGTGGCTACCGGGATCGGCGGGTGGAGTTCGGCCGGGATCTGCTGGCGGATGACGTCCTCGGGAAGGCCGATAACCACGGGGCCGGGGCGCCCGCTCATGGCCGCAAACAGCGCCTCGGCCACGATCTCGGAGGCACGTTCGGCGTGGTCCAGGACCATTACGCGCTTCGCTCCGGTATCGAACCAGGCCTTGATGTCGAACTCCTGGAACGCCTCACGGTCCCGGTGGGCGAACGGGATCAGCCCCACGAACAGCACCATGGGGGTGGAGTCCTGCCACGCAGTATGCAGACCAACGTGCGCGTTCGCAGCGCCCGGCCCGCGGGTGACCATGGCGATGCCAGGCAGCTGGTTCATCTTGCCGTCAGCCTCGGCCATGTACGTAGCACCGCCCTCATGGCGGCACACAATAGTTTCGATCGTCGAATCATGGAGCCCGTCAAGGACGTCCAGGAAGCTTTCCCCGGGGACAACGTGTGCACGCTTGATCCCGTGAGCCACCAGCGAGTCCACAATCACGTGGCCTGCAGATTTCTGGGCCAGGGCGGTGTGCTTTACGCCGGGCTGTGCTTCCACTGCCGCCGTCATTTGGACACTCCCGGGCAGGCGAAGGGGCTGGAAGAAAGTGGTTCGGCCAAAGCTGACTCCATCGTCATGCAGCACATGCTGCTGTTTCATAGAATGAAATGTTCTTACGTCGAGTGAAATATTGGCAGAGCCGCACCCATGTGTCAATCATCCGCGGCGATTGCGCCAAATTCGCGGGAACGTGACGTACTCCACGAATGCTACGCGGGCGTCTTAATAGACGGAGCCCTCAAGAAGTTCCGAGAGCCGGCTTGCCGCGCGCCGCAGCTCGGGAACCCCGGCCTTGAGCGTGGCTTCATCGGCTGCTTCCACGGGGCTGGTGAGCGACACGGACTCACTGGGCCGTCCAGCCCTGTTCTGGATGGCCATGGCCACGGACCTGACACCGGTGGCCCGCTCATCGGCCGAGTAGGCGTAGTCGGCACCGGGCTCCGGCAGCCGGGAGCGGAGGGCCTCGGCAGTGAACCCCCGGTCCTCATGGCCGGCCGCAATTGCCGCCGTCACCACCTGCTGGAGCTCGTCATCGGAAGCGGAGGCCAGCAGGATTTTGCCGGCCGCGCCGAGGGTCAGGGGGAGACGCTTTCCCAGCGGGAGGTCATAGCGCAGGGGCGCCTCGCCGTCCACGCGCGCCACGAGGATGCGCTCAAACCCGAGCCGTGTGTACAGAGACGCGGTAAGGCCGGTCTGCGAGGCCACCTGCTGAAGGACCGGGCGGGCGGAGACGACGAGTGGATCGTTCTCAAGAAAGCTTCGGGCGGCGGGCAAAACTGCCGGACCAATCCGGTATGACTTGTCCGTTTGGCTGACCATCCCGAAATCCTGCAGCACCCGCAGGATCCTCAGGGTGGTGGGCAGGCTCATGCCGCAAGTCCTGGCGAGGTCACTCAGCCGTTGTGGCCGCTCCGCCCGTTGAAGCTCGGCGAATACCTCCATGGCCCGGGACAGTGAGCGCATGTTCGAGGCCTTCGGGGCATCTTCTGCCGGGCCGTCCGAGTGTATGGAGGTCGTCGTCATCCTTTCATTCTATGTAACTTCCTTGCGCTTGACAGCTCGTGTGTCAGCTGTCACTATTTCTCTGTACGCAATACAATTTCATTCTATGAAATAAAATGACGCAAGTTAGAAGGAACCGATGACAACGGAGTCAGTAATGACGAAACCCGAGAGCGCCGCACGAGTGGCTCCCTCTGTGCTGGTGGGCATCGGCGCTTTCGCCGCCGTCGGCGTCTACGTCCTGGTCACCTCGATCGCCCTCGGCCTCTGGACGTCCCTTGGGCCGGGACCCGGCCTGTTCCCCTTCGCAATGGGGGCAGTGTTTGCCGCGATGGCCGTTGTCTGGCTGATCCAGGAGTTGCGCCGCCCCAGCGAGACTGTAAAAGGCGTTGACCGTGGACTGGTGATCGCCGTGGTTGTCAGCCTGGTAATCCTCGCGGCCGTGATGGACCTGATCGGCTTCCAGCTGAGCATGTTCCTCTTCCTGATGTACCACCTGAAGATGCGCGGACGCCGGTCCTGGACCTCCTCGCTGATCACGGCCCTCGCCGGCAGCGTGGGCGCGTTCTACGCCTTCAACTACGGGCTGAACGTGTCCCTGCCCGTTTCGGCCTTCCCCCTGCTGAACACGATCGGACTCTAGACGTGGATATCTTCAACGAACTTATGGGCGGCTTCGCGTCCGCCATGACCTGGCAAAACCTGCTCTTTGCTTTCCTGGGCTGCCTGCTCGGAACGACCATCGGTGTGCTGCCCGGAATCGGGCCCGTCGCCGGCGTCGCTCTCCTGATCCCACTCACGCTGAACCTGGATGCCACCGGCGCGATCATCATGCTGTGTGCCATTTTCTACGGCACCGCGTACGGGGGAACCATTACCAGCGTGCTGCTCAACACCCCCGGTGAAGCCGCTTCAGCCATCACCACCATCGATGGCTACGCGATGACTAAGATCGGCAAGGCCGGAGCCGCGCTGACTATCGCCGCCGTCGGATCCTTCGTGGGCGGCACGATCGCCACCCTGGGCCTGGTGGCCGCCGCGAAACCGCTCGGGGAACTGGGACTGCTCGTCGGGCCACCGGAATTCTTCGCCCTGATGGTCGTCGGCATATCACTCCTGGTGGCGCTTGCCGGCAAATCAATGGTCAAGGCAGTGATCTCCGGCGCCCTGGGCCTTCTCATCGCCATGGTGGGCATCGACCCCGTGGCCGGTGCTCCGCGGTTCACGTTTGGCATGGACCGGCTGCTGGACGGCGTCAGCTTTGTTGCCGTGATTGTCGGTGTCTTCGGTCTTTCGGAACTTCTGTCCTACCGCAAGGGGGACCAGCCTGCTGCGGTGCACGCACCCAACTTCCGCTCGCTGCTTCCCACCGGCAAGGAATGGCGCCGGAGCGCACCGGCCATGGCACGCGGCACCGGTATCGGCTTCGGCCTGGGACTCATCCCGGGCATGACCGGATCGGTCTCGTCCCTGCTGGCCTACGGCGCGGAAAAGAAATTCTCCCGCCACCGCAACGAACTCGGCAAGGGCGCCATTGAAGGCGTCGCAGGTCCCGAAACCGCCAACAACTCCCATGCGAACGCTGCGCTGATCCCGCTGTTCACCCTCGGCATCCCGGCATCACCCACCATCGCCGTCCTGATGGGAGCCTTCCTCCAGCAGGGCCTCACGCCCGGGCCGACCCTCTTCACCGAGCACTCCGAAATCGCCTGGGCCATCATCGCCAGCCTCTTCATCGGTAACCTCCTCCTGCTGGTCCTGAACGTTCCGCTGGTAGGGCTGTGGACCTCCATCCTCCGCGTCCCGTCGTCGATCCTCACCGCCCTGATTCTGCTCTTTATGGTCATAGGCGCCTACACCATCAACTTCAGCGTCTTCGATGTCTTCGTGATGATCGGCTTCGGCCTCCTGGGCCTTGCCCTGCGGCACCTGGAGATCCCCCTGGCACCCATGGTGCTGACCCTGGTGCTCGGACCCCTGATGGAACGCTCACTCCGCGAATCGCTGGAAATCTCGCAAGGCGACTTCGGCATCTTCGTCAACCGTCCCTTCTCCGCGGTCCTCATCGGACTCGGCCTCCTGATCGTCTTCAGCCCGCTGCTCAAGCTCCGCAAGCCCAAAGCACTGAACGAAGACCCCGAAACCTGAATCGACCCCGCACGGACCCCCTAACACCCCCTTCAAAGGAGAAGAACAATGAAAACCCTTTCACGTCTCGCCGCTGCCGTCGCAGCAGCAACACTGATCGCACTCACCGGCTGCGGCGCCAACGCAGGATCCGGCAACACCGCTGCCAATGACTTCCCCCGCAAGGGCAAGACCATAGACCTCGTCGTGGCCTTCTCCTCCGGTGGCGCCGTCGATACGGCAGCCCGGCTCATCCAGCCCATCCTGGAGAAGGAGCTCGGCACGAATGTCGAGGTCATCAACAAGCCCGGCGCCGGCGGACAGATTGGCTACACACAGCTGACCAGCGCCGCCCCTGACGGCTACACCATCGGCGCCACCGGCTCACCTTCAGTGGTGGTGTCACCCCTGGACCCGGCCCGGGGTGCGAAGTACACCCGCGACAGCTTCCAGCCCCTTGGCCGCCAGGTCATCGACCCCACCGTCATCGCAGTCCAGCATGACAGCCCATACCAGACGCTGAAGGATCTCCTGGATGCCGCCAAGGTCAACCCGAAGTCCATGACGGCCAGCACCACCGGCCTCCAGACGGGCGAGCACTTCGCCCTGGCTCAGATCCAGGAAGCCACCGGCTCCGAGTTCGCACCGGTCCACTTCTCAGAAGGCGCATCGCAGGCCACCACCGCATTCCTCGGCAAGCACGTGGACATCCTCGTGGCCAACGTCAGCGACGTGAACGATCTGACCAAGCAGGGCAAAGCACGCGTGTTGGGCGTTATGACCTCAGAGCGCGCACCCTCCCTGCCGGACGTTCCCACGTTCAAGGAATCCGGCTACGACCTCGAAGCCGGCACCGTGCGCGGCTACTCCGCCCCCGCGGGACTGCCTGAAGCAGTAGCAGCGAAGCTCGAAGCGGCCATCCAGAAGGCCATCGAAGACCCCGCAGTAGTGCAGAAGATGAACGATCTCGGCCTGCAGACCAGCTACCTCACCGGCGAGGACTACAAGCAGTTCTGGGCCGGCCAGGAAGAGGACTTCAAGAAGGTCCTCCCGCTGGTCCAGAAGACCGACTAGCCCTCCCGCACCCTTACCCGACGGAAGAATTCACCATGACAACTCCAGCCATTGACACCATCGACGCCGACTTTCCCCGCCCCGACAAGGACGTGGTGGAACGGCTCGCCAAGCTTCCTGCCGCCAACCTTGGCGACGCCATGGACCGCCTCGGCGTAGCCAACTCCGCGATCCAGGCCATCTGGCCCGGCGCCCTCCTGGCCGGTCCCGCCTTCACCGTCTGGACCCGGCCCGGAGACAACCAGGGCATCCATAAGGCCCTGGAGCACGCCCGGCGCGGAGATGTCATTGTTGTGGCCGGCGGCGGCGATGAGTCCCGCGCCCTCCTCGGCGAACTCATCGGTGAGCGTGCCATCAACCTTGGCATCGCGGGCTTCGCCCTGGACGGAGCAGCGCGCGACGCCGAAGCGCTGGCCGAGATCGGCATGCCCGTCTTCGCCCGGGCTACTACTCCTGCAGGCCCTTACAAGAACGGCCCCTTCCGCCTGGGAACGCCGCTCGCGTTCGGCGGCGTCCCCGTCGTCCCGGGCGATGTCATCATCGGCGACTCGGACGGCGTCGTGGTCATTCCCCGCGAACAGGCAGCCGCAGTAGCCGAAGCCGCGGAAGCAGTTTTCGCCGACGAAACCAACCGCCGGCAAGCCATCGTCGCTGCCCGCCAGTAACGCAAGAAGGACAGAGAAAATCATGACAGCGGTAACTGTTATCGGCCTCGGCGAAGCCGGAGCCACCTACGCCGCGGCACTCACAGCCGCCGGCCACAAGGTCACCGGGTTTGACCCCGTTGCCCCGTCCACCCCTGCCGGCGTCACCCGCGCCGCGACAGCTGCGGAAGCCTGCACCGGGGCCGACATCGTCCTGGTGATGACAGGAGCAGCCGCAGCACGCAGCGTCGCCCGGGATTGCCTTCCGGTGCTGGACGCGGGGAGCTGCTACGCGGACTTCACCTCATCCTCCCCCGGCGTGATGCAGGAACTGGGCCAGCTTCCCGGCAAAGCCGACTTCGCCGACGTTGCCATCCTGGGACCCGTGTCGGCACTGGGGGAAAAGACGCCCCTGATGGTCAGCGGCCCCGGTTCGCAGACGGTCGCGGACCTGCTCCGCCCGCTGGGTGTGGAGGTCGAGATCGCAGACGGTGAGCCCGGCGCGGCGATGGCCCACAAGCTCCTGCGCAGCGTCCTGATGAAGGGCCTCGCCTCGGTGGTGGTTGAAGCGGTCAACGCTGGCAAGGCAGCAGGACTCGAAGAGTGGATCCGGACCCAGATCGCACGCCAGTTGGCGGGAGACGGCCAGGCCGTCATTGACAGGTTCCTCACCGGCACGGCAAAGCACGCCGTCCGCCGCTCCAAGGAGATGCAGGATACCGCGAGCTACCTCTCGGACCTCGGAGTACCGGCAGAAATGACCACCGCATCGGCCGCCGCCCTCGAACGCATGGCCCGGGAAACAGCGCCGGCCTTGCGCTGACCGCGGGCTGGGGCACAATCATGAACAGGGATCCTTTGATTTCCCACGCATCCCGCAATCCGCCGTCAGGAGCAGCAGCATGATGGGCATCTGGGCACTGGGGGCCTACCTGGCCGTCATCCTGCTGTGGACCACCGTCATCAAGCGCAGCGTCGGCGAGGCGATGATCCTCGGGTTCCTGGTTGTGCTCCCGTTCACCGGTGCAGCAGCCGGCCAGATCGGCTGGACGGCCCTGTACTCGGCCGTCACCGACGAAATCGTCTACGCCACCATGGCGTTCGTCTTTATGGGATACCTGCTGGATAAAGGCGGTGTGCTGGACCGGCTGATCGACCTGCTCAACTCCCTCATCGGCGGGGTCAAAGGCGGCCCGGCGTGGGTATCCACCGTGGCCTCTGCCGGCCTGGGCGGGGTAGTCCACAACCAGGCCGCCATCGCCGCCACGGTCGGCTCGGTCACCATCCCCTGGATGGAAAAATCCAAACTGGACAAGCCGTCGGCGGCGACGCTCGTGGCCGGCAACGCGGGTATGGGAATCACCTTCCCGTTCAGCGCCTCCATGTTCGTTCTCGTCGGGTCCGCCACGGTGGGACCGCTGCTGGACATCAACGCGCTCGTCCTGCCATTGCTGTTCGGCGGCCTGTGGTGCTTCCTGCACCGGCTGATCGTCACCTGGCTGCTGGTCCGCAAAAGCGGAATGACCCCGCTTGACGCCGCGCACCGGCTTTCCGTCGGTTCAGCGTTCGGCCGTGGCTGGGCCACCCTGCTGTTGTTCGTCGTGGTGGCCATCCCGTTGGTCATCACCTCCGGCGCCATCGGCGAAGCCTTGTCTGGTTGGACCGGCGGCGATGTCACGAAGTCCGTCAGCGTGATCGTCTGGATCCCTGTGGTCCTGATTATCACCGGCTTCCTGCTGGGCCGGAAGAAGTTTCCCACCGGTGGGCGGGCCTGGTGGGCGCTGCTGCAGAATTCGGCACCACGCTTCGGAATTGTGGGCGTCACGGTGGTTTTCGCCTTCGCCGGCGCGAACGCCCTCGCCGCCACGGGTCTGCCACAGCAGATGACGGAACTCCTGAACGGGATGAACCTGCCCCTCTGGCTCCTGGCGATCCTGATCGGGCTGATCATCATCGCCGTCGCTGCGCCCCTTTCCGCCACGGCGACGATGGCCGCCGTCGGAACCGTCGGCGTCGCAACCCTCGTCGCGGCCGGCGTTCCGGCAACCACGGCAGCCGTGGCTGTCCTGGTGTTCTCCTCCTGTGAGGCAGCGGTTCCCCCGGGAGGTGCCCCGCTGTACGTGGCGTGTGGCATCGCGGACGTTGATCCGATCAAGACGTTCGTCCGGCTGCTGACCCACTACGCGCTGCCGTTGCTCGGCATCGGCGTCCTGATCATCCTCGGCATCCTGCCGATCTAAAGGAAACCCTTATGCACAAGATCCAAAGGGCCCTTGAGGTCCCCTTCGTCCTGACCCTGGCTGCGCTCCTTCTTGGGGGAGTGGTGTACGTGACTGGCCAGGCGGTT
Organism: Pseudarthrobacter sp. NPDC058329; assembly: GCF_042879835.1. NCBI lineage: Bacteria > Bacillati > Actinomycetota > Actinomycetes > Micrococcales > Micrococcaceae > Pseudarthrobacter > Pseudarthrobacter sp. NPDC058329. The sequence goes on from NZ_JBHVZR010000012.1 coordinate 9,317, forward strand.
GCGCTGATCGCGGGCCAGGGCGACTGGTTGGAGCTCCTCAATGACACCATCAAGACGCCCATGTGCATCGCTGCTTCGATCTGCGCCATCACCGGGTTCCTCCTCAGCTACAAGCGCCGCCAAAACCAGGAACAGCCGCAGGAAGCCGGGGCCCGATGACCTCGGCAGCCGCCAACGGAGCCTATCCCGCCTTCGCGCAGTTGCTTGGGCGGGAGGGCGCGCTGGCCGGAACCTCCTGGGGGCTGTTTCCGGACGCAACCCGGGGGACGCCGTCGTTCATTACTCCTGAAGCGGCGCTGGAAGCCCGGAGCTGCATCCGGACCGGCACGGCGGTGGGCCTGGACTACCCGGCCGACGCCTTTGATCCCGGCATGTCGCTCAAGCGCGGGGCTCCCCGGCACACCATCTACGCCTCGCACCCGGCACACCGGGACGACTTCCTGGACGGCTACTATCTGCAGGGGTCCACGCAGATCGACGGGCTGCGGCACCGCCGGGCGGACGACGTCGGCTTCTACAACGGCACCCCCGACCACCTCGTCCGCGAAGGTACGGCGGAGCTCGGCATCCAGGAATGGGCGGACAAACCCATCGTTGGCAGGGGAGTGCTGCTCGACCTCGAGGGGTACCGCGCCGGCCGGGGCGTTCCCATTGACCATGCCGCCGGTGAGCCTCTTGGACTCGATCTCATTGAGGCGGCAGCGGAGGCGCAATCCGTCAGCCTCCGGCAAGGCGACATCCTGATGCTCCATACCGGGTGGTGCGAATGGTTCCTGGCTCTGCTGCCGGAGGAAAAGCAGCGAATCCGCGACAGCCGGAAGGCCACCGGTGTTGCCCAGTCGGCGGAGTTCGTCGCCTGGGCATGGGACCAGCGTCTCGCCCTTCTTGCCTCCGACAACTTCGCTTTCGAGTGCCTGCCGGCTGTGCCGTCGAGCCCCTACCGCGAGAGCGCCTTCAACGACCACGGCATGATGCACCAGCAACTCCTCGCCAAGCTCGGCATGCCCCTGGGTGAGCTGTGGCGGCTTGGCCCGCTGGCGCGGCTCCTGCGAAGTACCGGATCCTGGGATGCCTTTGTCACCATCAAACCGCTGAACATCATCGGCGGGACGGGATCACCGGCGAATGCGACCGCGCTGATCTAACAAAAGAGCGCAGCACTACTTTTCGTTGATCCAGTGGTGGCTGCCGGACGCAGCACGTTTCGGCAGCACCGGCGATGCCAGCAGGACCAGGAGTCCGGCCAGGGGAACCACCAGGAGACCGGTACGAAGGCTGGTGTTGTCCGCTATCGCGCCTACGATTGGTGGGGAGAGCAGGAAGCCCAGCCGCATGAGCCAGCTGACTACTGTGAGTCCGGTTCCCGTTTTCAGGCCGGGAAGTTCGTCGGCCGAGTGCATGGCGGCGGGTACGAGCGTTGCCACGCCGAGGCCGGCGAGACCGAAGCCGATGATGGTGAGCGGCACGGAGGGGAAGAGCAGCGCGATGCCCATGCCTGCTGCGGCGAGCAGGCCACCGGCCTGGGCGACGGCCCGCTGGCCAAAGCGGTCCACGAGCCGGTCGCCGACGAGCCGGCCGACAAACTGCAGCCCTACCAAGGCCACATATCCCAGGCCGGCGATGGTGGCCGAAGCGCCAAGAGGCCCGGCGAGGTACACCGCGGCCCAGGAGCTTCCCGCATCTTCCACCAGCGCCCCTGCCGCCGCAATGAGGACAAGTGCCGCCAGCGCGCCGGCCATGACCCAGCGCCGGACGTTCCCGCCGGCATTTCCGGCTGCCGGACCGGCTGAAGGTACGCCGGCATCCCCGGCTGGTTCTTCGGGCTCCGCACCCGGCAGGAGGAACCGGTAGAACACCAGCGCTACGGTGCTGAAGAGCACGAGGGATATGGACAGGTGGACGCCCCGCGGCACTTCAAGGCCGGCAGCAGCGGCTCCCATCAGGCCGCCGAGCACGGCGCCAATGCTCCACACGGCGTGGAAGGAATTGAGGATGGACCGCTTGTAAAGCTTCTGGACGCGCAGGCCGTGCGAGTTTTGGGCCACGTCAACGATGGCGTCCATGGAGCCGGCAATGAACAGGGCCACTGTGAGGGCGGTCCAGGACGGGGCGAGGCCCGCGACAAGGATGGCGAGGCCTATAAGAATGGTGCCGGCAGTTGCCACCCGGGCGGAGCGGAAGCGCCTGATCAGGCTGCCCGCGGCCAGCCCGGCGATGATCGCACCCAGGGGGAAGGCTGCGATCGAGATGCCCAGCGCCGCGTTGCTGAGGTCGAGTTCAGCCTTGATGGCGGGGTAGTGGGGGAGGAGGTTGGCGAAGAGGGCGCCGTTGGTGAGGAACAGGACGGCGACGGCGGCGCGGGCCTGGCCAAGCCGCTTGGGTGAGTGCGCGGTTGCGGCGGTAGTGGTGAGGGATGTCATGCGGTGGTGATCCTTCGGATGGCTGCACGGACAGTACTGAGCGGCATGGGGTCGAGGGACAGTGCTCGGTGGAGGGTCAGGCCTTCAATGAGCGCGTCGAGCATGTGGGCCGTGTCGTGGGTGAAATGGCGTTCGAGGGCGGCCCGGCTCCGCTCCATCCAGGCGTTGGTGATGGAACGGATTTCCGGCCGCCGCGCCGCCAGTGAGTACAACTCGTAGGTCGCCACCATTGCCTCGGGTTTGTTGAGGACGTCGCCGGTGACCAGGCCAACGATGGCTTCCACGGCGTCGTCGGTGGTCCGGGCCTGCAGCATGGCCTGGTCGAAGGCGTCGGCGGCCTGCCCGGCAAGCCTGGTGAACGCAGCCTCCAGCAGCTCGTCCATCCCGGCGAAGTGGTAGGTCATGGACCCAAGCGGAACCTCCGCGGCGGCCGCGACCCGTCGGTGGGACGTCCCGGCCACCCCGTGTTCGGCGATCACTTCGAGGGCAACATCGATGAGGCGTTCCCGGCGGTCCGGATCGTGTCGGCGCCGGCGTTGCTGAGGTGTGCCGGCATCGGCAGAAGCCGGGGAGGTCACGCCGGACCCGCCTGGCTGGACTCGTTCAGGTTCCGCACCATCCGGGCAGGGTTTCCCGCAACCACCACATTCGCCGGGACGTCACGCGTGACCACGGCGCCTGCCCCGATAACGGAGTTTTCCCCCACGGTCACCCCGGGCAGGATGATGGCCCCGCCACCAATCCAGACGTTGTCGCCGATGGTGATGGGCTTCGCACCTTCGATCTTCGCGCGCCGCGGTTCCGGCGCCACCGGATGGGTAGGCGTCAGCAGTTGGACGTTCGGGCCGATCTGGACGTCGTCACCAATCGAGATGCGGGCGACGTCGAGGGCCGTCAGGTTGTAGTTGATGAACGTCCTGGCCCCGATGGAGATGTGACTTCCGTAATCCACGCGCAGCGGCGGACGGACTTCGGTATCGGAGCCCAGCGCACCGAGCAGGTCCGCCAGGATGGCGCGGCCGGCGGCCGGATCAATAGGCCACGTCCGGGCAAACCGGAACGACAGCTCTATGGCCCGTCGATTGGCTACCGCCAGGTCAGGATCATCGGCGATGTAGTCGTCGCCGTCCAGCATCCGCTGACGCATGGTGCGGCCGTCATCGACCAAATACTCGTTTTGCATGGGGCTCCCTCGGCGCAACTCGCTTAGGTACGATCGTACATTAGTTGCGTACGAACGTACACAGGCATGCCTATGGCAACCGGCCCGGCCGCAGCAAACTCGGCACCCCAGCCTGCTCCGGATCCAGCGGAACGGGGCTGATCAGCACCGCCGGACCGCGGTGCAGCAGGCCACTGGACAAGGCGCGGCAACGGATGCCGCCCCTGCCGCGCATCGCGGCGTGCCCGCCGGGTGCCAAAACCTCGTTCATCCAGGCGCAAGGATGGGCCGGGCGGCCGCCGTGGAACTCCACCACGGAGCCGCCCGACTCCAGCGCGAAGTCCTGGCCCAGGAGCGGAGCCAGGTGCGCACCCCGCAGGACGACGTTCCGCCGGGGTGCCAGCGGATCAAAAGGCCCGACACCAAGCTCCGCGGCCATCGCTTCCAGGGCCTCGACGGCGAACAGGGTCACCGCGGCGTCCATGTGTGCCGCCTTGCCGAAGAACCGGTCGCCCACAATGCCCTTGCCCGCCACCACCTCGGCAGCTTCAGCGTCAACGGTCGGGACGTCCGCCACACCATCCCGTGCCCGCCCGAAATAGGCGTGCGCCGGCGACACCAGCAGGTGCAGGATCTCGACGTCGTACCGATGGCGGGCTTGGACAGGCTCACCCACCGACGTAGGCGGCCAGGTGCTTGCCGGTGAGCGTCGATGCGTCAGCCACAAGATCAGCCGGCGTTCCCTCGAAAACGATCAGCCCGCCGTCGTGCCCTGCTCCCGGACCCAGGTCGATGAGCCAGTCCGCGTGGGCCATCACTGCCTGGTGATGCTCGATAACGATCACGGACTTGCCGGACTCAACCAGCCGGTCCAGCAGGCCCAGCAGGTTTTCGACGTCGGCGAGGTGCAGGCCGGTGGTGGGTTCGTCAAGAACGTAGACGTCGCCCTTCTCGGCCATCTGGGTGGCGAGCTTGAGCCGCTGGCGCTCGCCGCCGGAGAGCGTGGTGAGCGGCTGGCCGAGGCTTAGGTAGCCCAGTCCCACGTCCTCAAGCCGGTCGAGGACGGTCCGGGCAGGCGGTGTTTTGGCCTCGCCCTCCGCAAAGAAGGCGGCGGCTTCGGTGACGGACATAGCCAGGACCTCGGCGATGTTCTTCCCGCCGAGGGTGTATTCCAGTACCGCAGCCTGGAAGCGGCGGCCCTCGCAGTCCTCGCAGGGTGACTCGACCGTGGCCATCACGCCCAGTTCCGTGAAGATGACGCCGGCACCGTTGCAGGTGGGGCAGGCGCCCTCGGAATTGGAGCTGAACAGCGCCGGCTTCACGCCATTGGCCTTCGCGAACGCCTTGCGGATGGGCTCCAGCAGACCCGTGTACGTCGCGGGGTTGCTGCGCCGGGAACCCTTGATGGCACCCTGGTCAATCACCACCACGCCGTCGCGCTTGGCCACCGAGCCATGGATCAGCGAACTCTTGCCCGAGCCGGCCACCCCGGTAACTACCGTGAGGACACCCAAGGGGATATCGACGTCGACACCCTGCAGGTTGTGCGTCGACGCACCCCGCACCTCCAGCGCCCCCGAGGCCTTCCGGACCGCGTCCTTGAGGGCCGCGCGGTCCCCGAGGTGCCGCCCCGTGATGGTGCCGCTGTCCCGCAGGTCCTCGACCGGGCCCTCGAAGCAGACCGTGCCGCCGGCGCTGCCCGCTCCCGGCCCCAGGTCAACAATGTGGTCAGCGATGGCGATGGTTTCCGGTTTGTGCTCCACCACCAGCACAGTGTTGCCCTTGTCCCGCAGCTGCAGCAGGAGCTGGTTCATCCGCTCGATGTCGTGGGGGTGGAGCCCGATGGTGGGCTCGTCAAAAACGTAGGTGACGTCGGTGAGCGAGGACCCAAGGTGCCGGATCATCTTGGTGCGCTGGGCCTCACCGCCGGACAGGGTGCCGGCGGGCCGGTCGAGGCTGAGGTAGCCCAGGCCTATGTCGGAGAACGAATCGAGCAGGTGCTGGAGGCCCTTGAGCAGGGGAGTCACGGAGGGATCCTTGAGGTCGCGGACCCATCCGGCGAGGTCGCTGATCTGCATCTGGCACAGCTCGGCGATGTTCCTGCCGTTGATTTTGGAAGACAGGGCCTGCCGGGTCAGCCGGGTCCCGTCGCACTCGGGGCAGGTCTGGAACGTCACGGCCCGCTCCACGAACCGGCGCACGTGCGGCTGCATCGCCTCGGGGTCCTTGGACAGCATGGACTTCTGGATCTTGGGGATGATCCCCTCGAATGTCAGGTTAACGCCCTCCACCTTGATTTTGGTGGGCTCGGCAAACAGCATCGTGTCCAGCTGCTTCGGGGTGAACTTCGCGATCGGCTTGTCCATTGGCAGGCCCATGCCCTCGAACAATCGCCCGTACCACCCGTCCATCGAGTAGCCCGGAACAGTCAGCGCACCCTCGGCCAGGGACTTTTCGTCGTCGTACAGTGCTGTGCGGTCGATGTCGCTGACGGCGCCCATTCCTTCACACCGCGGGCACATGCCACCCAGGTACACCGCCTGCTGGACCACGGCCTTTTCCACCCGCCCGCCCTTCTCGGTGGACATCACGCCGCTGGCCTTGCGGGTGGGCACATTGAAGGAATAGGCCGTGGGCGGGCCAACGTACGGGGATCCGAGGCGGCTGAAGAGGATGCGCAGCATGGCGTTGGCGTCGGTGGCGGTGCCCACCGTGGAGCGGGGGTTGGCGCCCATGCGCTCCTGGTCCACGATGATCGCCGTCGTGAGTCCTTCCAGGAAGTCCACCTCGGGGCGGGCCAGTGAGGGCATAAAGCCCTGGACGAACGCGCTGTAGGTTTCGTTGATCATGCGCTGTGACTCTGCGGCGATGGTGGCGAACACGAGCGAGCTCTTGCCTGAGCCGGACACGCCGGTGAACACCGTCAGCCGGCGCTTGGGCAGCTCCACGCTGACGTTCTTGAGGTTGTTTTCCCGCGCGCCCTGCACACGGATCAGGTCGTGGGTGTCGGCAGCGTGCTGCCCGTTCGTCCGGGGATCGCTGCTGGTGGCGGTACTGGTGTCCGTGCTCATCGGGTCTCCATCTGTTGGGCTTGTGCCGGGGGAGTCCGCGCTCGCAACCTCCCCCCCGGCGTCGCTGGTTCAATCCTCCCAGCTCAGGGCTTCTGGTTGATGCGGACGGTGTTGCCGGCCGGGTCGCGGAAGGCGCAGTCGCGGATCCCGTAGGGCTGGTCGACCGGTTCCTGGACGACGTCGGCCCCGCTCGCCTCGACCTGGGCGAACGCGGCGTCCACGTCCGGGGCGGAGAGGATGACGGTGGCGTACGTGCCCTTGGCCATCATTTCGGCGATGGTGCGGCGTTCGTCGTCTGTGATGCCGGGGTCCACCGCAGGCGGGTACAGGACGATCGAAACGTCGGGCTGCCCGGCGGGGCCCACGGTGATCCACCGCATGGTGCCGCGGCCAACATCGTTGCGGATTTCGAAGCCGAGGGCGTCGCGGTAGAACGCCAGGGAGGCGTCCGGATCGGTGTGCGGAAGGAAGCTGGAGCTGATGTTGATGTTCATGGCAGTCATGCTAGTTGCGGCTCCGGGGCGGCCGCTTCTCGATTCCTGACCGGTTTGGTGACCTGTTTCGCCACGCACGCGGGGATGCCCGCCGTCGAGCTTGCCGCTTCCTGTTTGTACACGCTCGGCGGCATGCCCACCAGCTCGGTGAAGCGGGTGCTGAAGGTTCCCAGGGAGGAGCAGCCGACGGCGAAGCACACGTCCGTGACGGAAAGGTCACCACGGCGCAGCAGCGCCATGGCCCGTTCAATGCGCCGCGTCATGAGGTAGCTGTAGGGCGATTCCTGGTAGGCGAGCTTGAACCTGCGGCTGAGGTGCCCGGCGGACATGTGGACCCCACGGGCCAGGGATTCAACGTCCAGCGGCTGCGCGTACTCCCTGTCGATCCTGTCCTTGACGCGGCGGAGCTCTCGAAGCTCACGCAGGCGCGGATCGGAGTCGGGGCTGGTGGTCACATCTCAGATCGTGCTACGCCCCGGGGGAGATGTCCAGAGGTTCGCGGGCAGCCGGATCATCGCGTCAAAAGAGGCCCTTTCCGCAGAGTATGATTATCCCGCCGACCAACAAAATGAGGTCCTCGCCCGGGTACGGGCTCGAGTAAACGATTTGTCCGGCGATGCCTGATCCAGCCAGCTAATCCGGCCTTGGAGCCAGGCAAAAAACCACCCCCTTGCAAGACCCCATCAACACCCCTGCCCTGCCCCCTGCAGGCAACACCCTGAAAGGACACCATGGAACTGCTGTGGGAAATCGCCGGCTGGGCCGGCGCGGTCGCGATTCTCAGTGCATACCTGTCAGTTTCCATGGGCTGGCTGAAAGCCGGCAGGGGCTTTCAGACCGCCAATCTCTTTGGTGCCGTTGCCTTCATCATCAACGGCACGTTCCACGGGGCCTGGCCTTCCGTGGTGACGAACGTGGCGTGGTTCCTCATCTCCGCCATCGCGCTGTTCCGCATGCGCGCCGCGAGCCCTCAGCCGGTGGTGCCGGCGGAACACCCAGAAGTTCAGTTCCCTGGCGTCCCGGACACCACCGGTCAGCTTGCTGTTGTTGAGGTCCTTACCGGGTCAATGCCACTTGTCACGGACGTGCACCGCGCGCCCAGTGACTGCGCGACGGCGGTCAGGCCGGCTGGGGTGCCCTGCTGACCTCTGCTTCGCTTGCCCCCGCCGCGTGCACCTGCGCCTGCCGGCCCAGCCAGCGCGCGCTCTCCTTCGGGGTCCGCTCCTGGGTCTCCCGGTCCACGGCGATAAGGCCGAACTTCGGCCCGTACCCGAACACCCATTCAAAGTTGTCGAAGGCCGTCCATGCGATGTAACCGCGGACGTCGATGCCGTCCGCAAGGCAGGAGGCCACGCAGTCCACGGCGACGCCGAGGTAGTCCACGCGCTGTGTGTCATCTTCGGTGGCCAGGCCGTTTTCGGTAACCATCACCGGGATGCCGGCAATACGGGCAGCTTCCCGAATGGTTGCCGCCAGGGCTTGAGGGTAGATCTCTTCTCCCATCTGGTTGGTGGGGACGCCGTCCGGGGCGGGTGCGTGGCCATCCGGTCCGTAGACTGTCCGGCCATAAGTCTGGATGCCCACGAAGTCATCGCCGCGCGAGGCCTCCAGGAAGCGTTCGTTGACGTCGCGGCGTACCTTGCCGGCAAGCTCCTCGCCTCCCTCTATCGACTGGATGTCCGAGTTGGCGAGCGTCCACCCCACCTGAAGCTCAGGCCGGCGGGCCTTGATGACAGCAGTCGCGGCCCGGTGTGCGGCCAGCTTCACGTCGAACCCGGCCTCCGTGGAGCAGAACTGGAAGGGGGCAATCGTGCTGGCCTCCACGCCAAGGCGTTCCGCTGCTGCGGCCCACACGGGAACGGAACCCCTGTTTTCCGGGGCCACGCCGCCGATGCCGAAGGACTCCAGCAGCCACGGCAGGTTAGGTTCATTCAGCGTGCAGGCGACGCCGATCAGGTCACCCAGGTGCGCCATCACGGTTTCGCAGTAGCGGGCAAAAAGCTCGGCTGTCCGAGCACCTTCCCAGCCGCCCAGGGCAAGGAGCCAGCGCGGGGACGTGAAGTGGTGGAACGTGACCACGGGGGTGAGGCCGTGCTCGTGGCAGGCCTCCAGCATGCGGCGGTAATGGTCCAGCTCGGCCTGGGAGAACAAACCTTCTTCCGGCTCGATGCGTGCCCACTCGATGGAGAAGCGGTAAGTGGTGAATCCAAGGCTTGCGATCAGGGCGATGTCCTCGCGGTAGCGGTGGTAGTGGTCCACAGCGTCACCTGACGGCTCGGAAAACATACTGCCGGGCAGATGTTCCAGGAACCAGGTGTCGCTGTTGACGTTGTTTCCTTCCACCTGGTGGCCTGCGCTCGCGACGCCCCAGAGGAAGTCCTGGGGGAATGTTGTGGGGACGGTCATGTGGATCCTTTCAATTCAGCGCCGTGCGAAGGCGCATCGGGGCCTCTCTGCCCTGGCTTCCAATCCTTTCGCGCCGCGTGACCGGGGCCACAATACTTTTTCAATCAATGACATTCTGATGTGAGCCGCGCTTGCCCGCGGCTGATGCTGGTGGGGAGCCGGCGAGCAGCCAGGCCCCACAACGTTCTTCTCCGTCGTCACATCAGAATGCAAAGGCGCACTACATGAAACTCCTGAACTCCACGGCCCGTGCGAGCTCCGCCGTTCTGGCCGGAGCCCTCCTGCTGGGATCGCTGACCGCCTGCGGCGGCGGTTCCAGCCAGGCCGCCGCCAAAGCCGACACCAGCTCCCTGACCCTGGCCATCGACAGCGACTCGGCATCGTTCGGTTTCGATCCGCTGCGCGTCTCGGCTGCCCAGCGGCAGTTCTTCGAGGGCCTTTACGAGAGCCTGATGACGCTGCAGCCGGACGGCTCGGCCGGGCCCGGCCTGGCCAAGGAGTTCAGCTACAACGCAGACAACACCGTCCTGACGCTGACGCTCAAGGATGACGTGACCTTCACGGACGGGTCCAAGCTCGACGCCGAACTGGTCAAGGCCAACCTCGACCGCCGGTCCGATCCCGCGCTGAGCGCCTACTCGGCGGTCGCAAAGGGCGGCGCCCAGGAAATCGCCTCCGTCGACGTCGTGAGCCCCACCCAGGTGGCCCTGACCTTTGCCACGCCCCAGCCCGGCTTCGAGAAGAACCTGGCCTCCACCACCGGCATGATCGTTGGCAAAAACGGCGTCACGGACACCGCAAGCCTCGCCGCCACCCCGGACGGGTCCGGCCCCTACACCCTGGATCCCAGCACGGTTAAGGGCAACAAGTACGTCCTGGTAAAGAACAGCAAGAGCCCGGAAGCAACGAAGTACGCCTTCGACAAGGTCATCTTCAGCGTGGTCCAGGACCCGCAGGCCCGCGCCAACGCCGTGGTTTCGGGCCAGGCGGACGTGGCAATGCTGACTTCCAACACCGTTGACTTCGTCAAGACCAAGGGCATTGGCGTCTCGCAGATCGGCGGCACGGTCAACACCATGATCTCGTTCGACAAGATCGGCAAGACCGCCCCCGCATTCGCAGAAGAAAAGGTCCGGCAGGCCTTCCAGTACGCCATCAACCGCCAGGCCCTGGTGGACGCACTGCACAAGGGTGACATCCCCGCCTGGAACGCCCTGCCCAAGGACTCCGCAGGCTTCACCAGGGACATTGAAACCAAGTTCGCCTACAGCCCGGACACGGCCAGGAGCCTCCTGGCCGAAGCCGGCTATCCGAACGGCTTCGAGTTCACCATCATCGCCAGCGCCCAGACGCAGACGGACCTGCAGGCAGTCCAGAAGGACCTCGCCGCCGTCGGAGTCACCATGAACGTGAAGATGTCCTCCTCCACTGACGAAGCCTTCGCAGCTGTCGCCACCACGCCCCTGGGCTACGCGCCCTTGAACTGGGACAACCCCGTCGGCGTGATGTACGGAGCTGTCCTGAACGGCTTCACCAACGTGCAGAAGGCCACCGATGACCAGCTCAGCGCAGCCACCGGCGAGCTGGCTGCCGCCAAGGACGACGCCGCCGTCAAGGCAGCAGCCACCAAGCTGAACACCCGACTGGTGGAGTCCGGCTGGATGATCCCGCTGTACGAGGCGCTCACCAACCAGGGCTACAACACCAAGAAGGTAGCCCCGGTGGAGTTCGCCGGCACCAACGCCTACCCGCTCCTCTCGTCCTACAAGCCGGCCAGCTAATACCCAGAACTTTCCGGGCGGCCGCCCCTGGCGGGACGGCCGCCCGGAAAGCCTGACCGATGGAGGTCACCTTGGCACTATTTATCACCAAGCGCCTGCTCATGGCGCTGGCCACCGTGCTGGTGGTTGCGGTGCTGGCATTCCTGCTGGTGCACGCAATGCCCGGCAGCCCGGGAGCCGTCTCCCTCGGCGCAGGCGCCTCCCAGGAAGCGATCAACGAAGTCAACCAGCGGCTCGGGTGGAATGATCCGCTCGTGGCGCAGTTCTTCACCTGGCTCAGCGCCGCCGTCCAAGGAGACCTCGGCATCTCGCTCATTGACGGACGCTCCGTGAGCGCGGATCTGGCCAGCAGGCTTCCCGTCACCGCTTCCCTTGCGGCCGGAGCCACCCTGCTCAGCGCAGTCTTCGGTATCGCCCTGGGTGTTACCGCAGCTGTCCGCGGTGGCATGGTGGACCGCATCATCGGCGGCGTGGCCGGCATGGCCGTGGCCCTCCCGGCTTTCTGGATCGGCATCATCTTCGTTTACCTCCTGGCCGTCCAGTCCTCAGTCTTTCCGGCCACCGGCTACGTGCCGTTCGAGGACTCCCCGCAGGACTGGGCGCTCTCGCTGGCACTGCCGGTGATCACCCTGGCCGTGGGCGGGGCGGCGTTCATTGCCCGCCAAACCCGGGCCTCCATGCTCGAGGCGCTTCAGCAGGAACACATCCGTACCCTGCGTGCCACGGCCACCCCCACGTGGAAGATCCTGTACGTCCACGCGTTGCGCTATGCCAGCCTCCCCATCGTGGCCGGCATTGCGCTGCAGTTCATCCAGCTTTTTGGCGGCTCCGTCATCGCCGAGCAGCTGTTCGCCATGCCGGGCCTGGGCCAGGCCGTCCAGAACTCCGTCAGCACCCATGACGCCCCGTCCGTGCAGGGCGTGGTTGTAATCGCCACCGTTGTGGTGGTTGCCGTGAACCTGGTGCTGGAACTCACCACCAAGTTCCTCGACCCGAAGTTGCGTGCCTCATGATCCCCAACGTTGCCCCCGTATCTGCAGATTCCGCGGAGCCGACGGCGCCTGCCGTTGTTCCCGGACCGCGGCGCCAGAGTGCCGCGAAGAAGTTCTCCGGCAGTAAGCTGTTCGGCTCGCCTGCCAGCATCGCCGGAGTCATCTGGCTGGCTGCGCTGGTGGCCGCCTCCCTCACCGCGCCGCTGTGGCTGCCCTTCAAGACCGAGGACCAGGACTTCACCGCGGTCCTGTCCGGACCCACAGCCGCCCATTGGCTCGGCACCGACGAACTGGGCCGTGACCTGCTGAGCCGCATCTTCGCTTCCGCAGCCGGCACGCTGGGATCGTCGATGATCACCGTGATTGTCGCCGTCGGGCTTGGCACGACTCTGGCGATGCTCGCCGCAGCGGGGGGTGAGCGCACGGAGAACGTGATCAGCCGCGTCACTGAAATCATGATGTCGCTGCCGGGCATGGTGATCATCCTGGCCGTGATCGGCGCCGTGGGGACCAACATCCCGCTGGTCATGGGGATCTTCGGCGTGCTGATTTCCGCGGGCCTGTACCGGGTAGTGCTGGGCCAGGCCAAGTCCCTGCAGTCCCAGCTTTACGTGGACGCGGCCAAGGTGGACGGCATGGGCACGGCCGGCATCAGCCTCCGCCACGTGCTGCCAGGGCTCACGAATACGATCGTGGTGCAGGCCGCCCTGATCTTCGCCGTCGGCATGCTCATCCAGGCAGGCCTGGCGTTCATCGGCTTCGGTCCGCCCATCCCTCAGCCGAGCTGGGGCGGCATGATCCAGGGCGCTTCCCAGCACGTCTACGACGCACCCTGGCTGATGGTCCCCACCGGCGCAGTGCTGGCCCTGACGGTCCTGGCCGCCAACGCCATCGGCAATGCCCTGGGCAAGTCGCCGAACGCCACCGCCTCGCACCTGCCCTCCGCCGCGGCCCGTCGCCAGCGCGCCAAAGCAGTTGCAGCCATCGCGGCCGCTACTCCGGCTCCAAAGGATGCTCCAAAGGACACACTCAGCGTCCGCAACCTCTCCGTAGGGGTGGACTCGGCAGGTGGCGGCGTGGGGGTCCGGCTGGTCACGGACGTCTCCTTCGACGTCGAACCCGGCACTGTCCTGGGCCTGGTGGGCGAATCCGGCTGCGGCAAAACCATGACCGCACTGTCCCTCCTGGGCCTGCTGCCCTCCGGGGTGTCCGTGGCCGGCGGCCAGATCCTCTGGAACGGCAAGAACCTGGCCGCGGCTACGGACAGGGACATGGAAGGCATCCGCGGCCGCGACATCGCCCTCATTTCGCAGGAACCCATGCGCGCCCTGGACCCCATGTTCACCGTGGGCTACCAGCTCACCGCCACCGTCCGGCGGCTGCGCGGAATGGGCAGGACCGAAGCGAAGTCCGAGGCCCTCAGCCTGCTGGAAAAGGTGGGCATCGTGGATGCCGCCCGGATCCTGAAAACCTACCCGCATCAGATCAGCGGCGGCATGGCCCAGCGCGTCGCCATTGCCTTGGCGCTCTCCGGCCAGCCCCGCCTGCTGGTCGCCGACGAACCCACCACCGCGCTGGACGTCACCGTGCAGGCCGAGATCCTCTCGTTGCTGCGCAGCCTGGTGAAGGACACAGGGATGTCCGTTGTGATGGTCACCCACGACCTCGGTGTTGTGGCCGGCCTCTGCGACCAGGTGGCCGTGATGTATGCGGGCGAGGTGGTGGAGAGCGGCAGGACGGACAACATCCTGGACAACCCGCGCCACCCCTACACGCTGGCCCTGCTCGCCGCGGATCCGCATGCCAACCACGCAGCGGACATGCCGGAACGGCTGGCCACCATCAGCGGCCAGGTTCCACAGCCCAAGGACTGGCCCACCACGTGCCGTTTTGCCGCCCGCTGCCAGTTCGCCGGCTCCGCCTGCCTGGTTCCTGTCCCGCTGCTCCCGTCCGGGACGGGCGACGGCGTGGTGCGCTGCGTCAAAGCGGACGAGCTCGCCGTCGAAGGCCTGGACTGGGTGGCCACCGACGTCCCCAGCCACCACATTCTGAGCCTGTCCGAAACCCGGACCGTTGAAAAGGATCACGCATGAGCACCGCAACCTCGGTCCGCCCGGAAGCCCCGCTTCCCGCTGCCGCCCGGCCGCTGCTGGAAGTCAAGGACCTGGTGGTCCGGTACGGGCGGGGCCGCAAGGCAGCCGCCGCTCCCCCCGCCGTCGACCGTGTCAGCTTCAGCGTCGCCCCCGGGGAAACCGTGGGGTTGGTGGGGGAGTCCGGGTCCGGCAAGTCGACCATTGGCAAGGCGATACTGGGCCTGCAGAAGGTCTCCGACGGCTCCATCACCTACGAAGGCAAGGACATCGCCGCTGCCGGAGCAGCGCAGCGCCGGGCCCTGGGCGGGGAACTGCGTGCCGTCTTCCAGGACCCAAATTCCTCGCTGAACCCGCGGAACACGGTGGGTTCCTCGCTGGCCGAACCGCTCCGGCTCCGTGGCGTGAATGCTGCCGAAGCCCGGCAGCGTGCGGAGGACATGCTGGAACGCGTGGGACTGCCGCGCGAGGCCGTGGACCGATACCCGAGCCAGTTCTCGGGAGGCCAGCGGCAGCGCATTTCCGTGGCGCGCGCCCTAATCTGCGATCCCAGGCTCGTGGTCTGCGACGAAGCCGTGAGCGCCCTGGACCTCTCCACCCAGGCCCAGGTGCTGAACCTCCTGGCCGACCTGCGCGACGAACGCGGCCTGGGCTACCTGTTCATCGCCCATGACATCGCCGTAGTGCAATTCCTGGCCCAGCGGGTGGTGGTGCTCTACCGCGGGCAGGTCATGGAAAGCGGACCTGCCGCCGCCGTCACCGAGAATCCCAAACACCCCTTCACGCAGGCCCTCGTGGCAGCGTCCCCGGTTCCGCGGCCCGCCGAGCAGGCCGCGCGCCGTCAAGCCCGAGAGTCCCTCGGCGTCCGCACAGGAGCGGCCGCCACCCCCGGACCCGGCGGATGCCCCTTCCGGCTCCGCTGCCCGCTCGCCACCGAACTGTGCGCCACTGAACGGCCTGCACTCCGGGTGGTTGGCGGCTCCGCCGTCGCCTGCCACTACGCCTGATCTTTTTTCCTACTCCAGAAGGACCGCTTCTCCATGACCTCCACCCCCTGGCAAGCAGCCATGATTACGCCCACTGAAGACTTCGACGGCGCCCCGCTCCTGCGCAAGGAGTTCCGGCTGGAGGGGGGACACGGCGGCGTTGCCAAGGCGATGCTGAGGGCTACGGCCTTCGGCGTCTACGAGGCAGCGATCAACGGCGTTCCGGTGGGGGAGGACGTACTTAGCCCCGGCTGGAGCTCATACGAGTGGCGGCTCCGGTACCGCAGCTACGACGTGACGGATCTGGTGCAGCCCACCACGGTCATCGGAGTCTCCCTTGGCAACGGCTGGTACCGCGGGCACCTCGCCTGGCACGGCACGTCCAACCTCTATGGGGACCGGCTTGGCTTCTTCGGGCAGCTGGACGTCGAGTTTGAGGACGGCTTCGTCCAGTCCGTCGCCTCAGACACCACCTGGCAGTCCGGCCCCTCCGCCACCACTTTCAACGACCTCTATGACGGGCAGACCATCGACGCCCGCAGGAATCAGCCCGGCTGGGCGGAGCTGAACTTCGACGCCGGCGCGTCCGCTGGTGCCTGGCGCGGTGTGCAAGCGCTGGAGTTCGACGTCGACCGGCTGGCCGAGCCGGTAGGCCCGCCCGTGGTGCGCACCGACGTCGTCAAACCCCGGGAAGTCTTCAAGTCACCCACCGGCAAGACGCTGGTGGACTTCGGCCAGAATTTGGTGGGCTGGATTCGGTTCACCGTGAAAGGCGAGGCAGGGCGCACCATCACGATCCGCCACGCAGAAGTGCTGGAAGACGGCGAGCTGGGCGTCCGCCCCCTGCGCTCCGCGAAGGCCGCCGACACGTTTATCCTGTCCGGCGGTGAGGACTCCTTCGAGCCCACCAAAACGTTCCACGGATTCCGCTACGCCGAGGTTTCCAACTGGCCCGGGAACCTGACCAAGGATTCACTGGAAGCCGTGGTGGTGCACTCGGAACTGGAGCGGACCGGCACCTTCGAGTGCTCCAACGAACTGGTCAACCAGCTGCACCGCAACATCGTCTGGGGGCTCCGGGGAAACTTCCTGGACCTGCCCACCGACTGCCCGCAACGGGACGAGCGGCTTGGCTGGACCGGTGACATCGCCGTGTTCGCCCCCACCGCGGCCTTCCTTTACGACGTCAAGGGATTCCTGCAGGACTGGCTGCTGGACCTCGCCGTCGAACAAAGGGCACAGGACGGGCTGGTGCCAATCACCGTACCTGACGCGCTGAAGTACTGCCCGCAGCCGCCGGAATATCCCACGCCCGAGTCCTCGGCATTGTGGAGCGAGGCGTCGGTGTGGGTTCCCTGGGCGCTGTGGGAGGCCTACGGCGATGTGAGCGTGCTGCAGAACCAGTACGAGTCCATGGTTTCGCATTCCCGCCGGGTGGAGGGACTGCTCTCGCCCGCCGGACTGTGGGACGCCGGCTTCCAGTTCGGCGACTGGCTGGATCCGGATGCTGCCCCCAACGAGCCGTGGGCAGCCAAGGCGGACACCGGCGTGGTGGCCACCGCCTGCATGTACCGGACGGCTCGCATCACCGCGCAAACCGCCCGGCTCCTGGGGAAGCACGACGACGAAGCGTACTTCGAGGCGCTCGCCGCCCGGGTGCGCGCTTCCTTCGCCGAGCACTACGTTGCGGCGGACGGAACCATCCACAGCGACTGCACCACCGTCTACTCCCTGGCCATTGCCTTCGACGTCCTGGCGACCGCGGCCCTGCGCGAGTTCGCCGGCAACCGGCTGGCCGAGCTGGTCCGGAAAAACAACTACCGCGTATCCACCGGCTTCGCCGGCACCCCGTTCATCACGCACGCGCTCACCGATACCGGCCACGTGGACGAGGCCTGCCGCCTGCTGCTTGAGGAAGGCTGCCCGTCCTGGCTTTACCCCGTAACCATGGGAGCCACCACCGTATGGGAGCGCTGGGATTCAATGCTCCCGGACGGCACCATCAATCCTGGTGATATGACCAGCTTCAACCACTACGCACTGGGTGCTGTGGCGGACTGGCTGCACAAGGCCATCGGCGGCATCCGGCCGCTCGAGCCGGGCTACGCGAAGGTGCTCATCGCACCGCAGCCGGGCGAAGGCATCAACTGGGCGAAGACGTCCCTGAAAACCCCGCACGGAACCGTCCGCGTGGAATGGAAGCTCGACGACGACGGGCTCTTCCTCGAGGCGACGGTACCTGAGGGAGTGGAGGCCGACGTCGTACTTCCGGGCGGTGAGCACCGCAGCGTCAGCGGCGGGACGCACCAGTTCACCTCGCCTGCAGCGCTGGCGGTCCCAACAGGGGCGTAGGGGCGTTGACAGCAATGGCTGAGGGACCGGGGAGCTGACATTACGGGCGGGTTGCCTTGGCGGTGGCCCCACTCGCGCGTAGGTTGGCAGGAGTTCTTTGTCTACCAGCCGACACCGAGGAGGAGCCATGAGCGACGGCGCCATGGACAGCACCGGCCCAACGAACAGTCCGGCCAACCCGCCGCAGCAGCTTGCGTCAAAGGCCGGCCATGCCGACCGGATTGATGACGATGGCGGCCGTCCCGCCAAATGGCGCGTCGTCGGGCCCGGCCTGGTGGTTGCAGCCACCGGCGTAGGCGCTGCTGACATGGTGGCCACTTTGGTGGCGGGCTCCCGGTACGGTTACGGCCTCTTCTGGGCTGTCATCGTTGGCGTGGTCCTGAAGATCATCCTCGTTGAAGGCGCCGGACGCTACACGCTGGCAACCGGAAAGACGATCTTCGAGGGGTGGCGTTCCCTCGGCAAGTGGACCACCTGGTACTTCGGGCCGTACATCATGATCTGGGGCTTCGTCTACGGAGCCACTGCCATGTCCTCCGCGGCCCTGCCGCTCGCGGCAGTGTTCCCCATCCTGCCTTTGTGGGCATGGGCCATCCTGATGGGTCTGGCCGGTTTCGCGATGGTGTGGTGGGGCAAGTACGCCACCTTCGAGAAGATCACTGCCGTGCTGGTTGGCATGATGTTCGTGACTGTGGTGGGCCTGGCCATCATTGCCGCGCCAAACATCCCGGAAATGCTCACCGGCCTGATCCCGATGATCCCCTCAACCGACGACGGCATCTTCTACACCCTGGCTCTGGCTGGCGGCGTGGGCGGAACCATCACGCTTGCGGCCTACGGGTACTGGCTCCGCGAAAAGGGCTGGTACACGCCGAAGTGGATGAAGGTCATGCGGATCGACAACTCGATGGCTTACGTGATGACCGGGATCTTCGTGATCGCCATGCTCATCGTGGGCGCGGAGGTTGTCCGCTCCGCGGGTGTCTCCCTCAGTGCGAGCGATGAAGGGCTCCTGGATCTCTATGACGTCCTAAAGGCGGAGTACGGCGACGTGGTGGGTACCGGCTTCCTCGTCGGTTTCTGGGCCGCTTCCTTCTCCTCCATCATCGGCGTCTGGAATGGTGTTTCCCTGATGTTCGCCGACTTCTGGGGAAACATGCGAGGTAAGGAATCCGGGCACCCTGATACCCGGGTGGGCGGCAAATACTTCAAGTTCTACATTCTGTGGCTCACCTTCCCGCCCATGGTCCTCTTCGCCCTTGGCCAGCCCATCGGACTGATCCTGCTTTACGGTGCTTTGGGTTCGCTGTTCATGCCGTTCCTGGCACTGACCCTGCTCGGCCTCCTCAACGGCAGGCGGATCCCCAAGGCCTGGGCCAACAAACTTCACTCCAATATTGCCCTGGGAGTTTGCGCCCTGCTGTTTGTGGTCCTGGGCATCCGCCAGTTCTGGACTTCCCTTTCGCCGCTCTTCGGCGGGTAGGAAAGGCGGAGCAGTTGAAAGGCCTATCCTTCCGAGTGCGTCCGCACGTCGGGGCTGACCTCGGCAAGGTGCCCCAGGTTCCTCGAAACCGCGCGCGCGGTGGCCCGGACCGCGGGCGCCAGCACGTTGGGCGGGGTTGATCCGTCCGGGACCACAATGGACAGGGCAGCCACCACGGAACCCTGCGCGTCAAAGATCGGCGACGCCACGGACACCGTCCTTGAAGGGGCAGAGCGACGGATCATGGCAATGCCCGTTCGCCGCACGTCGGACAGCGTGCGGCGCAGCTGGCCTTCCGGCATGGTGTCCACGCCGGGCTCGTTTTCGGGTGGCTTCCGCAGCGTGGCCTCCTGGAACTGCTGGTCCGCACCGGCCAGCAGCACCAGCCCGACGGCGGTGGACCGCAGCGGCGCGCGTCCGCCCACCCGGTACGCCACTTCCGTGGCATCCTTCGAAGACAGGCGTTCGATGAGCACCGCCTGCTCGTTGTCCCGGACGGCCAGCAGCACGTGGTGTCGGGTTACCTCGAACAGGTCCTCAAGGTAGGGCAGCGCGATTTCCCGCACGCCATGGCCCCGGGGCGACAGGGATGCCACCTCCCACAAGCGCACCCCCACAACGTAACGGCCGTCGTCGAGCCTTTCCAGAGCACCCCATGCCACCAGGCGTGCGATCAGGCGCAGCGCCGTGGGCGCGGGCATCCCGGCGTGGCGGGCCAGCTCCGAAAGGGTCAACGCGCGACGGCGGTCGGAGAAGACGGCGAGCAGGCTCAGCGCCCGGTCGATCACCGGTTCGCCCTGCTTGGGCCGCTTGCCGCGGGTGGGGGTGGTTTCGGTTTCCAAAGGGACAGCCATGCCGGGGTCCTTGCGCCGTTGAGGGTTCGGACCGCAGTCCGTGAGCTACCCCACAATACTCTTCCAACCAATGAAAGAACGCTGGGAGCGTCCCCCGGCTGGAAACGAAGCTGGAACCCCAGCCACTCCACGTTCAGGAGCCCCTGCATGACCTCCACCAGTCCCGACGCCGCCGTCGAGGAAACCCTCATGGTAGCGAGTGCGCCCACCCGGCTTCGCGCGGAGCACCTCCGGGAGCCGATGGGCATCACCACCACCCGGCCGCGCCTCAGCTGGTCGCCGCCGGCTGGAGTCATTGCACAAAGCGCCTACCGGATCACGGCAAGCAACGGCTGGGACACCGGCCGGGTGGAATCCCCGCAGCACAACCTGGTTCCGTACTCCGGCCCCGCCCTGGGCTCCCGCAGCCGGTTCGAGTGGCGGGTGCGGACCTGGAGCACTGATGCCGACGGCTCAGAGACCGCAAGCGCCTGGTCCGAACCGATGCCCGTGGAGCTGGGACTCCTGCACGCCTCCGACTGGACCGGGCAGTGGATCGGGCCGGACGAGCCCCGAGTTCCGGCACCCGGAGGGCGCCCCGGCTACGCCCTGAAGAAAACCTTCACCGTGGGAGCCGCACCCGAATCCGCCCGCGCCTACGCCACCGCCCACGGCATTTACGAACTGTTCCTCAACGGCGAACGGGTCGGCGACCAGCAGCTCACCCCCGGCTCCACGAGCTACAACACCACCCTCCAGGTCCAGACGTACGACATCACCGCGCTGCTGCGCGCCGGCACCAACACCATCCGTGCCGTCCTCACGGACGGCTGGTACCGGGGAACGTTCGGCTACACGCGCGACGCCGACATGTACGGCACGCACACAGCCCTCCTTGCACAGCTGGAGCTGCAGTCCGGGGACAGCAGGACGGTCATCGGCACCGATGAGTCCTGGCTGGTTGCACGGACGGAGATCCTCAGCGCCGACCTGATGGGCGGACAGCGGGTGGACTTCCGGCTGCTCATCAGTGAGGCAGCCCGGGAATCGAAGGCACTCACGGGCAGCACCGCCGTCGTACGCCCTGGCAGCTACCAAACCCTGACCGGCCCGCTGGCGCCGCCCACCCGGATCGTGGAGGAGCTCACTCCGGTAGGCGTCTCGCGAACGGCGAAAGGCCACCAGGTGGTGGACTTCGGCCAGAACATCCACGGCTGGGTGCGCCTCTCCAGGCTCGGCGCGGCGGGCGAAACCGTCACCCTTGTTTACGGCGAGGCGCTGGACGCCGCCGGCGACGTGACCCAGGACCACCTGCGCCCGCACGACTTCCGCCACCCGGGCCGGTTCCTGTCCGCCGGGCAGGTTGACGAGGTGACGGCGTCGGGCGCTGCTGGCGAAGTGTTTGAACCTCGCCACACCACCCACGGCTTCCAATACGTGTCCGTTCGGGGCCTCACCGCGGACCTGGCCCCGGAGGACATTACCGCCTGCCTCGTCCAGACGGACCTGGAGCCCCTGGGCACCTTCATGTGCAGCGACAAACGCCTGAACAAACTCCACGAAATCGTGCGGTGGAGCTTCCGGGACAACGCGTGCGAGGTCCCCACCGACTGCCCGCAGCGGGAGAAGGCCGGCTGGACGGGGGACTGGCAACTGTTCGTGCCCACCGCCGCGTACCTCTACGACGTGACCGGCTTCTCCCGGAAGTGGCTCAACGACGTCCGCGCCGACCAATGGGAGAACGGTGTCATCGCCAACATCTCGCCGTCGCCCGGCCCGGACACCACGGCGGCCGATTTCATGGCCTTCGTAAACGGGTCTGCGGGCTGGGGCGATGCGATCGTGATGGTGCCGTGGGAGCTCTACCTGGCCACCGGGGATCCCGGAATCCTCGCCGAGAACTGGGACGCCATGAGGCGCTGGCTGGACTTCGTCCGGACCACCGCCGAATCCAGCCGGCACCAGGACCGTGCGGCCGCCAACCCAACACCGGTGCCACATGAGGAGTACCTCTGGGACACCGGCTTCCACTGGGCGAATGGATGGAACCGGACGGGCCGGAGCCGGACCTGTTCGGCGCCCGCACCGCCGATCACGGCATCGTGGCCACCGCGTACTACCGGAACACCACTGCCCTGATGGCGAAGATTGCCGAGGCGCTTGGCCGCGCGGATGAGTCAGCCGCGCTTGCCGAACTCTCGGAGCACGTCCGGCAGGCCTGGGAGACGGAGTACCTGGACGCGGCCGGGCAGGTCACCCAGCCCAGCCAGGCCAATTATGTCCGCGCACTCGCATTTGATCTGGTCAGCCAGGAAGGGCGCGCGGCCGTGACGGCACAGCTTGTTTCGCTGATCAGGGCGGCCGGCACGCAGGTGGGGACCGGCTTCCTGGCCACGCCCTACCTGCTGCCCGTCCTCGCCGACAACGGTGAACTGGATCTGGCGTACGAACTCCTCATGCAGGACTCCGAACCGTCCTGGCTGGCGATGGTGGACCGCGGTGCCACCACCATGTGGGAGCTCTGGAACGGCCTCGACGCCTGCGGCACCCCGCACCAATCCCTGAACCACTACAGCAAGGGCGCAGTGGTGTCCTTCCTGCACCGCTACACCGCTGGACTGCGGCAGGCGCCCGGCAACGCCGGCTACGAACGGATCATCATCGAGCCACGGCCCGGCGCGGGTCTGACCGCTGCCACCACCTCGCATCAGGGCCCGCAGGGCCTGATCGACGTGCAGTGGAAGACGGACGACGGCGGGCTGCAACTGTGTGCGACCGTCCCGCCGGGGACCACCGCCGAAGTCCGCCTCCCCGGCGGGCTTCCCGCCGTCGTCGGACCCGGAAAGCACCACTTCACCGCCGCAGCCGGCGGCGGAACCACCGAAAATCCCCTGCTTGCAAGGAGCACGCCGTGAGTGTCAACGCAGCCACCGAGGCCTACGAAACCGAACGTCCGGATACCACCCGGCCCGGCGATAAGGACGTCCCGTCGTTCCCCGTCTACGACCCGCCCGGTGTTCCCGAGGACGTCTCGGACATCTCGGCTGTGCACCGCGAAGTCACGTACGCCCGGGCCATCGGCTTCCGGCCGCTCAAGATGGACATCTGGCTGCCGCGCCAGGCCACCGGACCCGCCCCGCTGGTGGTGTGGGTCCATGGTGGCGCCTTCCAGCTGGGTGACCGGCGGGAGCTGCCCCCCACCTTTGCGCCTGATTCGGTGTTTCGCCTCTTGAACGAGGCGGGGCTTGCGTGCGCCAGCGCTGATTACCGGCATTCCCTGGAAGCACCGTTTCCGGCGCAGCTGCATGACCTTAAAGCCGCTGTCCGCTACCTGCGGGAATTCGCGGCGGACCTGGGCGTCGACCCGGAACGGTTCGGAGCCTGGGGCGAGTCTGCCGGAGGCCACCTCGTGGCCCTCCTTGGGCTGACCGGTAACCGGGAAGACCTGCACGGCGGCCTCGGTGCGCAGGGGAACCCCAGCGGCGTCAGCGCCGTCGTCGATTTCTACGGCGTTTCCTCGCTCGTGGATATCCCGCCCCTCAACACTCCGGCCGGACTGTTCCCGCCGGCTTTGACCGCCGCCGTTCCGGCCGGGATGCCGATGCAACCCGAATACATGCTGGTGGGTGGCTCGGACGACCCCGCGCTCCTGGCGGCGGCGAGCCCGGTCAGTTACGTGGCTGCCGGGGCGCCGCCGTTCCTGCTGATCCACGGAGACAGCGACGGGCTGGTGCCCCATTCACAGACGGATCTTCTTGCCGCAGCGCTCGCGGACGCCGGGGTGGAGCACCGGGTGGTCACCATCCAGGGCGGGGACCACTGCTTCTTCGGCGCGGAGGACCAGCTGGACGCCATCCTTGCTGCCGCCGTCGGCTTCTTCTCTGACAAGCTGGCCCGGCCATGACCGCCCGGCAGCGGGGGTCTGCGGCTCCCGCCGGGGGCGGGACGCCGGCACCCGACGCCGGCTTCGCCCAGTACTTGGCGGCGCCGGAAGGCCCGATGACCCTGCCCAGCCAGGCCGGTCCTGACGTTCCCCTCCGCACCGTCACTGCCGAGGGAAGGCGCGGGCCGGTGGCGATCCGTATCTATGGCGAGCCGTCGCAGACAGCGGGGCCGGCAGTGGTGTGGCTGCATGGCGGCGGCTTCGTCAGCGGCGGGTTGGATATGCCCGAATCCGACTACCTGGGCCGGGTGCTGGCTGCCTCCGGAACCCCGGTGCTCTCAGTGGATTATCGGCTTGCCCGGGACGGTGTGCACTTTCCCGTGCCCCACGAGGACGCTTTGGCTGCCTGGTTCTGGGTCCGTAGGAACGCGGCGGAGCTGGGGCTGGTTCCGGAGCTCCTGTGCCTTGGAGGAGCCGGCGCCGGCGGCAACCTGGCCGTGGGCGCTGCACTGTACCTAACGGACGCCGGCAAACCGCTTCCCGCGAAACTTCTGCTGGCTTACCCGTTTCTCCACGACGAGTTGCCGCCGCCTGCCGGCGGGCTGGACGAGGACGTGATGGCGACGCTGCCCAGGCATCTTCGCGTCACCCTCGAAGACGCGGTACGGCAAGCGGAAAACTATGTGGGCGGCCCGGTGAGCATGGCGTCCTCGTATGCCATGCCCGGTTACGCCGATCCTTCCGGGCTGCCGCCCACAGCCATCGTTGCGTGCGAATACGACGATGCCCGGGGTTCCTCGGAGCTCTTTGCCGCCAACCTGGAGCAGGCGGGCGTTCCGGTGTCCTTTTTCCTTGCCCGCGGCACGGTCCACGGCCACCTCAACCACGCTGCGGGCAGTCCGGAGGCGCAGCCCGTCCTGGACTTCCTGGCACACGAACTGAAGTCGGCGAAGGCGCAGTAGCACCCGCCCCGTGTGGGGGAGAAGGTGACAACCGCATACCGCAGAAAACCGGAACCCCGGCACTTGGAATCAGTGCCGGGGTTCCGGTTTTCTGCGAATTACTGAGCCTGGATCAGCTCTCGTTTCCTTCAGCGAGGCGGTCGAAGCGGTAGAGGAAGGCTGCCATGTCCTTGCGGTTGACATCCATGAAGGGTGCGTAGGACGTGGCCGTGAAACCGGTGGTGATGCCGGTTGCCTTGAGCCACATGACTTCCTTGTAGAACTGATAGCCATTGGGCACATCGGTGAAGTCGGAAGTGGCCGGTTCCGTGTACTCGGGGGAGCCGCTGAACCTGTAGAGGAAGGCAGCCATGTCCTTACGGTTGACGGCCGTTTCCGGTGCGAACGTGGTGGCCGTCATGCCCGTAGTGATTTCACTGTCCTTCAACCAGATAATCTCCTTGAAGAACTGGTGGTTGACGGGAACGTCCGTGTAGGGAGACGTTGCCGGGAGTTCAACGTCCGGCGATCCCGCGGACCGGTACAGGAAGGCTGCCATGGCGGCCCGGCTGACCGACGTCATCGGCTGGAATGCTCCACCCGGGTACCCCGTGGTGATCTTCCGATCCGCCAGCCAGCTGATTTCCGTGAAGAACTGCGCGTTGCGCTGTACGTCGGAGAAGGGGTCAGACAGGGCGGGCAGCGTAGCGGAGGCAGGCGAGAAGCTGCCGGTTCCCACGGCGTTGACAGCGGCCACCTGGAAGCGGGTGTCGACGTCCCTCCTCAGTCCGGTGACAAGGACGCTGGTGGCTGTTGCATCAGCGGTTGTCAGCGCGCCGATCTGGTTGCCGGCGGGATCGATGGCGCGGACCACGAAGCCGGTGATGGGCGAGCCACCATCGGCGGGGGCTGCGAGCTGAACCGTGGCCTCACCGATGCGGGCTGCTGCTGCATTGATTACCGGTGCTGCGGCAGCTGCGGGCGCTTCGGCCGGCAGCGGCACGGGAGTGGATGCCAGGCGGCCGACGATCGAGAAGTTGCGCGTTTCGCCCACCAGGGTGGCTTCGCCGTTGGCCGAGAGGGCCTCCAACCGGAAGAAGTTGGTGTCGAACGGGCTTCCGGTGACAGGTGCCTCCGTTGCGCCGTCGCCCAGGTATCCTTCCGGAGCGCCTTCCTGCTTCAGGAACGGTCCGATGCCGGACTCGAAGAGATTGGTGAAGGAGCATCCGCTGTCCATGCAACCGATGTCGTTGGTGTATCGGATGTCACCGGCCGTGTCAGCTGTCATGACATCGACGCCGTACGGATGGGTGATGCGGTAGGTCACGTCCGGAGTCAGGCCCCGCATGCTGTAGCGGGTACGTCCGAAGGCGATCTGGTCGCCGGGAGCCACCGCGCCCTGGGCAAATGCTGCTTCCAGTGCGAGCACCAGGCGGGCCCTGCCGTCAGCGCCGACAGGAATCTCCGCGTCAGCTGCCCACCAGAAGGATTCATCCGGGAAGTTGTCGGGGAATGATGCCCGCTGGGTGTCGAACGGTACTTCCAGTGCGCAGTTCGGGTCGTCGAGGCACAGTGCGAGCCTTGCGGGAACAGGAGCGGCGTTCGGATCATCGGCAGCAGGGACGCCGAAGTCTTCCACCCATTCCGGGAAGCCGTGCCGGCCGACGGGCCCAATGGCCTTGAGGTGGTGAACCTTGTAGCTGTTGTTGAGGTTCGGGCCCTTCGTGCCGTCATCATTTACGGCTACCGCGTTGACGATGGTGCTGCGGGTGAGAAGGAACGGCTCGTCGTACTCCAGGGTGGAGCCGGTGGGCTGACCGTCAGCGTCCAGGGCGGGGCGGGTGCCGTCAAGGGTGTAGTAGATGCGCGAGGTTGCTTCGGGATCTGAGCCCGTGTGGGCGGTCAGTTCAATTTCCTGCGGTCCCTGCAGGAAGGGGCCGGTTTCCGGGGAGGTGCCGGCGGGGCCGAGGTTGGCGGCCGACACCACGGGCAGGGACGTGTCAACGGTGTATTCCTGGGTGTACAGCGGGCTCGCCGTCCCGGTGTTCCGGTCAACTGCCAGGTAACGCAGGGTGGTCTGCTGGACGGTGCTGCCGGGCAGGCCGGTAAGGGGGTCGAGTGCCGGGCCAGGAATCTGGACCGTAAGGGTTGAATCTGCTGTGCCATCGCTCGAGTGCAATTCGCCGGCGGTGACATTGCCCTCGGCGTCCACGGCAGGGACAACATCGGGGTCGGTGCTGTAAACGATGTCCGTTTCAGCGGGGAAGGAGGACTGGATGTTGACGTCGGTAGCGGTGCCAAACAGGTCGGACGGCTTGTCAATCGTGGCCTTCAGTTCGGCGACCTTGCCCGTCACCGAGAACAGGTCCTGTTCCACCATGTCGATTCCGGGGCCGCCGACGCTGGGGCCCTCGATCCGGAAGAAATTGGTGTTGTCCGGGCTTCCCTCGACCGTGTGTTCGATGGCCGGATCCCCGACGTACTGGTTGATGCTGCCGTCCACCGGGTCCGTGCGCTTGAGGGACGGATTGTTTTCCCAGTCGGTCCACCGCAGGAACGGGCCGATATGGCCCGTCATTGCCAGATCGAAGCCGCAGGGAGCTGTGAGGCAGCCGATGTCCTGGGTGTCATTGATCTCGCCGTCAGCGTCCGCCACGAATTCGGTTACCCCGTACGGACCGGTCACCTTGTAGGTGGCGCCCGGCACAAGGCCATCCACGCGGACCCTTTGCCGGGAGAAGGCAACCTGCTTGCCCACTGCGACGCTGCCGGCGTCGCCAAATGCGGCCTCCTGGGCCATGACCAGGATGGCCCTCTTGCCGACGGCACGGTCGATGGAAGCCTCCGCAGCCCACCAGAAGCCCTCATCCGGGTAATTCTCCGGAAGCTTGATGTCGGCGGTCGGGTCCGGGATTTCAGCACCGCACATGGCGGCTTCGAGGCAAAGCTCCAGCCGAAGGGGCTCAAGGCCGGAATCCAGCCCATGATCCTGGTACCAGAACGGGTAGCCGTTGGCGTTGTCGATCGGGCCGACGGCGGCGAGGCTTGCGTCCCCCGGCACGGCCGCTGTTCCTGTTGATGGCGCTGCCACCAGAGTCAGGCAGACAGCGCTTGCGGCTGCCATGGCGGCCATTCGCCTTCTTCCCGACCAATTCATTATTCCCCCGGTGATCGGGGGGAGACCTTTGCTTGGCACTCTTGGTACCTACCCCTCATGTGAGTTTTGCGGAACCCGATCGGGAACCGCTTTACAAAGCATTGCGGCGCGAACTTGGGAAAAACTGTGGTGGCATAGAGGGGTTCTTGACTCCACCGTCTTTCCGGCGAAAGCTGGCCGGCACTTGTTCGTCCCCTTTCCTTAGGCAGGGTGGCCGCGAGATCCCCGACATTGAAGACGCTCGCCTGCTCAGCTTGCTGACGCTCCGATGCTGTTTCATTCAGTGAAACGAGCCACGCGCGGGGGACTTCCTGTGGGCGAAGGTTGAGTAGTGACGCGGTCCACATCGGTGGCCCGGCGCATGAACGAAACGGCGCGGTAGGACATGGAGTCAGCGATGACGGCAGGGCGGGTTCTGAAGGGCATCGAATTTGCCCACCCCGAGGGCTCGGTCCCGCTGCTGCTTGACCTCTACCTCCCCGCCCCGCAGCAGCAGTCTGGGACACAGCAGTCCGCGGCCCTGAAGCAGTCCAAGGCGTTGCCGGCCGTGGTCCACTTCCATGGAGGTGGCTGGCGAGTGGGCGGCCGCTCATCCCTTGGCCCGCAGGTGGACTCCCTTGGCGTGAGCCCGATCGAGCGGCTGGTGGACGCCGGCTTTGTGGTGGCTTCTGCCGATTACCGGCTGAGCTCCGTGGCGCACTTTCCTGCGCAGCTGCTGGACGCCAAAGCTGCGGTCCGCTGGCTCCGGGCACATGCCGCCCACTACGACGTGGATCCGGACAGGATCTACGCGTGGGGGGACTCCGCAGACGGGCATCTGGCCGGTCTGGTGGGACTGACGGCAGGGTCCGCAGTGTTCCGCGGCGAGGCACGCGGGTATGCAGACGTCAGCGACACCGTTGCAGCCGTGGCCGCCTGGTACCCGCCCACCGACCTTGTCCGCATGGGGGAACAAGCGCTGCCTGACGCCGTCGCGACCGCTGACGACGCCGGCTCGCGGGAGGCGCTCCTTCTCGGCGCCCAGCCTGCTGATGCGCCGGAAAAGGCAGCGGCCGCCAGCCCACTGACCTACGCGGGACCGCACGCCCCGCCCTTCTTCCTGGCCCACGGCACCGCGGACCGCTTTGTCCCGCCGGCCCAATCCGCCACGCTGGCCGCGGCGCTGGAAGCCGCGGGCACCGACGTCGAACTTTTGCTGATTGAGGGCGCCGACCACATGTGGCAGCTGCCCGGGCAGGACCCTGCCGCCGCTGCAAAAGCCGCTGACGCTACCATCGACTTTTTCCGCCGCCAGGCACAAAAACCCTGATCTGAAAGGCCCTCCCATGCAGTTTGTTGGCATCACCCACCAAGGCGAACCCTGGGCCGCAGCCCTCGTGGACCCGCACCTCTTCCCGCTCGCACCGGTCGCGGAATTCTGGACCGATCCTTCCGGCTGGCAGGACAAGGCAGCCACGCTAACGGCCGACGCCGGCACCTCGCTTGAGCGCGGTTCTGTCACCGAGGTGCCGCTGGTCCCCGCCTCCGCCCGCGTGATCTGCGTGGGGCTGAACTACAAGGCGCACGTTGCCGAAGGCAGCTACAAGGACCAGGACCTGCCCGCGTACCCCACGTTGTTTGGGCGCTGGACGGCCTCGCTCTCGGTGGGCAACGTACCGGTACCCGTACCGTCCGGGGAGGACGGGCTGGACTGGGAAGGCGAAGTGGCCGCCTACATCGGCCGGCGCGTGGAATCGGCTGACGAGGCCGAGGCCGCCGAATCCGTCTTCGGCTATTCCACCTTCAACGACATCACCGCCCGCCGCGCCCAGAAGCTCACCACGCAGTGGACGCTGGGCAAAAACGGCGACTTCACCGGCCCCCTGGGACCCTTGGTCAGCCGGGACGAAGTGGGCGATCTCCGGGACGGCCTGCAGATGCGGACCCGGGTCAACGGCGCGGAAGTCCAGAACGGCAACACGCGGGACATGATCTTCTCCGTCCCGGCCATCATCTCCCTGATCAGCCAGACCCTGACGCTCCACCCGGGAGACGTCATCGCCACCGGCACCCCCGAAGGCGTGGGCTACGCCCGCACACCGCAGTGGCTCCTGCAGCCGGGCGACACCGTCGAGGTGGAAATCGACAAGCTCGGCACCCTGACCACCCCGGTGGGCGGACTGTCCCTGCGGAGCCGTGCCTGATGGTCACCCATCGCTTCGCCTCCCCGGGTAAGCTGCCCTCCGAGACGCAGGTCCTGATCTCCGGCGGCGGACCCAGCGGCCTTTTCCTGGCGCTGGACCTGGCCTCCCGCGGCGTGCCGAGCCTGGTGGTGGAGCCGCGGGATTCCGTGGACCACGCCCGGCCCCGCGCCAAGACCACCAACGCCCGCACCATGACCCACCTCCGCCGGCTGGGCCTGGCGGATGCACTGCGTGCCGCCTCGCCGCTTCCGGTGGATTACTCGCAGGACGTCAGCTTCTGCACCGGCCTCACCGGTCCGGGAGCCCACGAACTGCGCCGCTTCCGGAACGCCTTCCAGCTGGTGTCCGGCCGCTACGGCCCGCAGCCGGAGTGCGGCCAGCAGGTGCCGCAGCCCGTGCTCGAGGAAGTGCTGCGCGCCGCCGTCGCCGCGTCGCCTGTGGCGACGATGGTGACCGGCTGGAGCGTGGAGACCATTGAGGATTCAGGGGCCGGCTGCACGGTCATGGTTTCCGGTCCTTCCGGCAGCCGGCACACCATCGCCGCAGAGTTTGTGATCGGAGCCGACGGCGGTTCGTCCGCCGTCCGCCGCAGCCTGGGCGTCCGCCTCGAAGGCGGCTCCGCGGCGCTGTCCAACATGAGCATCCTGTTCCGGTCCGAGGGGCTCGCCGCAGCAGTGGCACTGGACCCGGCGGTGCAGTACTGGGTGGTGGGCGCGGATACGTCCGGGATGGTGGGGCCAATGGACCTCGACGGCACCTGGTGGGCCATCATCCAGGGCATCGATCCGCAGGAGACAGTGGATACCACCACGGCCGGCTGGATGGTCCGCTCGCTGGTGGGCACCGACGTCGACATCGAGGTCCTCGCCACCGATCCGTGGACGGCGCGCATGCTGCTGTCCCCGGAGTACCGCCGCGGGGGCGTGTTCCTGGTGGGCGACGCCGCGCACCTGAACCCGCCGTGGGGCGGGCACGGCTTCAACACCTGTGTGGGGGACGCCGCCAACCTTGCCTGGAAGCTGGCCGCGGTGCTCACCGGCTGGGCCGGTGCGGACCTGCTGGACAGCTACTGGGCGGAGCGCCGCCCGGTCGCGGCCCGGACCATCAGCGATGCGGCCACCAACGGCAAGGCTCTCGCCTACCACTTCGCCGACCCCGCGCTCCTGGCCTCCGGTGCTGGCGGCGCGGCAGCCCGGGAAACGGCCCGCGAAGCACTCGCGGTGAAGCAGAGCGAGTTCGATTCCCTCGGCCTGGTCCTGGGATACGCCTACGGGGACTCGCCGGTGGTGGTCCCGGACGGGTCGCAGGCTCCGGTGGAGGACCCCATTGTGTACGTGCCGTCGGCCAGCCCGGGGGCCCTGCTTCCGCACGCGTGGCTTGATGAAACAGCCTCGGTCTACGACCTTTTGGGCAAGGGCTTCACCTTGCTTGTTGATTCGGCAGCGCTCGCGGGCACGCCTGCCGCCGAGGCCTTTGCGTCTGTGGCCGTTGCGGCGGACCGGAAGGGCATCCCGGTGGTGATCGCCGCCGTCGGGCCTTTCGACGACGGGACTGCACCCTGCGAGCTGTGGGGTGCCGACGCAGTCCTGGTCCGCCCGGACCAACACGTTGCCTGGCGCGGGTCCTCGGCGGAGGCGGCCGCTGCCGCGTTGGCCGTGGCCGCGGGTTGGCGCCCGGCTGAGCACAATCAACAGCAGAACCAGCACACTGAGCAGGAAGGCAAGGCCCGTGTCAGCGTCGTCGTTCCGTAATTATCTTTTTGCCCCTGACCACCCGCGCGTGGCGGAGATCCGCGGCCTGAACGCCCGGGAGTACGCCGAGGCGGCCACCAAGGACTCATTCGCCGGGCCAATGATCGAAGGCTGGAAGAAGCTGTATCCGCAGCCGTTCACAGGCATCACGAACGACGGCGTCCTCCGCCCCGGGCTGTATCCGCTCCTTCCGGCGCATGCGGGGGAGGAGGCCCCCGCTCCAGAGATGGTTGCGGCGGCCCGCAAGCTCCTCGATAGGTTGACCCTCGAGCAGGCCTCCCGGCTGAGTTACGCCGTGGATGCTCCAGAGTGGCAGAGCTGGGCAAACCCGGAGTTTATGCAGCACGACACCGGTCTCCGCCTCGACGAGCTGGACGGGCCTGCGCGCGACGCAGTGTTCGCGGTGGTGGAGGCATCCCTCAGTCCCGCCGGTTTTGAACTGGTCCGCAACCTTATGCGGATCAATGGCTTCCTCGGCGATCTGGTGGAGCTGCCGCTGCTGATGAACGAGTTCAGCTACAACTTCGCTTTGTACGGGGAGCCTTCCGAGACGGAGCCGTGGGGGTGGCAGCTGTTCGGCCACCACGCGGCGCTCAACTGCCTGGTGGCCGGTACCCGGCTGGTGATCTCGCCGGTGTTTATGGGCGCCGAGCCGGACGTTATCGACGCCGGTCCTTACGCGGGCGTGGCGGTGTTCAAGGAGCGCATTGCCTTGGCCCGCGAGCTGATGGGGGCGCTGCCTGCTGCGTTGCGCGCCGAGGCCACCGTGTATGAATCAATGGTGGACCCCGCGATGCCCGAAGGCAGGCTCCATTCCGGGGACGAGCGGCATCTGGGCGGGTGCTTCCAGGACAACCGGGTGATCCCTTACGAGGGCATCCGTGTTGCCGACCTGCCGGCAAAGGCCCGCGCAGTCCTGGACGCACTGGTGGACGACTTTATCGCGTACCTGCCGGACGGGCCGAGGGCTGGCCGGGGCCGGGAGATCCAGGAACACTACGGCGAGAGCTTCTTCAGCTGGATCGGCGGCTGGGAGGGACAGGAAGCGTTCTACTTCCGGCTGCAGAGCCCGGTGGTGGTGCTGGAACTGGACCACCACACAGGGGTTTTCCTCAGCAACGACGAACCGGCCCCGTTCCACATGCACACCGTGGTCCGCACGCCCAACGGCAACGACTACGGCCGCGAACTGGTCAAACAGGCGCTCGCCGGCGGCTAAGATCAACGCTGGCGACTGGACGCTGCACAAAGCGATGGCCCGGACTTCCTTTCGGAGGTCCGGGCCATTTCGTTTGCCATGGAACGCTAGGAGATCTCCAACGCGATCCGGCGCTGCGGCGGCGGGCCCACCACGGTCAGGTCCATCTCTGCCTGGGCGCGGGCGAAGCCTTCCATGTCCATGTAGGGCTGGCCGCCTTCGGTGTACATGTAGTCCTCGGTGGGCTTGTTGAAGTACTCGAAGAAGCCGTTGAACACCGACGGCGTCAGGAAGCCCAGCATCTGGGTGTTGTGCGAATCCAGGGCGAAGGAGTGGATGGTTCCCGCCGGGGCGTGGACGAAGTCGCCCTTGGTCAGCAGCATTTCCCGGCCGTTGGCGTACAGCCACATCCTGCCCTCGGTGACCAGGAAGTTCTCCGTGTGCTGCTCGTGGAAGTGCAGCGGGATGTAGGGCGTCTTGGCGCCCTTGGTGTGCACGGCGAAGTAGTTCGAGCCGGTGTTGGCAGGCCGGGACAGGTACGTGAACATGGTCTGGTAGCTGGCCAGGCGCTCGCCCTCGTGGGCGCTGAGGAAGTAGGGGCTCAGCGTGGGCGGCAGGCCGGCGTCGTGCTTGAAGGAGGGCTCCACGCGCTCAACGTCCGGGAAGGTGATACCGAACTCGGCACCCACTGCCGCCTGCTCTTGGAGGCTGGCGGTGCGGCCTGCGCGCACTGGCGGGACGTGGGAGTCGACGGGCGTTCCGACGCGCTCGTAATAGGCCTCCGCCCCGCCGGGCGTCATCCAGTTGAGGAACCGCGTGTAATGGCTGGCCATGCGGTAGGCGTGGG
This sequence comes from Pseudarthrobacter sp. NPDC058329, assembly GCF_042879835.1. Classification (NCBI taxonomy): domain Bacteria; kingdom Bacillati; phylum Actinomycetota; class Actinomycetes; order Micrococcales; family Micrococcaceae; genus Pseudarthrobacter; species Pseudarthrobacter sp. NPDC058329. The sequence continues at coordinate 43,347 of NZ_JBHVZR010000012.1, forward strand.
GTGTGTTGGGCGGAATGACCACGGAGTCTCCGGGGGTGAGGATGCGGCTTTCGCAGGCAGCCAGACGTGGAGGATGCCGTCGAAGATGTAAAGGGTTTTGTGCTCGACGTTGTGGCTGACGAACGGTGATTCCGCGCCCAGGCCGCCGGAGATGTAGGCCGCGCTGAAGATTCCGCCGGTGTCCGCCGCGCGGGCGATGACGGTGACCAGCTGGCCGTTGATCTCGTAGCGTGCGCCTTCGCCTGACGCCATGTAATAGGGGACAGCTTCGCCGGGCAGGGTGTTGGCCGCCGGCAGTTGCTGGTTCATTTCCTCCACGCTGAGGGACATTGTTCCTTCTTTCCAGTCGTCCGGCGGGGCCGGAATGTGACTCCCATCATGACGCGCTTGGGTATGGGTCACGACCCGGAATTTCAATGGGTGAAAGCCGAGTGTGCTGCGGTTGCCGGAAGGGTACGGGGTGACGCCGCCAACCTGGCGGCTGCGATACGCATGCATTATCGTCAGGTTAGGTTGGAGCGCTCCAAGTCAAGAGCGCCATTTGGATGAGCGAAAGGCTGGCAGTGGGCGATCTTCGTATTGGCGTAGTGGGTTACGGCACAGGGGGCCGGAACTTCCACACCCCGTTCATCGAGGCGGCGCAGGGGCTGGCCCTGGGTGGAGTGGTCACGCGCTCGCCGTCACGCGCCGCTTCGGTGGCCGCGGACTGGCCCGGCGTCCCGGTGTTTCAGACGCTAAAGGAACTGATCGCATCCGGAGTTGACGCAGTCACCATCACCACGCCGCCTCAAACGCACCCGGAACTGGCGTTTGAGGCGATTGCTGCCGGCCTGCACGTCATGGTGGACAAGCCATTCGCCCCTTCGGCGGCCGTGGCACGGGACCTCGGCGCCGCAGCGGAGAAGGCGGGCGTTGTCCTCAGCGCCTACCACAACAGGCGCTGGGACGCGGATGCCCAGACCCTGGCGGGAGTGGTTTCCGAGGGCCGGCTGGGGGACATCTGGCGTGTCCATTCGCGTATGGACCAGGACAATCCCGGCTCCGTTAAGGCCGGCGAAGCGGACGGGATGCTGCTGGATATCGGCAGCCACCTGGTGGACCAGCTGATCTGGCTGTTGGGTCCGGTGCGCTCGGTCACTGCGCACCTTGACTGGGTGGAGACGGATTCCGGCCCCGCCGACGCCGGCTTCACCCTCGACCTCCTCCATGCCAGCGGTGTCCGGTCCTACGCAGAAGCAAGCAAAGCCAACCACGCCGAGGCCAGGGAAATCCGTGCCTATGGCAGCAAGGGGAGCTACCTCTCCCTGGCCATGGACGTACAGGCGGGGGCTGTTCTTTCGGGATTGCGGCCCGCAGCCACGCCGGATGAATGGGGCTACGAGGCCCCGGAGCACTGGGGAACCCTGTCCACCGCTGCCGGCCGGAAGCACATCCCTTCAGCGCAGGGGCGATGGCACGATCTTTACACGGCATTCGCTGGCGCCATCCGTGACGGCGGGCCGGCGCCTGTGCCTGCCGGGGAGGCCATCCGAACCCTCGTAGTACTGGATGCCGCCCGGAAGAGCGCACGGGAGGGCACCACAGAAGTCATCACCGAGCCTTAAACGTTTCCGCGATCTATTGACAGGACAAAGTCGTCCTTTTTATGCTTTTCTGGAGCGCTCCAAATGTGGGGTGCGTCACGCTCCCGGGTTGCGGGCTCCATTCCCGCCCCGCCCGGCGCGAGTTTACGAGTCAGATGATCGAAGGAGATCACGAGTGAAGAAGTTTGCCTGGCGCCGCGCCGCCGTTGCCGCCGCCGCAATCCCCATGCTGGCCCTGACGGCCTGCTCAAGTGAAGGTGGCAGGTCCACCGACACCGCCGGAGCCGGTTCGGCAGGCCAGGTGGCCACCACCGACCGCATGAAAGTGGCTTTAATCACGCACGCCCCGGCCGGGGACACGTTCTGGGACATTGTCCGAAAGGGAGCCGAGGAGGCTGCGGCAAAGGACAATGTTGAGCTTCAGTACCTCAACGATCCCGAAGCAGGCCGCCAGTCGCAGCTGATCGAGCAGGCCATCAACCAGAAGGTGGACGGCATCGCAGTAACGCTGGCGACCCCTGAAGCTCTCAAGGATGCCATCAAGAAGGCCACCGATGCCGGCATTCCGGTGGTCAGCCTGAACGCCGGAGAGACCGTCTCCAAGCAGTTGGGTGCGTTCACGCACTTCGGCTCGAACGACAAGCTGGCCGGTGAGGCCGTGGGCCAGAAGCTGGCAGACCAGGGCTATAAGCGCCCCATTTGCGTCATCCAGGTCCAGGGCCACGTAGGCCTGGAAAACCGCTGTGACGGTGTGAAGGCCAAGGTCCCCGGAACTGAAGTCCTGTATGTCACCGGTTCCGATATGACGGCTGTCGCCTCCACGGCCACCGCCAAACTCCAGGCCTCCCGGGACGCCGACGTCATTATTGGCCTCGGCGCCCCCATCACGCTGACGCTGCTGACATCCGTCGCGGAAACCGGCAGCCAGGCGAAGGTAGCCAGCTTCGACCTCAACAAGGAACTCGCGGCAAAGATCGAAGACGGTTCGCTGCTGTTCACCGTGGACCAGCAGCCGTGGCTGCAGGGGTACGGTTCCGTCGACGCCCTGTGGCAGTTCAAGCGTGGCGGCTTCCTCATCGGCGGCGGCCAGCCGGTGCTGACCGGTCCCACCATCGTGGACAAGGACAACGTGGCCGACGTCAAGAAGTTCGCCGACGCGGGTATCCGCTAGCCACCCTGGACAAGGGCTGCACACTCTGCCCTGCAGCCGCAGCCCTGACCAACAAGGAGTATTCCGATGACACAGACAGCACTGGCAGTACCCCCGGTCCTCGACGAACGGGTGGGGCGGCGCAATCCGTTCCAGAAGCTCCTCGGCCGGCCCGAGGTAGGCGCCCTGGTGGGCGCCGTGGTCCTCTTCGTTTTCTTTTCCCTGGTCTCCAGCACATTCCTGCAGCCCAACGCCTTCGCCACGGTGCTATACGGCGCCTCGACCATCGGCATCATGGCAGTGGGCGTTTCCCTCCTGATGATCGGGGGAGAGTTCGACCTTTCTACGGGTGTGGCCGTTATCAGCTCAGCCCTGACGGCGTCGCTCTTCTCCTGGTACTTCTCCGTCAACGTCTGGGTGGGGGTGGCCCTGGCTCTGGTGATGTCCCTTGCCATCGGCTTCATCAACGGCTGGATACTGGTCAAAACCAAACTGCCCAGCTTCATCGTCACCCTGGCCACGTTCCTTATGCTCACCGGCCTCAACCTTGCCCTCACCCGGGCCATCGGCGGCGGGGTTTCCTCCCCGTCCATCGCAGACATGGACGGTTTCGACTCCGCACGCGCCATCTTCGCCTCTTCGGTGACCCTGGCCGGCGTCGAAATCAAGGTGACGGTGTTCTTTTGGATCGCCATGGTGGCCGTGGCCACCTGGATCCTCATGCGCACCAAGGTGGGCAACTGGATCTTCGCGGTGGGCGGCGACGCCAACTCTGCCCGCGCCGTGGGGGTCCCCGTGACCAAAACCAAGATCGGTCTCTTTATGGCCGTGGGGTTCTGCGGCTGGGTGCTGGGCATGCACAACCTGTTCGCGTTCGACGCCGTCCAGTCCGGTGAGGGAATCGGCAACGAGTTCCTCTACATCATCGCCGCGGTGATCGGCGGGTGCCTGTTGACCGGCGGCTACGGCTCGGCGGTGGGCGGGGCGATCGGGGCGTTCATCTTCGGCATGGCCAACAAGGGCATCGTCTACGCTCAGTGGAACCCTGACTGGTTCAAGTTCTTCCTGGGCCTGATGCTGCTGCTGGCCACCATTGTGAACCTCATCGTCAAACGCCGCGCGGACCTGAAGTAGGAGTAGGACCATGACCGCCGAAACCAACCACACCACCGCTAAGGCCACCGGCAAGCGGGCGCGCATCACCAATGAGACCCTGCTCAAGGGGGAGACCGACCCGCTGACGGACCGGGCGGTGCATCTGCTCAAGCTCGATGCCGTGGGCAAACACTACGGCAACATCATCGCGCTGCATGATGTGACCATGGCCGTGGACAACGGCCGTGTCACCTGCGTCCTGGGCGACAACGGCGCCGGCAAATCGACGCTGATCAAGATCATCGCCGGCCTGCACCAGCACGACGAGGGTGTCTTCTCCATCATGGGCGAGGAACGCAAGCTCGGTTCCCCGCGCGAGGCGCTCGATGCCGGCATCGCAGCCGTGTACCAGGACCTCGCGGTCGTCTCCCTCATGCCCATCTGGCGCAACTTCTTCCTGGGCTCCGAACTGACCACTGGCTCAGGTCCGTTCCGGCGCATGGACGTCCCGAGAATGAAGGAGATCACCAAGAAGGAACTAGCGGACATGGGCATCGACCTGCGCGACGTGGAGCAGCCCATCGGGCAGCTCTCCGGCGGTGAGCGCCAGTGCGTAGCCATCGCCCGGGCCGTCTACTTCGGCGCCAAGGTGCTGATCCTGGACGAGCCGACGGCGGCCCTGGGCGTGAAGCAGTCGGGCGTGGTGCTGCGTTACATCCTGCAGGCCCGCGACCGCGGCCTGGGCGTCATTTTCATTACCCACAACCCGCACCACGCGTTCCCGGTGGGGGACCGCTTCCTGCTCCTCAAGCGCGGCCGCTCCATCGGCTACTACGACAAGAAGGACATCACGCTCGAGGAGCTCACCGCCCAGATGGCCGGTGGAGCCGAACTGGCCGAGCTTGCCCACGAGCTCGAGTCCCTGGGCGGCCACCGCGAGGTCCTGGCGGAAGTAAAGGCCGAAACAGCCTCTGTCACCGGCCAAACCGGGCGTTGATCCCGTCGCCGCCGCTCCGTGCCCGCCGTCGCCAGCACGACGGCGGGTTGCGGCGTGTGCGGCAACGCCCGGTCAGGAAGCGGGAGCCGCCGTCGAACCCCGCGCTATGAGGGACGGCGCCAGCAGCAGCTGCCGGTGCGGGCCTTTCGGCTCCGCGATGCGGCCGAGCAGCGCCCGGGCCGCTTCGGCACCGATCGAGGCGTTGTGGCTGTCAATGGAGGTCAGGTCCAGATAGCGGGATTCGGCCAATGCCGTGTTGTCGTACCCCACCACCGAGACATCCTCAGGGGTCCGCAACCCCTGCTCCTTGAGTGCGGCGAGGGCGCCCAGCGCCATAGTGTCATTGGCGGCGAAGACGGCAGTCACGCCATGGTCACGGCTCAACAGTTCCCGTGTGGCGGCGTAGCCGGCCTCCTCGGTGGTGCCCCCGGCCTCGCCCGCCAGCAGGGGCGGCAGCCCCGCCGTCGAGACAGCACGCAGGTAGCCCTCCCGCCGCGCCTTGGCGGATCCACCCAACCCGGTGATGTGGGCGATGCGGCGGTGACCGAGCTGCACCAGGTGCTCCACAGCAAGCCCCGCGCCGCGTACCTCGTCGCTGGCCACCACATCTGCCGGGCCGGCGTCGAGCTCGCGGACGCCTGCCACCACAAAGGGGACATCCAGGTGGCGCAGTGGAGGCGCAGTGTGCGGCTCAGCGGCGATGATCAGCCCGTCCACGTGCATGGCCAGGAAGCCGTCCAAGGGATTGCGTCCGGAGAGCGCCTCAAGCTGGAGGTCCGCCACGGAGACATTCCACCCCGCCGAATCCAGCACGGAGCGGAGGCCGCGGAGGAATTCCACGAACCAGGGGTTGTGGAAGTCGTCGATCAGCAGGCCAATGCTTTGCGTGCGGTTCGCGGCCAGCGCGCTCGCAGCGCGGCTTGGCCGGTAGCCCAGTTCATCGATGGCCGTCTGCACCGCTTCGCGCCGTGCCCCGCTGACATTCGGAGAGCCGCGCAGGACCAGCGAAACCAGGGATTTGGAGACACCGGCGCGGTTCGCCACGTCGTAGATCGTTGGCCGGGCAGATCCGGGATCCGTTGAAGCTTTCACCGTGCAATCATCCCATTCCAAGTCGTTGCCAAAAGGGATTGACAGGACAAAGTGTGGTCCTTACAGTTTTATGGAGCGCTCCAAACAGCGTACAACTTCCCGGCACATCCCGGTACCCGATCAGCAGGGTTCGGGCAGGTTTTCAAAGGAGAAACACATGAGCAAGTCCCTGGGCGTCGCAGTAATCGGCGCCGGCATGGCGGGCAAGGCGCACGCAGCGGCCTACCGGACAGCTTCCACCCTCTACTCCCCGGACCTGCCGGAGATCCGCCTCGTCTCCATCGGCGACGTCAACGCTGAGTTCGGTTCTGCCGCAGCCCGGCGGTTTGGCTACGAGCGGCACGACAGCTCCTGGCAGGCCATTGCCGAGGCGGAGGACATCGACGTGGTCAGCGTGGTCATTGCCAACAAGCTCCACCGCGAAGTTGTCGAAGGCCTCCTGGCCGCAGGAAAGCACGTCCTGTGTGAGAAGCCCCTCAGCGACACCATGGAAGATGCCCGTGCCATGGCCGAGGCTGCCCGCAACGCCACGTCCCTGGGGCGCATCGGCTTTACCTTCCGGCGCACCCCCGGCATTGCCTACATCCGCGACCTCATCCAGTCCGGCACCCTGGGCAAGGTCCTCCACTTCAGCGGCCGCTACTGGACCGACTACGGCTGCAGCCCCGAAGCACCTATGAGCTGGCGCTACAAGGGCGGTGCCGGCAGCGGCGCGCTGGCCGACGTCGGAAGCCACCTCGCCTACGTGGCAGAATTCCTCTGCGGTGACATCCAGTCCGTAAGCGGCGGGCAGTTGAGCACAGTCATCCCGCAGCGCCCGCTGCCCCTGGGCGCCGTCATGGGCCACGACCATTCCGCCGTCAGCAACGTCTTTGAACCCGTCGAAAACGACGACGTTGCCGCCTTCTCCGCGGAGTTCGCCACCGGCGTCGGCAGCCTTGCCGTTTCCCGCGTTGCTGCCGGGCACGCCAACACCCTCACGTTCGAGGTCTTCTGCGAGAACGGCGCCGCACTCTTCGACCAGCGCCGCCCGGCCGAAATCGGCCTGTTCCTCAACGAAGGCGCCTCGGCCCGGAACGGCTACCGCCAGGTGGTCCTTGGGCCGGAACACCCCTACATCGCCGGCGGCCTGGCCATGGACGCCCCCAGCGTGGGCTTCGGCCAGAACGACGCCTTCGGCTACCAGGCCCGCGCCTTCCTCGAAGAGGTGGCCGGCCTGCCCGCCACGCAGTCCCTGCCGCGCTGCGCCACGTTCGAAGAAGGCGTCCGCAACATGGAGATCCTTGCGGCCGTCACCGAATCCGCGCAGCTGGGCGGGCGCAGCGTCGCCATCCCGCAGCCGGCGTTCGCGTAAGCGCCGGTGGTGAACGGATGACAGCCCGGGCAACAACATCCGAGGCGGCGGCCCCGCGGAAGTTCATGCGGAAGATCGCGTTCTTCTCCACGTTCGGCGGCCTGCTCTTCGGCTACGACACCGGCGTCATCAACGGCGCACTGCCGTTCATGCGGGACGACCTGGCGCTGAACCCGCTGCAGGAAGGCCTGGTCACGTCAGCGCTTCTGCTTGGTGCGGCCTTCGGTGCCATGTACACCGGACGCCTCTCGGACCGGAACGGCCGGCGACGCACCATCCGCTGGCTCGCCGTCGCGTTTTTTATCACGACGGCGGCCGCCGCCGCTGCGCCCACCACTGAACTTCTGGTGGTGGCCAGGTTCCTCCTGGGGTTGTGCGTGGGCGGCGCGTCAGTGACGGTGCCCGTGTACCTGGCCGAGATGGCGTCCAGCAAGGACAGGGGACGGATCGTCACGCAGAACGAGGTGATGATCGTCTCCGGCCAGCTGATCGCCTACGTGTCGAACGCCCTGCTGGGGACGTTCTTTGGAGACGACCACATCTGGCGGTGGATGGTGGCACTTGCCACGCTGCCCGCCGTCGTGCTCTGGTTCGGCACGCTGGTGCTGCCAGAATCGCCCCGCTGGCTGGCAGCCGGGGGACGCAGCGAAGAGGCGTTTGATGTGCTGCGCCGGGTCCGGCCGGAGAACGAGCTGCACCGGGAATTCGACGATGTCATCCGCATGGCGCGTGAGGACTACGAGTCCAGCAAGGGCGGGTGGCGGGAGCTGCTCGCGCACTCCTGGACCAAACGGATCCTGATCGTGGGGCTGGGTGTTGCGGTGATCCAACAGATCAGCGGAGTCAACGCCATCATGTACTACAGCACCTCCATCCTTTCCGAAGCAGGCTTCGGCACCACGGGGGCGCTGTGGGCGACCATCGCCAACGGTGCAGTGTCCGTCGCGGCGGCCATCACCGGCATGGCGCTGCTCGGCAGGGTCCGGCGCAGGCCCATGCTCTTCGTCGGACTGGCGGGCACAGCCTCGTCGCTGTTCCTGATCGGCATCGTTTCCCTGGTGACGGAACCGGGCATGCTGCGTGCGGTGCTGTTCCTGGCGCTGATGACTACGTTCCTCGCCTTCATGCAGGGCTCCATTGGCCCGGTGACGTGGCTGATGCTCTCGGAGGTGTTCCCGCTGACGCTCCGCGGCGCCGGGATGGGTGTGTGCGTGTTCGCCCTCTGGATCATCAACTTCCTCATCGGGCTCTTCTTCCCGGTGCTGGTCAGCATGATTGGCATCTCTGGGACGTTCTTCATCTTTGTGGTGCTGGGCATCGCCGGGCTGGTTTTCCTCAAGGCCTACATGCCGGAGACCAAGGGTAAATCCCTTGAAGAGCTTGAAGAGGAATTCAAAAACGGCTGCAACGAAGCGCTGATCCGCGAGGGCAGCACAGCAGAACCCGCTCAAACCACCTAATTTCCTAAGGAGTCAACATGAAACTCGGCGTCTACAACGCAATCCTGCACGACCGCCCCCTGCCCGAGGCCCTCCAGGTCATCGCCAACCTGGGCCTGACCGGCATCGAGATCAACACCGGTGGCTTCCTGCCGCCGGTCCATGTCCCCAACATCGACGAGATCCTGCAGAGCGACGCAGCCCGGGACGAGTACCTGGCGACCTTCGAGGGCACCGGGGTTGCCATTGCCGGCCTGAACTGCAACGGCAACCCGCTGCATCCCAACCGTGAAATCGGTGAGAAGCACGCGGAGGATATCCGCAGGGCGATCCGCCTGGCGCACCGCTTGGGCCAGAACCGTGTGGTCACCATGTCCGGCCTGCCGGGCGGTGAGCCCGGAGCGACTGTTCCCAACTGGATCGTCAACGCCTGGAACTCCGCTGCGCTGGACGTCCTGGACTACCAGTGGGAGATCGCTGCGAAGTTCTGGAAGGAAATTGACGGGCTGGCCCGGGAGCTGGACGTCAAGGTGGCCCTGGAACTGCACCCGCAGAACCTGGTGTTCAATTCCGCCGACGTCCGCAAGCTGGTTGAGCTGACCGGCGCCACCCATGTTGGTGTGGAGCTGGACGCGTCGCACCTGTTCTGGCAGCAGATGGATCCGGTGACGGTGGTCCGCGAACTTGGCCCGCTCGTGTTCCAGGCTGCAGCCAAGGACGTCCGGGTCAACAAGGAGAACGCGGCGCTGTACGGCGTGCTGGACAACAGCTTCCGCAGGCTTTCCCCTGATGAGAACCGCACCAACCTCGGCGGCGACGAGTGGGCCAACGAATGGCCCAAGAACTCCGCCTGGGACTTCGTCGCCCTGGGCCGCGGCCACGACACCGCCTACTGGACCGAGTTCCTGCGGGCGCTGCACGAGGTGGACCCGGAGATGCTGGTGAACATCGAGCACGAGGATGTGTCACTTGGCCGGATCGAGGGCCTGCAGGTGGCCGCGAAGGTCCTCCGCGATGCCGACGCTGCGCTCCGGACCTCGCTGGTCAGCCACTAACCCTGCCCCCTTGGCCCGGGGCGGCATCTTCCGGGATGCCGCCCCGGGCTGTGCTGCCTTCACGGCGTGAGTGCACAGCAACTTGAAAGCCTTTGATGAGCAGTCGAAAAGTCCGGATCGCCGTGATCGGGTCCGGGAAAATGGCAACGATCCACGCGGGCAACATCTCGCGCAGCCCCGGCGCCTGCCTGGCTGCGGTTGCCGGCGGTTCCGGTGCGGCTGCCCTTGCCACCGCGTACGGCTCCACCAGCATGGATGTCCATGAAGCCTTCGAGCGCCCGGACATTGACGCGGTGGTGATCGCGTCGCCCAACAGGTTCCACGCCGAACACATCGTCCAGGCCGTCGCCGGCGGCAAGGCCGTGCTTGTCGAGAAACCCGTGGACCTCGATTTGGAACGGGTGGACGGGTGCATCGCGGCAGTGGGTGATTCCATTGACCGTGTAGTGGTCGCCTTCAACCGCCGCTTTGACCCATCCTTTGCCGCCGTCCGCCGTCGGGTTCTAGCCGGTGAGATCGGCGACGTGGAACAGCTGCTGATTATCAGCCGCGACCCTGCCCCGCCACCCTTGGAGTACGTTCCAGGCTCTGGTGGCCTGTTCCGGGACATGATGATCCACGATCTGGACATGGCCCGGTTCCTGGTGGCCGGGGAATTTGCCTCGGTGCAGGCGTCCATCCAGCAGACCAACCCGGAGCTGACCGCCCTGGGTGATGCGTCCGGGGCCGTGGTGACCCTCGCCGCGGCCAACGGTGCGCTGGTGACCATCCTGAACTCACGAAGCAACGCGTCAGGCTACGACCAGCGGCTGGAGGCAGCCGGGCCCTTGGGGACACTTGCGGTCACCAACGCCACCGGCACGCTGGTTCGTGGCTCCTGCAGGGACGGGACCAACGCCGGGGACTCCTTTGTCCCGCACTACGGTGACCGCTACGAAGCGGCGTACCGCGAGGAGATCGAGCACCTCGTCTCCGTTGCCCGGGGCGGGGAAAAGCCCATCGCCTCCTTGCATGATGGCCGCGCTGCGCTTGCCCTTGCCCTCGCCGCTGCTGAATCGGCAGCAGCCGGCACGCGGGTCCCGACCCCAGCAGACCACCGGTTTCTGACGCTTCCCGCGCCTCATTCTGACGCGAGGTATTAGTACTTTCAGTCCCGGCTGAGGCTCCGCCTTGTCTGCAGCCGCAGCTCAAGGTCATTCATCACGATCGCGGCCAGGTTCTCCAGCGTTTCCGTGTCGTGGACCGTGAATTCCCTTGGCTTGTGGTCCAGGACGCAGAGCGTCCCGAGGTTGTAGCCGTCAGGGGTGCGCAACGGCACACCGGCGTAGAACTGCATGCCGGCTTCGCCTGCGACCAGGGGATTCGCCAGGGTGCGCGGATCCGTGGCGGCGCTTTCCACGACCCATGCCTCGTCCTGCAGGATTGCCGAGGCGCAGAGTCCAGGGTCCCTCCCGATCTGCTCAACATCAGTACCGTACCGGGCCTTGAACCAGATACGGTCGTGGTCCACAATGCTGACGATGGCGACCGGAACAGCAAACATGCGGGCAGCGACGGCGACCACACGGTCGAACGTCCCGTCGGGGAGCGTATCCAGGATGCGGTACCGGTGGACTGCCCGCATCCTGGCCTCCTCGTCCTGGGCAGGGTCCGGGGACCCGGTACGCCGCCTGCCGGAACTCGTGGCGATTTCCTGCCGCAACGACAATGACACTTCGCGGGCCGCCGGCCGGGCGGCGGGGTCGCGGGACAGCATAAAGGTCAGCAGCTCCACCCATTTGGGGGCGATGTCCGCCGGAATATGGGGATCACGCAGCAACCGTGCCAGGGCTGACTGTATGGGAGCGCCTGGATAGGCGATTTCCCCGGTCAGCCCTTCGAGGAGGACGAGCCCCAGTGAGTAGACATCGCTTGCCGGCCCTGCCGGCTCTCCGGCCGCCTGTTCGGGGCTTAGGTAGTGCGGCGTCCCGGATGAACCGCTGTCGATGACTTCGTGTCCTTCGCCCAGCAGCATTGCGACGCCAAAGTCGCTGAGCTTGGCGCGGGGCCTGTGCCCACCGTTGCCGTCCTCGACGAGCAGGACATTCGCCGGCTTGACGTCCCGGTGCACGATGCCATGGTGATGGATGTACGCCAAGCCATCGGCCAGGTCATGCCCGATATGGGCGATGCGGGCAGCGGACATCGGACCCGAAGCGCCCCGGCGGCGCAGGTCAGGGCCACGGACGAGTTCCATCACCAGGTAACTGCACGGTTCCTGCGGATCACTCAGGTCCGCCCCGGCGTCGAAAAGGGTGACGAGCGCCGGGTGGCTCATGCCCGCCAGGATGCGCACCTCCGCCTCCTGCCGACGGACCTGCTCAAGGTTCCCGTGGTGCTGGCGGAACACCTTCACCGCAACGTCGCGGCGGAGCAACTCATCCACGGCACGGTAGACGCTTGACTGCGCTCCGAGGCCGATCAATTCCTCGACCCGGTACCGCCCGCTCAGCAGGTAACCGCTCCGTATCGATCCCGCCATCATCGTTCCTCACGTCGCTTGCTTGCACCTTCTGGCGTGCAGAATTACTCAGCTGCCCTGACACAGCGGGCGGCGGGAGACCGTCGTCGGGCCGAGTGGGAGTGATGAAGCAGTTCGCTCTACATCGTAAACGAGTTCCATGTCAGGCGCACCGGCTGAGGACATCACCCCCGGGCCCTGGAATCGCCGGCTGATGTGCAGATTCACAATGCAATCGGCTGGATTGGTTGTTCCGTCCCAGTGCCTGCGCGATGTGGTCTTGAGACGATTGTGTGAACCATTCATCGAGCCCGAAGGACAATCATGAGCAACGGTGCCGTGCCGGAACCAGATCCCACCAAATTCACGGGAGCCGACTCCGTGTTCCTGCAGGACTTCGCCACCCTTAGCGCTTTTGGTGCCACGCCCGGCGGGGGAGTGGAGCGCCAGGCGGGTTCACCCGCGGACGGGGAACAGCGGGCCTGGCTGGCCGGCATGCTTCGGGACAAAGGGTTCGACGTGTCCTTCGACCAGGTCGGCAACCAGTTTGGCCTGCTGGAACTAAATCCCGGTGCACCGTACGTTCTGGTCGGCTCCCACCTCGATTCCCAGCCGACCGCCGGACGCTACGACGGCGCCTACGGTGTCCTCGCCGCCGCCCATGCCGCCTTCCGCCTGGCAGAGGAATGGCGTGCCGGCGCGACTACTCCCCGGTACAACCTGGCCGTTGTGAACTGGTTCAACGAGGAAGGCGCCCGCTTCAAGCCGTCGATGATGGGCAGCTCTGTCTACACCGGAAAAATGACGGCCGAGCACGTTCTCGCCATCACCGACCCGGCAGGCATCACCGTCCGGGAAGCGCTGGAAGCCACCGCTTCGCTCGGCCGGGGCACCGGGCCGACGGCGGCCTACGCCGCCGAAATCCACATTCAACAGGGCCGCAGCATGGAACGCGACGGCATCACCATCGGCGTCGTCGACTCCAACTGGGCAGCCAACAAGTACCAGTTCGAGGTCCTCGGCGAACAGGCGCACACCGGCTCAACGGTCATCGCGGACCGGCGGGACGCCCTCCTTGGTGCGTCGATGCTTGTGGTCGCCGCGAGGGAGATCGCAGATCACTTTCCCGCCGGCGCTGTCCACACCTCGGTAGGCCAGCTTGACGTCTATCCCAACTCGCCCGTCGTCGTGCCCTCGCTGGTTAACTTGCTCCTTGACCTAAGGTCCGCCGACGGGGGGCTCCTCGAGGAGGCGGACCGGATGCTCCACGAGCGCATCGAGCAGATCCAACAGGCAGCCCGCGTGGACATCCGCAAGACCGGATCCCACTGCTGGCCCGTCACGCCCTACCAGCCGGAAGGAGTGGCACTCGCCGAAAAAATCGTAGCGAACCGTGGCCTGACCTACACGCGTGTCAAGACGCTGGCTGGCCACGACTCCACCAATCTGAAGGACATCGTTCCGACGGTGATGCTGTTCGTCCCGTCGGTGGAGGGCATTTCCCACAACGAGCACGAGTACACCACCGACCAGGACATCGTCAGTGGGCTGCATGTGCTCACAGACGTCGTCCGTAGCCTCTGCTTTGGGGAGCTTGACCCGCGCTAGACCCCCCAAAACCTCGTAAAGGCGCCCGGCCACTGGCCGGGCACCTTTACGCGTACCGAAAGAGGCTAGGCTGCCTCGGTCACGCCGCACCAGTCGGCGATGAACAGGGCAATAGTCTTGGTCACCTGTCGCACCGACTCAATGTTCACGCGCTCATCAAAACCGTGAATCGCCTCAGACACCGGCCCGTAGACCAGCGCCGGGATACCCGCGTACAGGGCGAAGACACGGCCATCCAGGTATCCCGGCGTGGTGAAGCTTTGCAGCGCCGAGCCGAAGACATCCTGGTGTGCAGAGGCCAGCACTTCCTCAGCATCCGACCCCTCCTCCAGGACGTAGCCCTCAGAGAAGAATCCCGTCCGTTCCGCCGATACTGACCCCGATCCCCCGGCTCCGGCGGTCCGGAGGCACTCCTGGATTTCCCCCCACGCCTCAGCTGCGGAACCCCCCGGATACAGTGCCGCGCGGACGTCGAACTCGCACCAGGACGGCACGCTGGAGGGCCAGTCGCCGCCGGAAATCATGCCTACATTGACGTTGATTGGATGGTCGACGTCTTCGAAGTACCGATGGCTGCCCTTGTCGGCGTTCCATTTCGCCTCAAGTTCCCGCAGGGCACCCATCACGGTGTAGGCGGCGTCAATGGCGTTGAAACCCGAGGCCATTTCCCGCACGTGGGTCGGTTGGCCGGAAACACGCACCCGGAACCAGATCACCCCCACGTTCGCCCTCACCAGCATGTTCTCTTCCGGTTCCGGGATGATCACGGCATCCGCGGTGTACCCCCGCTGCAACGCAGCCAGCGACCCGTTGCCCGTGCACTCCTCTTCCACAACGGACTGGAAGTGAATGGTTGAGCCCGGCGCGAGCCCGGCTGCCCGGACGGCGTCGAACGCGAAGAGATTGGCAGCGAGCCCTGCCTTCATGTCACCGGCCCCGCGGCCGTACATCCAGCCGTCCTTCACCGCCGCGTCCCAGGGACTGCGTTCCCACGTCTCCTCAGGGCCGGTGGGCACCACATCGATGTGCCCGTTCAAAATGAGCGAGCGGCCCTTCTCCTCCGGGGGAGTGTAGGTGCCCACCACGTTGGTGAGGTCCTCGAAGGCGACAGTGGTGGGACCATAACCCACATGCGTGGCGAGGGCATCGCCGTCGAGCGTCCAGCGGTCCATGGCGAGCCCGCGGGACTTTAGCTCCGCGAACATAAGGTCCTGCGCGCTGGCCTCGGCGGCCCTCAGCGAGGGATGCCGGATCAGCTCTGCCGTGAACTCAAGCTGGCGGTCAAAGGCCGCATCAACAGCATCGGTAATCCGACGCGCAATTTCCGGGTTCAGCATGGAGCTCCTTACCGTACGATCGCTTTGTCCTTGACGCGGAGGCGCTCGCCGAAGAATCCGCCAGCAGCGGTAATCAACGACACAACGATCAGCAGCAGGGAAGCGGTCCAGGAGGCTCCACCGGAGACACCGAGCAGGGCGACGGCGATCAGCGGCAGGAATCCGCTCAGGGCTCCGGCCAGGTTGTAACCCAGGGCAACACCGCTGTAGCGCAGCTCCGGCGGGAACATTTCTGTCAGCAGGGCTCCGGTGACCGAGTAGGCCACGGACAGCAGCGCAATGCCGAGAGTTACGGCGAGGACGATGGCGAACGGATTGCGTGAGTCGATCATCCAGAAGAGCGGAAACGCTGCGGCGGCCGTTACCAGCCCGCCGATGAAGGTCATTCGGCCCGGTCCTACCTTTTCGCTGATACGGCCAATGACCAGGATGACTCCGATCTGCACGACGGCGGCAATCAAGGTTGCGTTGACCATCAGTCCGCGGTCCATGCCAAGGTTCGTGGTGCCGTAGCTGATGACGAAGGTGGTCATGACGTAGAACCCGCCAACCCCCAGGAAAGCAGCAGCGATGGCAACAATCAGCCGGCCCCACGCCTGGCGGAAGACATCCACCGCAGGGATCTTGGCGCGCTTTTCCAGCTTGACCAGTTCGCGGAAAATCGGCGATTCCTCGACCTTCAACCGGATGTACAGCGCGACCAGGAGCAGCGGGAACGCTGCCAGGAACGGCAGGCGCCAACCCCAGGAATCAAAAACCTCGGTGGGCATAAGCAGCACCAGCGCGAAGGCGCCAGAGGACATCAGCGTGCCGACAGGCGAACCGACCTGCACCAGCGCGGCATAGCGCCCGCGCTTCTCGATGGGGGCATGTTCCACCGCGATGGTCATGGCTCCGCCCCACTCGCCGCCGACCGCCAGGCCCTGCACCAGGCGCAGGATGGCAAGCATGATGGGTGCTGCGAGGCCGATGGTGCCGAAATCGGGCAGGACACCGATAAGGCCAGTGGCCACGCCAATTGCCACAATGGTGATCAGCAGCGCCGGGCGGCGGCCCACCCGGTCACCGATGTAGCCGAACAGAACGGCACCAAGCGGGCGGGCAGCGAAGCCGACGCCGAAGGTGGCAAAGGCGGCGAGCGTCGCAGCTGTCGGGTCGAGGGAAGTGAAGAACAGCCGGTTGAAAACAATTGCTGCAGCGGTGCCGAAAAGGAAGTAGTCGTACCATTCGAGGGCAGTGCCGACGAAGGCCGCGCGGGCAATCCTGCCCGCCTCGGCTCCACTGACAGTGGGTACGGCCGCTTCCTCTCCCTGGCTTGTCTCAGGTGATTGCATGATTAGTCTGTCTGCCTCTCAAGGTGGAACTGGGGTTGGACGGATGTGGTGTGGTGGGTGGTTTGCAGCTCATCGAGGTAAGCCTGCCCAAAGACGCACTTGCCCTCGAGCATGGTCGCCAGCACGTTGATTCGGCCTATTTCGTCAGGCGGTACGTCCGCCGGGTGGGCCGAGAGGACAACAAAATCGGCCAGTTTGCCGCTTTCCAGCGTTCCCCGCAGGTCCTCCTCGCCTGCCGTCCACGCGGCGTCGACCGTGTAGGCCTTTAGTGCGGTCCGGGCGTCGACGCGTTCCTGGGGGCTCAGTGTTGCTCCGCCGGAGGTTCGCCGGGTCACCATTGACTGCATTCCGAGCAGGGGCGCGCCGGAAGCCACCGGGCGGTCTGAGCTACCGGGAACCCGGATCCCGAGGTCGAGGAACGACTTGTGGCGGTACAGCCACGGCGTCCGCTCGGGGCCAACAGCGACCGCCATAGTGTCGCCCACTTCGAACAGGAAATGCGGCTGCGGAACCGGCGTGATCGCGAGGGATGCGAACCGGGAGAGCTGGTCGGGCCGTACCATGCCGGCGTGCTCGACGCGGTGCCTGGCTTCGGTTCGTGGCAGCTTCTGCTGGGCGGCAGCAAAGGCGTCCAGGGCGACGTCGACGGCGGCGTCCCCGATCGCGTGTGCGGCGATGTTCCAGCCGGAACAGTGGGCATCCACAATCCGCTGTGTCAGTTCCTCGAGGGAGAGCTGGAAGTTGCCGGTACCGTGGCCGTGATCGCAGAACGGCTCGGTTACGGCAGCAGTACGGCCGATCAAGGAACCGTCGATGAAGATTTTCATGGCACCGAGCCGCACGTGGTCATCGCCGAACCCGGAGGCGATGCCAAGGTCCAGGCCGAAGGTGATTCCATCTGCGGAGTGGGACTGCAGCGGATGCATGGCATCACTGGCAGCCATCAGCTGGACGCGGGTTTTCAGGAGGCCGCGGCGCCGGGCTTCCACGTACGCCGCGAGTTCCACCGGGGTGCGGCCGATCCAGCCCGAACCAATGCCTGCCTCCACCACGTGTGTCAGGCCTTCGGACGCGTACACCCCGCTCGCCGCGCCGATCGCATCCGCCAGATCCGTCACGGGATAGGGGACCACCAGCGCGGTGACGAGCTTCTGCGCTTGTTCCTCAAGGAGTCCAGTCGGCCCATCGGAGTCCCGGACGATCTTGCCGCCCTCAGGGGTGGCCGCTGACCCGTTCAGAACGCCCGTTCGTTCGAGCACCTCCGTGTTGACCGTGCACATATGCCCGGAGCGATGCTTGAGCCACACCGGACGGCCGGGCGCGGACCTGTCGAGGCCGCTACGGTGCGGGTGGGCGCCCATCACGGTGTCGTCATAGCCGGAGCCCACAACCCAGGCACCCTCGGGGAGGTCGAGCGCAAACCGGGAGACGGCGTCGTACACCTCGTCAAGGGTCCGGCACCCGGACAGATCCAGCTCGGCCAGGGACTGCCCAAACCAAGCCATGTGATTGTGCGAATCACCAAACCCGGGGACGACGACCGCTCCGGCGCAGTCAAGGGTGCGCTGCGCGGGAAAGTGGAGGATGTCGTCGTCGAACCCCACAACCCGTCCGTGCAGAACTCCCATTGCGCGGGCCGTAGGCGCGGCATCAGCCATAGTGAAGATGCTGGCATTAACAAGTTTGAGATCAAGCATGGAGGTAACGGCGTCTTTCCGGGCTAGAGGGCGCAGCCGCGCGGAACGGCTCATTCAATGGTGGTCTGGATCACCCGGGTAAACAATGGACGATCACAGTGCACTCCAGTCCTAGAATGGGCATATGCCCAGCGAAGCGTCCGCCGACGCCGTTCACGCGTCCCGCAGGCCGGCCACCCGGTCGGTGGTGTCGGAAGTCGTGGCAGACTGCCTGGCTGACATCGGGCGGATAGCCCGCGAGTACCTGCTTGAAGTGCAGGAGATCGATGACTATGCCGGCTCCCTGGTGGCCGACCAGGACCTGGAGGAGACAGCCGTCGCGTCGATGGAACTCCTGTTGCGGCTAGTGGGTGACTTGCCGATACCCGACCGGCTCGCCGGGTTGTCCGAAGCGCTCGGTCACCGCCGCGCCCAGCAAGGCCTGCCCCTGGAGTCCCTCCTGCGCGCGGTACGGATGGACTTCCGCGTGCTCTGGAACGCCATGCTGGAAAAGGTTCCTCCGGAGTTCCTGCCGGATTTCACCAAAGATGCGGTGCGCGTCTGGGAAGCGGTCGAATTCCATACCATTCGTGTGCACGCGGGCTACCTCAACGAGCTCGCCACCATGGCACAGGAAAAGGAAACGCGGCGTGCGTTCCTCCTGTCGGGACTCCTCAACTCAGACGGAAAGGATCCGCAGCTGCTGAGCCAGGCGGCCCGGGCGCTCGGCGTCAAGCCGGAGAGCAGCTTCATCGTTGCTGTGGCGGCAGGACATGCGCAAAAGGCATTCAGGGCAGGGGTGCTGCGGGCCGGGGTCGAGCAGTTCCTGCACGAGCGCGACGGCGCGCTGGTCCTCATTCTGGAGGACGTTCCCGCCCGGGCCGGACGGGAGCCCGAAGGGAAACGCGCCTGGCTTGCCCCGCTGGACTGCTTTGTGGCGCCGCCCGCCCGGTCACTGGCCGGTGTGCCCCTAATGCTTCGGATCGCTTTGGAGTCATTGCCGGTGGCTGACCGGCCGGGCCTGCACACAGTGCGTGATGCATGGGGGCCGGTTGCCGCCACTCGGCTGGGAGAATACGGAACGGTCCTGGCGGACATGGTGTTGGGGCCGCTCGCAGCGATTTCCGTGCACGAGAAGGACCGCCTCATCGAGACCGTCCGGGCGTACCTTCGTTCCGGGTCAGTGTCTGAAACTGCCGGTGAGCTGTACTGCCACCGGAACACTGTGCTGAATCGGCTGGCCCGCTTCGGCGAACTCACCAGCTTTGATCCCGCCAACCCCCAGGACGCCGCTACGGTGATTGCCGCGCTCCATGTCCACTTTCCGCTCGGGAAGTAGGGCGACACATTTCGTTGTATTAGGTAAGCCTAAGCTAATCTTCATTTTGTGATTGAAGAAAAGGACCTCTCGGGGCTCGAAGCCAGTGACCTGGTGCTCCGGTACGGGGACAGGACGGTGGTCCACGGCGCCGGGCTGCGGCTTGAGCCCGGACGGATTGTTGCCCTTGTGGGGCCCAATGGCAGCGGCAAGTCCACCCTGCTGCGCGCGCTCGCCCGGCTGCATCCGGCATCCTCCGGAAACGTGACTGTCCGGCCGGCCGGCAGCGAAGCCGCCGACGCGCTGCTGATGAAGCGCAGCGACTTCGCCCGGCACGTGACGCTCCTCTCGCAGAGCCGCCCGGTGCCGCACGGGCTGAGCGTGCGCGACGTTGTCGAGTTCGGCCGCCATCCGTACCGGGGCCGGTGGCGGGCCGCAGATCCCGAGGGGCCGGCCGCCGTCGACCGCGCCATGGCCCTCACCGGCATCACCGACCTGTCAGGCCGGGGCGTCCACGAACTCTCCGGCGGGCAGCTCCAGCGCGTCTGGCTGGCCAGCTGCCTGGCGCAGGACACCTCGGTGCTGCTGCTCGACGAACCAACCAACCACCTGGACCTGCGCTACAAGGTGGAAATCTTCGACCTGGTGTACGACCTCGCCCGCGTTCACGGCGTGGCCATCGGCGTGGTGCTGCACGACCTCGACGAGGCCGCCGCCCTTGCCGACCACGTGGTGGTCCTTTCCGAGGGCAGGATCGCGGCGGCCGGCCCCGCCCATGAAGCCCTCGACGCCGAGCTGCTCAGCGCTGTCTATTCCATTCCCATCGTGACCCATACCGACCCGCTCACCGGACGGCTGCGCACCCGCGCCGTCGGAAGGCACAGCGACAGTCAAAACCCCCAACCCGAAAGGACCTCACGTCCATGAAGATCCACAAGGCCCTGGCCGTCACCGCTGCCCTGGCGCTCCTGCTCACCGGCTGCGGCACCACGGAAGGCCCCGCAAGTTCCGCCTCAACCAGCGCCGGCAGCGGGGAAGCCGTCACCCTGACGGACTCACGCGGTGTTGAAGTCAAGCTCGACGGCCCCGCCAAGCGGGTAGTCGGCACCGAATGGAACGTGGTGGAAAACCTGACAACCCTGGGCGTCCAGCCCGTGGGTGTCGCCGACATCAAGGGGTACAGCGCCTGGGTCAAGGCCGGCACCCTGGACAGCACCGCCACCGACATCGGCACCCGCGGCGAACCCAGCTTCGACACCATCGCCTCTCTGGACCCGGACCTGATCGTGGCAACGGCCGACCTGGCCGAGCCCGTTATCAAACAGCTCGAAGACCTGGCCCCGGTGGTCGTCCTAAAGTCCGCCGATGCCAGCCGCCAGATCGACCAGGCTGAGGACAACCTCAAGCTGGTGGCCAAGGCAACCGGCACGGAGGCCAAGGCCGACGAGGCCATCGCGTCCTTCGATGCGGCCGTGGCCACGGGCAAAAAGGCCCTCGAGGATGCCGGCCTGGCAGGCTCCCGCGTGGCTTTCGCCGACGGCTGGGTCGCCGACGGGAAGGTCTCCATCCGGCCGTACACCAAGGGATCGCTGATGGCCGACATCAACACCGAGCTCGGCCTGGTCTCACCCTGGACGGCGGAAGGCGACCCGGCCTACGGCCTTGCTTCCACCGACGTCGAAGGCCTGACCTCCCTGAACGCCGACAGCTTTGTCTACATCACCAACAGCGCAGACGGTGACTTCACCGAGGAACTGGCCGACAACGCCGTGTGGAAGTCGCTGCCGTTCGTGGCATCCGGTGAGGTCCACCGCCTGGCCGACGGCATCTGGATGTTCGGTGGCCCTGCCTCGATGACCCAGTACGTCGACGCCCTCACCGCTGCGCTGACCAAGTAGCCCCACCGCACCATGACCGAAACTGTGAAGAGGCCCGCCGATCCCGCCCCGGCCGCACCGACGTCCGTGGCGGGGGCTCCCGCGCCGGCACCTGCCGGAGCGCGCGGACGGCCGGGATCAGCAGTGGCTGCCGGCTGCGGGCTGGCCATCCTGGCCCTCTTCGCGGTTATCCACCTCACCCAGGGAACAGCCGACGTCGGCCCTGCCGAGCTGCTGGGGCTGCTCACCGGCAGCGGCTCCGACCAGGAAACCGCAGTTTTGGTCGCCTCACGCATCCCGCGGCTGCTGGCCGGGCTGCTGGTGGGTGTGGCGCTCGGCGTGGCCGGCGCGGCACTGCAGTCGGCCACACGCAACGTCCTCGCCGCGCCGGATACCCTGGCGGTCAACGCCGGTGCCCACCTTGCGATTGTGGCCGTCGCGGCCTTCGGAATTACCCTTCCCGCGCTGCTGTCCGGTGGCCTCGCCTTTGTGGGCGGCCTCGTCGCTGCCATGCTGGTGCTGGCCCTGTCCGGCGCCGGCGCCAACGGCAACGGCGGGCCGATCCGCCTGGTGCTGGCCGGCACCGCCCTGGCACTGGGACTGCATTCCGCCACCAGCGCCCTGCTGCTGCTGTTCAGCCAGGAGACCACCGGGCTGTACGCCTGGGGCCAGGGCAGCCTCGCGCAGTCCCGCCCGGATGAACTGCTGCAGTTCACCCCCGTGGTGGTGGCCGCCGTCGCCGGGCTGCTGCTCATTGCCCGCCGGCTGGACCTCCTCGGGCTGGGCGACGACGCCTCCCGGCTGGCAGGGGCGGATCCGCGCCTTGCCCGGGTGGGCGCCGTCGTCCTCGCCGTCCTGCTGTCCGCTGCAGCGGTGACCGTCGCCGGTCCGATCGGGTTCGTGGGACTGTGCGCGCCCGCCATTGTCCGGCTGCTGGCCTCCCGAGTCCGCGGCCTGGGCCGGCACCGGGCGTTGCTCCCCATTTCGGGCATTGCCGGGGCGGTGGTGGTGATCGGGGCCGACGTGATGGTCCGGGTGGTCTTCGGCGCGCAGGCGGGGGTCGAAGTGCCCACCGGCGCGGTCACTACCGTGTTCGGTGCCGTGTTCCTGGTAATCCTGGCGCTGCGGATGTCCGACGCCGGCCTGAGCGTTGCCGGGGATGCGCTCGCACGCCTGCGCTCCCGAAGGTTCTTCCTTTCTGTGCTGGTGGGCCTGGTGGTCCTGCTGGCCGGGCTGCTGGTGGCCGGAGCCCTCCTCGGCGATGCGAAACTCCTGCTCGGCGACCTGGCCAACTGGCTCACCGGCCAGTCCGGCAACCGGGTCAGCGCTGTGTTGGGGACCCGGATGCCGCGCGTGGTGGCGGCAGTGCTGGCCGGCGCCGCGCTTGCGATCGCCGGCGCCCTGATCCAGGCTGTGTCCCGGAACTCGCTCGCCGAGCCGGGTATCCTCGGCGTCTCGGGCGGCGGCGGCCTGGCCGCGATCATCGTCATCACCACCGTGCCGCTGGCCGGTTCCTGGTTCGTCACCGGCTCCGCGCTGGTGGGAGCGGCGCTGGCTGCCCTCGTGGTGTTCGGGCTGGCGTTCCGCGGGGGACTGCAGCAGAACCGCCTGGTGCTGATCGGCATCGGGGTCTCGGCCGGGCTCGCGGCGCTGATCACCGTCCTTCTGGTGACCACCGACCCCTATAACCAGACGAAAGCCCTGACCTGGCTGTCCGGTTCGACGTATGGGCGCACCTTCGAGTCCGTCCTGCCGCCGCTGGCGGCGCTGGTGGTGGCGCTTCCCGTGCTTGCTGCGCTGCGCCGCGATCTTGACCTGATAGCGGTCGACGACGATTCGCCCCGGGTGCTGGGCATTGGACTGCCAGGTTCCCGGCTGTTGCTGCTCTCCGTGGCGGTGCTGCTGACGGCGGGCGCGGTTTCGTCTGTGGGAGTGATCGCGTTTGTGGGGCTGGTGGCACCGCATGCTGCCAGAAGCCTCGTGGGTGCACGGCACGTACGGGTGCTGCCGGTGGCTGCCCTGATCGGGGCCTGCACCGTGGTGCTCGCCGACGTGGTGGGCCGGACGGTCATCGCGCCGGCGCAGATTCCTGCCGGCATCATGACGGCGCTGGTAGGCGCGCCCTACTTCGTGTACCTGCTCTGGCGCTCACGCGTGGACCGGCCGGGCTAGCAAGCTCCCTACTTCTTCGTCAGCCGGTACCGCTCAATCTCTTTGAGCCGCCGCAAAAGGCTGTCCCGCCGCGGGTGCGGGACGGCGTCGGGCGCTTCCGCGGTGAGGTCGATGTGCTTGGTGCCGTACTGCCAGAGCAGAAGGTCATCGAGCAGCCTGTCGGGCCCGGGGGAGTAACGGTGGTCCAATGCCTTACGGACTTCGGTGATGCGGTTGGCGCTGAGCAGCCCGGCCAGCTGCATGGTCTGGTTAAGGCCGTGCGCGGCGAGGAGTTCTGCGGCCCAGCCCCAATCATCGTCAACCTTGCGGTCCACGTGCGGGAGCAGGGTGCGCCACACGTCGCGGATGCGGTTGGGCGTCAGCGGGGCAGCGCCCTCACCCTCGGTATCCCAGAAACTGCGCACTTCCTCGTAGCGTTCATGCAGGTCGGCGAAAGCCGTTTCCACGGTTTCCAGCATCGCGGCGGTGGCGGTGAACTGCCGGTCGAAGTGCGGGGTCCAGGCGCGCGGGTCCTCTGCCTTGAACCGGATGTCGTGCTCAATCTCGCTCCACGCGTGCGCGAAGATCGTCCGGATCTGGCATTCGAAGAAGTAGCTGCCGTTGGGCTGGGCATCCGGGTTGAAGACCTGCTGGTACTCCTTGACGGCCTCGTTCTGGATGGTCCGCAGGATCAGGTGCCGGCTGGAATAGCCATAGGTGCCGGACTCGATGGAGCCAATGTCCTTCTCCCGGTCCCCGCGGCAGTCGAACAGTTGGCGCTGGCGTTTGATGATGTTGGCCACCGCGGCGTTCTCGGCCGGCAGTTTGGTGATCACGCGGATGCCCACCATGTCATTCAAGGTCCGGAACGGGTCCGGGAACTTCAGCACCGGCGGAGCGCCCGGTTCCAGCGGCTCCTCGATCCTGGAAATCTTCTCCTTGAACGATTCCACCGTCTTGGTGCGCCCGGTGACGAACAGCGGGGTAACCTCGCTGTCCTTCAGCATGTCCCGCATCAACAGCAGGACGTCCCGCGTGACCAGTTTCAGGGCAGGCCGGACGCGCTCGTAGATCTCCACGTTCTGCTGCACGGATTCGCGCAGGCTCGGGTCCAGTCTGTCCCAGTTACTCGGCATGATCCCAGCTTACGGCGGGCGTCCGACAGAACGACGGCGGCGCGGAGCCAGTGTCCGGGCGTCCGGCCCGTTGACACGCTTCGCCGGGAGGCCTACATTTTTCCCAACTGCGGGGGAGCGGCACTTTGAAGCCGCCGGTACTGGTCTGGTCGCCGCGAAGGCACTCAGCTGCTAGCCCCTGCAGATTCGAGCGGGACACCGCCCGGCTTCTGCCCCGTCCAGGACCACAGCCATGACCCACTTGATGAGGAAATGCCGCCGCGCAGTGGTGGCGGTAATACTGGTGACCGCCAGCCTTGCCGGCATCAGCGTACCGGCACAGGCTGCGCCCCGCACTGAAACCCGGGCCGCAGCGGGCGCAGCAGGAAGCGGCGACCCCTACTTCCCCAACGCCGGCAACGGCGGGTACAACGTCCTGCACTACGACCTCGCACTCCGGTACACCCCGCCGTCGGACCCGTCCGTGCTCGTGGGGCACCTCACCGCCGAAGCCAGCATCACCCTCCGCGCAACGGAGGACCTGGAATCCCTCAACTTCGATCTGCGCGGACATGAGGTCTTCGCCGTCTGGATTTACGGCACGGACGGGAAGCACGGGGAATCCCAGGGCGAACGCATTCCTGCTGAATGGGCACAAATGCGGGACGACGCCGCCCGTGTCTGGGAGCTGGCGATCACCCTCCGGCCGAAGCTGAAGGCAGGTCAGGAGGCCGTAATCGAGATCGAGTACAGCGGCAACACCGGGCGGCCCGTCGACACCACCGGGGCGCTCTATGGCTGGGTGACCACCTCCG
Source organism: Pseudarthrobacter sp. NPDC058329 (assembly GCF_042879835.1). NCBI lineage: Bacteria > Bacillati > Actinomycetota > Actinomycetes > Micrococcales > Micrococcaceae > Pseudarthrobacter > Pseudarthrobacter sp. NPDC058329. The sequence continues at coordinate 68,843 of NZ_JBHVZR010000012.1, forward strand.
ACGGCGCCATGGTGGTCAACGAGCCGGAGGGCGCGTCCACCTGGTACCCCGTCAACGATGATCCCGAGGACAAAGCTACCTATACGTTCCGCATCACCGTGCCGGAGGGCAAGGCTGCCGTCGCCAACGGACTGCCCGGACGCCGGCCTGCAACGAAGGCAGGGTGGACCACCTGGACCTGGGAAGCGTCGGATCCCATGGCCAGCTATTTGTCCACGGCAAGCGTTGGCGACTTCGCCTTGTCCTACGGGGAGGGACCCCGGGGGTTGCCCATCATCAACGCGATCGATGCAAATGTAACTGGCCAGGCGCTAACGGACACCAACGCGGCCCTTGCCCTGCAGCCCCGGATGATCAGATTCCTGGAGCGCCTGTTTGGGCGGTACCCATTCGAGGCTTTCGGTGCCATCGTCGATGACGATTCCGTTGGCTATGCCCTGGAAAATCAAACGCGGCCGGTTTACTCCCAGGTCGCAAGTGAAAACACGGTGGCACACGAACTGGGCCACCAGTGGTTCGGCAACGCCGTCAGTCCGGCTGACTGGCGGGACATCTGGCTCAACGAGGGCTGGGCAACCTATATCGAGTGGCTGTGGGCCGAGCAGCAGGGAAAAGCGACGGTGGCGAAGCAGTTTACGGACGCCGTGGCGGAACTGGACCGGAAGAACCTGTGGGGGTTGAATATCGCCGACCCGGGACGGGACAACCTGTTCGTGGAACAGATCTACCGCCGTGGCGGGGCTGCCATCCACGCGTTGCGCGCTGAGGTGGGGGACGTGGCGTTCTTCGAAGGTGCCAGGGAATGGCTTGCCCGGTATGACAACTCCTCGGCCATAACCAAAGACTTCCAAGAGGTGATTGAGGAAGCCTCGGGCCGGCAGCTCGGCGCGTTCTTCAACGACTGGCTGCGGGAGGGTGACCGGCCGGCGATGCCGTAAGAACCCCCGCGCTAACCTACGAAGTCGAGATCGGCCGGGCTGCCATTCTTGTCTGGCCGGCGCCTGCCGCCGCGCTGTGCGGCGGCCCCGGCGAGGACCACCAGCAGGATGCCCGCCACCTGGATGGCGGAGGGCTGCTGGTGCAGGATGAGCAGCCCGAGGAGGACGCCGACGGCGGGTTCGAGTGCCATCAGCGTTCCGAACGCGGCGGGAGTCATCCTGCGCAGGGCCAGCATTTCCAGCGCGAACGGCAGGACGGGCAGCAGGATGGCCAGCCCGGCTGCGGCGGCCAGGATGTCAAGCCTGAGGTGGCCCGCGGACTGGGGGATCCCGACGACGGCGGTTGCCACCGCGGCGATGGGCACCGTAAGCGTGAGCGAACCGATGCCGCTGAACCTGTCGCCCATCCGCTGCGTGAGCAGGATGTAAACGCCCCAGCCGACGGCCGCGAGCGCGGCCCACGCCACACCGGTCGGGTTGAAGTCGCCCTGCCAGGGCTGGGTCAGCAGGACAACGCCCGCCAGCGCCAGGGCTGGCCATGCCAGCGCCGTTTTGTTGTGGCTTCGGATGGCGGCCACCGTCAGCGGGCCCAGGAACTCGATGGCCACCGCGGTGCCGAGCGGAATGTGCTCCACCGCGGCAAGGAACCCCACCGTCATCACGCCGGTGGTGATCCCGAGGCCGAGCAGCGGCAGCACGTCGGGACGGCGGATGGAGCGCAGCGGCGGGCGGCCAATGGCCAGGAGAATGATCGCTCCCATGCTCAGCCGAAGCCAGGCAGTTCCCCCAGGGCCGACCGTCTCGATCAGGTTCACGGACAGGGCTGAACCAAGCTGGACGGACAGGATCGCCGTAACGGCCAGCCCCCACGGCGGGACAGGGATGTTGGGCCTGGGCATCTTCAGTTTCCTTCGCCGGATGTTGGAGCCGCACCGCTTGCCTCGGGGCGGTGTCCCGAGCCCACGCCCGGTTCGAAGACGGCCAGCGAGAATCTGGCCAAATCGCTGCCGGTGTTGGCGTACGAGTGCTCAACGTCGCCGGGGAACGAGACGGCGTCACCGGCTTCAAGGGCAAAGGTCTCGCCGGCGACCACTAGAATGACGGACCCTTCTCGGACCTGAAGCAGCTCCTTGGTGCCGCGCGCGTGCGCCTCGCTTGCGTGCCGGTCATTGGGCTCAAACGTCCAGTCCCAAAGCTCCACCACGTCCGGGGATTCAGTCCCCGCCACCAGCACGCCGCGGCCGCCGGAGGCGGAAGTCCACAGGGCAGCGCCGTCACCGCTCCGGGTGACGGCCACAGGCTTGGGGCGCGGAGAGTCGACCAGCGCCGGCAGGCCGATGCCGAGCGCGTCACTGATCCGAAGCAGGGTTCCCACGCTGGGATTCGCGGCGCCCTGTTCCACGTTGACCACCATGCGGCGGCTGACGCCCGCGGCCTGGGCGAGTTGGTCGAGGGTCCAGCTCCGCGCCTGGCGTTCCTGCTTCACCCGGCCGCCAATGGCCGTGGCAAGGGCAGCTGTGCTTTTGTCCATCAGTGCAGAATAGTGCATTTTTAGTGCAGCCGCAGATCCCAAAAGGCATGCTTGGAAGGGGTTCGATGCACCTCTTCCTCAAAAGTCCGCAAGGTGGGACGATGCACGTATGAGCGATATCAGCGGAGGCGCCGCGCGCGACCTCGGCCCGCACCAGCATGCGCACGCAGCACCCAGTACCCAGCAGATGAGGACCGTCGGGCAGCGCCGGCGGGACGCGGAGGAGAAGTTGGAGCACCACCTTCAGGAAGCCCGCCATAAGAGCGAACATCATCTCCTCGCGGATGAAACGGAAGCCGCGAGCCCCGACGTCGCGAAGCCCTGACGGCCCTTTCACCCTGAAGATCCCGAGACCCAACAGCCCGCACGGCTGCTGGCATTAGGGGTTTAACCTGCCCATGAGCCTGAGCGATCTTCTGAGCAGCTTCGCGTACCTCTCGTTTGAGGTACCCGCAGGAGTGCCAATCGGAAGCAGCCGCTGAACGGCGACGGTCTGGGCCTCGGTGTACTTGAGGATGCCTTCCCTGCCGTGGCGCCGCCCTGCCCCTGAGTCCTTCATCCCGCCCATCGGCGCGTCAAACGAGGCCCATCCGGCAGCGCAGCCGTCATTGACGTTCACCGTCCCGGCCAGCAGGCGGCGGCCTACGGATTCGCCGTGGCGGGCGGACCAGACACTGGCATTGAGTCCGTACCGGGAGTCATTGGCCAAGGCGACCGCTTCGTCGTCGTGCTCCACCTGGTAGACGGAGACTACGGGCCCGAACGTCTCCTCGCGCGCGACGAGCATCTGGTCCGTCACACCGGTGAGGACGGTGGGTTCGTAGAAGAACGGGCCGAGGTCCGGCCTGGGGCGGCCGCCCGTCACGAGCCGGGCACCCTTCGCGACGGCGTCCTCCACATGGGCGGTCACCCGCTCCAGCTGCTTTGGACCGGTGAGTGAACCCATATCGGCGTCCCAGCCAGGGCCCGCGCCCAGGCGTACGTTTTTTGTGCAGGCAGTAAAGGCAGCCAGGAACTCCTCGAAGACGGCCTGGTGGACGTAGATCCGTTCCATGCTGATGCACAGCTGCCCGGAATTGGAGTAGCAGCCCTGCGCTGCGCCGCGCGCCGCCTTTTGGAGGTCGGCGTCGGCGAGGACCAGCATGGCATTCTTGCCACCAAGCTCGGCGGAGAAACCGATCAGCCGCCCGGCGCACTGCCTTGCCACGGCCTTGCCGGTCTCGGACGAACCGGTAAACATCAGGAAGTCAACGCCGCTTATCATCGCCGGACCCAGCGCCGGTCCCGGCCCGGTCACTATCTGGAACAGGTCTTTTGGAAGCCCGGCCTCCCGCAGCAGCGCCATGGCGAGCAGCGCGGTGAACGGGGTTTGCGAATCAGGTTTGAGAACGACGGCGTTGCCCGCCAGGAGGGCGGGGATCGCATCCGAGGCGGCGAGCGTGAAGGGATAGTTCCACGGGCTGATGATCCCCACCACGCCTTTCGGAAGCCGGTGTTCCTTCGTCCGGGTAAGGCCGGGTGCAGCACCCCTGCGGCGGGCCGGCCGCAGATACCGTTCAGCGGTGCGCTCGTAATAAGCCGCCGTCAGGTTTGCGTCCGTAAGTTCCTCGAAAGCGTTGAGCCGTGACTTGCCGCTCTCCGTCTGGATGAGGTCAAGGATCCCGGCCTCCCGTTCGAGGAGGAGCCTGCGGAAACGCCCGACGACGGCGCGGCGCTCCCGGATGGGAACAGCGGCCCACGGCCGCTGGGCTGCCCGCGCGGTGGCAATTGCGGCCTCCACGTCGCCGGGAGTGCAGACAGGCACTTCCCCCACCACGCCGCCGTCGAACGGAGCGTAGGAGACCTGCGTCGGACGCCCGGGTGCGCTGGCCACGAGGCCGGACAGGCAGGAGAGGTCCGGAGTTTCCAGTGGGTGGGGGCGTGTTGTTGCCTCCATGGGATGTTCAGGCGGCATTTCCTCGTCCTTTCGGGTTGCTCCTCGGGGTGCGGGTCCACTCAGGATGGCAGTGCCCCGTCCTGACGGCAACGGCCTGGAACGGTGCTGCACGGTACGCTCGGCACATGGTGCAGCGGCATAGGTATAACTACGGCGATGACCCCAGCCAGTGGGGTGAGCTGTTCCTTCCGGACCTCCCGCGCGGTGGGACGCACCCCGGCGTGGTGGTGGTGATCCACGGCGGCTACTGGCGTCCGAAGTACGGTGCGGAGCTGGGGGAGCCCCTGGCCGCAGATCTCGCCGCCCACGGGATCGCGGCATGGAATCTGGAGTACCGCCGGGCCGGAAACGGCGGCGGCTGGCCACGGACCTTTCAGGATGTTTTAGCGGGCATTGACAAGTTGCAGGGGCTGGCTGCGCCCCACGGTCTGGACCTGGGGAAGGTGGTTGCGCTGGGGCACTCCGCCGGCGGGCACCTGGCGGTGTGGGCGGCCGGCCGGGACCGGCTGGGCGGGCTGGGGTTGGGCGTCGAGCACCGTGACGTCGGGGCGGACAGTGACGGCGTCCGCCTCACCGGCGTGGTGAGCCAGTCAGGCGTTCTCAACCTGGCGGAAGCGGAGAAGCTAAACCTCAGCAACGGGGCGGTGGCCAACCTGCTCGGCGGGCCGTCGTCGGAATTTCCCGGCCGGCGCCGGTACGCGGACCCGATGGCAGCGCTCCCGCTGAACATTCCCGTCCACGCCGTCCATGCGGCCGGGGACGAGGATGTGCCGCTCAGCATGTCCAACTCCTATGTGGACGCCAGCCAGGCCGGGGCCGTGCCGGCGCGGCTGGTTATGGTACCGGGGGACCACTTCGCCCTCATCGATCCCGGCGCGCCCGCTTATGTGAAGTGCCGGGAACTGGTCCTGGAGCTTTTGCGCTGAAGTGGGCTGCTGGGAAGTTTTCCGTGCCGAAGGCGCTTAGAGGTCGGCCGCCGGCTTGGCGGGAGACTGCGGGGCCTGGCCGGTGGACGCGCGGATGACGAGTTCGGAGGGCAAGGTGGCGGTGTACGGCTTGAGCGCCAGGCTGGCGGAGCCAAGTCGGTCCAGCAGCATGGTTACGGCCATCTGACCGGCTTGCTCAATGGGTGAGGAAATGGTGGTGAGGGGCGGATTGCAGAAATCTGCACCCATCACGTCATCGCAGCCAACGATGCTTATTTCTGACGGGACTGATACCCCGAGTTCACCGAGGCGCTGAAGGATCCCGATGGCCAGCATGTCGTTGAACGCTATGACTGAAGTGGCGCCATGCGTGAGAGCCTCGTCCGCCGCGGCCGCTCCTGATTTTTTGTCCCCGGGATACGGGCCGATCTTTACTGCCTTTATGCCTCTATTGCGGGCCGCCGCTTTAATTGCCCGCCACCGTTGCTGGTTGGACCAGGAGCTGGCCGGGCCGCTGACGTAAACCAGGGACCTATGTCCAAAGTCCGCGAGATGGGACACTGCATCCGTCATTGCCGCGACGGTGTCAATCAGAACCGTGGAGACGCCGGGAGTCGGGCGGTTTATGGTCACCAGTGGCTGCAGGCCTGCCAGCTGTGCCAGTTGGTCATCGGTGAGGCTTGAGGAGCCAAGGATTGCGCCGTCCGCGCTGCGCCGGAGCTTTTTCAGGACGTCAAGTTCGAAGTCCTCGGCCTGCTCCGTATTGATCAGGACCTGGGTAAACCCCTTCGCCTTGATTTCGTTCTGGGTGCCGCGGACGATCTGGAAAGAAACTGGGCTGCTGACGTCCGGAACAAGGACCGCGATGGTGCCGGTGGATCCCATCCGGAGGTTCCTGGCCAAGGTGCTCGGAATGTAACCCAACTCAGCGGCGATCTGTTGGATCTTTTCGCGGGTCTTCACGTTGACGCGCTCGGGATTGGACAGTGCCCGGGAAACGGTGGAGGGAACAACTCCGGCGCGTTCCGCGATATCACCGATGGTCACCATGCGGTCCCGCAAGCCGGAGTTGTCCTTGGTCATGTTCCATTCCACCACGGAGGTGGGTTGAGTGACAAACGATTGTCGATCGGTGACTTGGCCGCTTCCAACAATCGATTGTCATTTTACGGCAATCGATTGTCGTTTAGGAGCGCCTGTGGCAGGCTTGCTCGTGGCCCGGATGTGCCTCGCATCACAAGGCCGCACTTTTAAGGCTTCAACTGCTCAGAGCAGAGCACGCCCTATATCACCTAAGGAGAGATCATCGCGTGGTTCATCTAAGTCGCCGTAACTTGCTGACCTCGGCCGTAGCTACGGGGGCCGTCACGGCGCTCGCAGCCGGCGCGGCCCCTGCCGCGCAGGCCCGGCCAGTGACCGTTCCCGCAGCGCCAAGTCTCACTCCACACGGCCCGGTGGGCCTGCACTGGCTGGAAGGTGGAATCCCTGCCCAGCTCGCTGCCGGAACCACGTGGGGAGTTCCCTGGCCGCGGGGCTCATTTGCCTCCGACCAGCAGTTCACCTTGACCGCTGGTTCAGGGGCTTCGGTCCCGGTACAGACGTGGCCTACCGGTTGGTGGCCTGATGGTTCGGTGAAATGGACAGCCCACGCGATCAGCGGAGCTGAAGCCCCTGCTGAAAGCTATACGCTGGCCCCGGGTGCCGCCGTCGAACCCGGAACGCCGCTGACAGTCACAAGCGACGCCCGAGTGATTACGGTCAATACCGGCGTGGTCCAAGTGACCTTCGGCCGGACGGGTGAGCATCTTGTGCGGTCCATCAACCGCGGTTCGGCCGTCATCGCAAAGGATGGCCGCCTGGTCGCCTCCAAGCAGGACCGTGCCAGCACCGATTCCCCGGACAAAGTCAAATACGATGCGTTCGCCAGTTCCATCTCGTCGGCCGCGGTGGAACACAGCGGGCCGGTCAGGGCCGTCATTAAAGTCGACGGAAAGCACAAAAACGGGGGCCACGAGTGGTTGCCCTTCACGGTCCGGTTCTACCTTTATGCAGGTTCAGACGGGATCCGGGTGGTCCACAGCTTTGTATTTGACGGCGATGAGAACAAGGACTTCATCAACGGGATCGGCATGCAGTTCGCTGTACCCATGCGCGGTGAACTCCACGACAGGCACGTGCGCCTGGCCGGCGAGGGGCGCGGCGTGCTGGCGGAAGCAGTGCGGGGGATTACCGGGCTGCGCCGCGACCCGGGCGCGGCAGTCCGGGAAGCGCAGGTGGCCGGCCGCGCCACACCTCCCTCCAGCACCTGGGACCAGCGGGTGACATCGCGCCTGCAGTGGATCCCCGCGTTCGGCGATTACAGCCTCAGCCAACTCACTGCTGATGGGTTCCAGATCAATAAGCGCACCAAGCGGGATCATTCGTGGATCAAGGTGGACGGCGGCAAGCGGGCTTCCGGCCTGGCCTACGTTGGTTCTCCTAGTGGCGGCCTCGCCTTTGGCTTGCGGAACTTCTGGCAGCTGCATCCCACCGAACTTGAGATCTCGGGGGCTGCCACGGACAGCGCGACGGCAACGGTCTGGATGTGGTCCCCGCGTGCCAGCGCCATGGACCTGCGTTTCTACCACGACGGGATGGGCCAGGACACCTACGCCCAACAGCTCGATGCTCTCGAGATCACCTACGAGGACTACGAGCCCGGCTTCGGCACTCCCTACGGTATTGCCCGGACCTCCGAACTGATGTTCTGGGCACTGGCCGCCACACCTACTGCGGACCAGTTCGCGGACCTGGCCGCGGCGAATGCCACTCCGCCCCTCATTGCCAGCAGTCCGGATCACAACCACGGAGCAGGCGTCTTTGGCGCCTGGACGCCGGCTGACCGCTCAGTCCCGGCCAAGGCTGCGCTGGAGGACCGCCTCGACATCGTCCACAAGTACCACAGGGAACAGGTGGACCAGCGGTCCTGGTACGGCTTTTGGGACTTTGGCGACGTGATGCACAGTTACGACGATGACCGCCACGTGTGGCGTTACGACGTGGGCGGCTATGCCTGGGACAACAGCGAACTTTCCACCGACAGTTGGCTGTGGTACCACTACCTGAGGACCGGCCAGTCCCAAGCCTTCCGGTTCGCGGAAGCCATGACCCGGCATACCGGTGAGGTGGACGTCTACCACCTTGGGAAGTACCGCGACCTGGGCACCCGCCACGGCATCATGCACTGGGCGGACAGCGCCAAACAGGTGCGCATCAGCAACGCCACCTACCGCCGCTTCTACTACTTCCTGACCGGTGATGAACGCGTCGGCGAACTCCTCAAGGACCTGGTGGACGCGGACAAGACGTTTATGGACCTGGACCCTGGCCGGAAGGTCCGGACCGACGTCTACACCCCGCAGCCCGATGCTCTGGGTGTCTCCAACACCACCGACTGGGGAGCGCTGGCGGCTGCCTGGCTGACGGAATGGGAGCGCAACGGAGACCCCATCGCCCGCACCAAGCTGGTCAACGGTGCCACTACCATCGCGGCGATGCCCAACGGCTGGGCGCAGGGCGGCACGCTCAAGTACAACCTGGCCGACGGGAAATACGCGCCGGAGACGGAAAAGACCGTGAGTGTGGGCTCCCTGGACTCCGTCTTTGGGTTGCTGGAGCTCATGCCGGAGATCATCGATCTCCTCGACGACGCAGCAGTCACCACGCAATGGGTGAATTACTGCAAGCTGTACAACGGAACCAGCGCAGAACAGGTGGCCATCACGGGCCAGGCCTGGGGCAGCCAGAACCTGCGTCAGGCATACTCCCGCGCGACAGCCTACGCTGCCAACAAACTCGAGGATCCCGCACTCGCGAAGCGGGCCTGGAAGGAACTGCGGACCGGCCACGCCGGCTACCCGGACAGCCACCCGTTCTCAACGGCCAGGATCGACGCGCCGAAGGTGCTCAAGCCCATCGATGAGGCGGACTTCAGCACCAACGCAAGTGCCCAATACGGACTTGCGGTGATGCAGTTGCTTGCCCTCGTCGGTGACCACATCAACAGCTAAAACCCCGTCACGAAGAGAAAGGTAACGACGCAGCATGGCTGAACCAATGAATGTGAGCAGGCGCTCTGCCCTTATTGCCCTGGGCACGGCTTCCCTCTCCATGGCAGTATCACCGGCATTCGCGGAATCACCAGATCCGCAAGCGGACAAAACCCTGTACTTGGCCGGCGACTCCACGGCAGCGCAGATGCACCAGGATTCCATTCCCTATGCAGGCTGGGGCATGGGCCTGCCCTACTACGTCACTCCGCGGCTCGCCGTATCGAACCACGCGGTGAGCGGCAGGAGCTCCAAGAGTTTCATCGATGAGGGACGGCTGGCAGCGATCCTTGGAATGATCAAATCCGGTGACATCCTTGTGACGCAGTTCGGCCATAACGACCAGAAGGCGGAGGACGCCAAGCGGTATACGGAGCCGTGGACCACTTATAAGGACCATTTGAGGCAGTACGTTGACGGCGCACGTTCAAAGGGCGCAGTCCCGGTGCTGGCGACGTCTGCAGAGAGGCGGCGCTTCGACAGGGCAGGAAATGCCTACAGCAGCCACGGCGAATACCCGGCTGCCATGCGGTCACTGGCCGAGGAGATGGGCGTGCCGCTGATCGACGCCCAAGCCAGCACGTTGGCACTGTGGCAGCAGCTGGGGCCCGAAGAAACCAAGAAGTACTTCCTCTACACCGAAGACGGGAAACGGGACAACACGCATTTCCAGCCACGCGGAGCGGCGGCGATTGCCCAGATCGCGGCGCAGGGCCTGTCCAACCTGAATGTCCTGGAAAACGGCTACACCCGGCGCCTGGATGAGGTTACTCCGTTGTCCTGGTTTACGTGGCCGGGAGGTACCACGCCGCCTCCGGCACCACTCTGATGAACCGCGGAAAGGCCAGAGGCCGCGCGTATGGAACGCGCAGCCCCTGGCCTTTCCGTTATGTAGCCCTGTGAAGATCCGGATGTGCCTGCCGTGCTTGGAAGCGGCTGCGCTCAGCTGACCAGGACCGCCCGGGCCCCGCTGGATCCCCTGACAATCAGTTCTGTCTCAATCTGAAGCAGCGACGCCGGTGTTCCTTGCGTCCCTGCAAGATCTTCAAACAGCCGCGCCGATGCCCGTACACCGCACTCGCGCAACAGCGAACGAATGGTGGTGAGGGGAGGGGTGGTGAAGTCGGCGCTAAAAATATCATCAAAGCCAACGATGCTCACGGCCTCGGGCACCTTGACCCCTGCTGCCTGGAGTTCCTGCATCAATCCGATGCCCAAGAGGTCGTTGTACGTGATAACTGCGGTGCTGCCGGCGGCCAACACGCAATGTACAGCACCCCGTGATGGCCATGCCCGGCAAGGCTCCTGACCGCCTGGCTGATGCCACGGTCCACGGCAGGCACCACACTCGGCACGCCTATGACCTCCCGATTGATGACAACCACGGGCTTCTCGCCGGCAAGCTCCAGGATCTGGTGGACTCCGCAAGCACCAAGGTGTAGCCGCGTTCCGCCGCGGTTGCCCCGGCCCCGCGGATGATGTCGAAGAAGCTGGGGTTGGTAATGTCGGCCACGATTAACCCCAGCGTCTGCGTTCTGCCCATCGGCAGGGCACGGGCAAACTGGTTGGCTTTGTAATCCAACTCCGCGGCTGCTGCTTCAACGAGCCGACGTGTCCTGGCGGTGACCCGGTCCGGGTTGTTCAAGCCCCTGGAAACGGTGGAGGCATTGACTTCCGCGAGGCGAGCGATGTCGTAGATTGTGGCGGCCTGCCGGGCACGCTTTTGCCGGCCCGGCGCATCAATTCCGACGACGGGCGTCGCTTCCTTCACGAGGGCCGGTCAGTGCCGCTCCGGGAAGAGGGCTTCTTCCCGGATCCGCTTGTTCAGTTCGGCGAGGTACTCGTCCTCGTCGAAGTCCAGCGGCACTTCACGCCCGGTCCAGCTGGAGAGGTGGATCGCGTTGGCCAACCGCACGCCGTTAATGCCGTCGGAGCCTGGCGCAAGCAGCGGCGTGCCGTCAAGGGCGTTGGCTGCGAAGTTCTCCAGGACGCCCGCATGCTGGCTGCCCCAGACGGAATCGAAGCTGATGGTCTCCTGGGTGTAGTGGGCGGTCGCGTCGAAGCCACCGCTAAACAGGCCCTTGACTTCCTCCGGGCTCAGGCCGTTGCTAATCTCGAGCTCCGGTTTGGCGAGGCGGGTCACGGTGGCCGTCAGGCTGTTTTCGACGACGATTTTCCCTTGGTCGCCCAGGATTTCGAAACGGTCGGTGCCCGTGATGTCGTGGGTTGCCGTGATGAACACTCCGGTAGCGCCGTTGCCGTAGTCCACCAAGGCTGTTACTTCGTCTTCGACGGCGATGTCGCGCCGGAAGCCGAAGGCGGCCTTGGCGTAGACGGACTGGGGCATGCCGCAGATCCACTGCCAGAGGTCCAGCTGGTGGGGTGCTTGATTCACCAGCACGCCGCCGCCTTCACCGCCCCAGGTGGCGCGCCACAGGCTGGAGTCGTAGTACCCCTGCGGGCGCCACCACTTGGTAATAATCCAGTTGGTACGGCGGATGGCGCCTATCTCGCCATTCTCGACAATCTCCTTCAGCCGTCGGTACAACGGGTTATTTCGTTGGTTGAAGATAATCCCAAAAGTAAGCTCCGGCTTAGACGCGGCGACGGCGTTCAGCTCGCGGACCTGCTTCGTATAGACACCCGCCGGCTTCTCCACCAGGGCATGGATGTCCTTGTTGAGTGCAGCGATTGCCATGTCGGGGTGCAGGTAGTGCGGTACGCATGTAACGACTGCATCGACGTCGCCGCTTTCCAGCATCGTGGGGTAGTCGTCGAAGAACGGAACCCCTGGGTAGAGGGAAGCGGCCAGCTCTTTCTTTGCGGGGTCAACGTCGCAGATGGCCCCAATGTCCATGTTCCGGACCGCGCCGTCGTTGATGAACCGGGCGTAGGCATTGCCCTGCTGGCCGAGTCCGATGATCCCGAGCCGTAGTTTCCTGCTCATGTAATGCGTCCTTAGGTTGTTGCTAGAAGAGGTCTGATGCGCCGAGGGCTACGAGGTTGTCATAGGAAAGCTGGAGGGACTCCCAGACCGTGCGGCCGTAGAGTTCGTCCTGTTCCACCAGCAGGTACTTCGCCCCTGCGGCGCAGGATTCGCTGATGATGGCGGCGAAGTCGAGGTTGCCTTCGCCTACTTCCGCGAACTGGACGCAATTCCTGAAATGCTCGAAGAAGCCGGGAATGTCGCCATGGTCCAGGAGGGCGAAGGCGTCGGCGGGCAGGTGGCCGATGCGGTAATCCTTCAGGTGCACCATGGCGGTCCGTCCGGCGTACTTCCGGAGCGTGATTACCGGGTCAAGTCCTCCGCGCTGCACCCAGTGGACGTCCAGTTCCAGGCCCATTGCCGGGGATTCGTCCAGGATGATGTCCAGCAGGTACTTGCCGTCGTACTTCGCGAACTCCACGTGGTGGTTGTGGTAGTACAGTTCGATGCCGTCGTCCTGAAGGCGTTCGGCGAACCCATTGGCTTCCCGGGCGAAGGCGACCACTGCTTCCTGTGACTTCAGGGCTGGGTAGGGGAGCATCCCTATCCGGAGAAGTCTGGCGTCCAGCCGTTTGGCGTCTGCCACGATCTTGTCGAAGTCGTTCCGGAGGGAGTCGCCGGGACGTCCTTTTGGCAGTGCCACCGCAGCTGACAAAGCGGCAACGTCCATCCCGAGCTCGTCCCGGGCCCTCGCCAGTTCGTCCAGGTTCTCGGGGGACATGGCGATTTGCGAGATCTCTACCGCTTTGTAGCCGATCGCGTCCACCTTGCGGAGGGTTTCGAAGACACCGATGTCTGCGACGCTGTCCTTGAGCATCATTGCCTGGACGCCTATTTTGGCGGATCTTTCCATGGTGGATCTCCGGTTCTTGCCCGCGGTTGGTTCTGTCATGCCGGCACTCCTGCCTGTTCGTCCTGGGAGCGTTGGGCTTCCAGGAGCCGGTGCCGGCCGGCGCGGCGTTGTTCCTGCCGGTCCGGATCCGGGACCGGCGATGCCAGCAGGAGCCGCTGGGTGTAGGGGTGTTCGGGGTCGCGGGTCACAACTTCGGCGGGACCCTGCTCGACGATTTCGCCCCGGTACATAACGGCCACGCGGTGGCTGATGTGCCGGACGACGTCGAGGTCGTGCGAGACAAAAAGGTAGGAGACACCGGTGTCCTTCTGGATCTGCAGGAAGAGGTCCAGGACGCGCGCCTGCGTGGAAAGGTCCAGGGCGCTCACGGGTTCGTCACAGACGATCAGCTTGGGCGACAACGCCAGGGCCCTGGCGATTGCCACGCGCTGGCGTTGGCCGCCGCTGAATTCGCGCGGCAGGCGGTGGATCGCATCGGACGGGAGCCCCACCTGGTCCAGCAGCTCCTTGACCCGCTTTTTCGCGGCGGCAGGTTCCATGCCCTGCACGCCGAGGGGCTCGGCCAGGATGTCGCCCACTTCCAGGGCCGGGTTGAGGGAGGTGTAGGGGTCCTGGAAGACCACCTGCAGGTCCCGGCTCAAGGCTCGGCGCTCTTTGCGGGTGGCGTGGCTGATGTCCTGGCCTTCGAAGGTAATTCTTCCGCGGGTGACAGGTGCCAGGCCCAGGACGGCTCTGCCCAGTGTGGTCTTGCCGGAGCCGGATTCACCCACCAGGCCCAGGGTTTCGCCCTGGCCGATAGTGATGTTGATGTCCGTGAGTGCCCGGAACGGCTTGGCCCGGAACTTCTTGCTGGGGTACTCGACCGACAGGTCCTCGACGGTCAGGAGCGGGGTGGCAGCGGTAATGTTCATGCGACTGGCTCCTTCTGGCCCTGGACCAGCATTGACAAGGGCTCTTTGCCCTCCAGCATCGAAGCGAGGAGGGTTTGTGTGTACGGCTCCTTCGGTGCGCGCAGGATCTCGCGGACGGTCCCCTCCTCAACAAGGCGGCCGTTCTGCATCACAGCAACCCGGTCGCACAGGTCAGCGACGACGCCGAAGTTGTGCGTCACCAGGATGACGCCGACGCCCAGTCGGCGCTGCAGGTTGCGCAGGAGGTCCAGGACGTCAGCCTGGACAGTGACGTCCAGCGCGGTGGTGGGTTCGTCAGCGACGATGAGATCGGGTTCGCAGCTGATGGCTCCGGCGATGAGTACCCGCTGGGCCATGCCGCCGGAGATTTCGTGCGCGTAGGCCTTGAAAGTCCGCTCGGGGTTGGCAATTCCCACGTCCGCCAGCAACTTCAGGGCCCGCCTGTGGGCTTCGTCTTTTGAGATGCCGAGGACCTTGACCATGGGACGGACCAATTGGTGGCCGATGGTGAAGGCAGGATCCAGGTTGCTCATGGGCTCCTGCGGGATGTAGGAGATTCGCTTGCCGCGAAGGCCCCTGACCCGATCCTGATTGACCCTGTCGTCACCGGGGGCGACGGTGTATTTGCCGTCGAACTGGATGGCGCCGGCCGTGATTCTGGCCGTGCCGGGCATCAGTCCGAGGATGGAGAACGCAGTCTGGGATTTGCCCGAACCGGATTCACCAACGATCCCAAGCACCTCGCCCCGGTCAATATGGAATGATACGTCGTCCACCACTTTTTTGATGGAGCCGTCGGCCTGGGGGTAGCCGACGCCGAGGTTGGTGACCTTCAGCAGGTGGTGCTCGGTCCCGGCGTCCACGGCGGCGACCGTCGCCTTGCGGGAGCGGGCCTGCGTGGTGCGTGCGGGCGTAGTGTTCTTAGTTGCACGATTCCTGGGCGTCTTGATTTTCTCACCGTCTTCGAGAGCGTCGCGGACAGCGTTTCCGAGGAGTGCGAGGGCGGCGCTGGTCAGGCCGATGGCGAGGGCGGGCCACAGCAGGATGGTCGGGTTCAGGTATACATTCTTGAACCCCTCGTTGAGCAGCACGCCCCAGGTGGGGACGGTGGGGTCGCCGAGGCCGAGGAATTCGAGGCCTGACTGAATGGCGATGGCAAAACCGCAGACCATGGCAGTCTGGATAATGATGGGAGCCCGGACCACCGCAAAGATGTGGCGGGAGATGATGCTCCGGTCAGATAAACCCGATACACGTGCAGCGTCCACGTAGAGCTCGTTGCGGACGGACTGGACGGCGGTGCGGGTCAGTCGGAAGTAGGACGGGCTGATTAGGATGCCGAAGGCGATCATGGAGATCCATACTGAGGGGCCGAACGCCGCGCGGACGGCGAGCAGGACGATGATGCCGGGAAGGCTGAGGGCGACGTTGACGAACCAGTTGGCGACGGCGTCGAACCGGCCGCCATAGTAACCCGCGATCAGGCCTGTGGGCAGGCCGATGCCAACGGCAACGGCTGCGCACAGCACCGCCGAAAGCATGGTGGTACGCGCTCCGTAAACCATGCGGCTCCAGATATCGCGCCCCACCCCGTCGGTACCCAGGATATTGACGGCGTCGGGTGCTCCAAGTGACTTGCCGATGTTCGCGTAGTTGGGGTCGATGGGGGCGAGGAACTGGGCGAAGATGGCTGCGGCAGTGACCACCGCCAGGACAAGTATGGCCAACAGACCGAGGGGATTGGTGAGAACTTTCCTGACGGCGTGCGAGCGGACAACCACTCCTGTCTGGCCGTTGAGCTGTACGGGTGCACTCATGAGACACGCACTTTCGGGTTGAGCCAGCCGTTGACGATGTCCACCAACAGATTGATGATGATGACGATGATGACCGAGTAGATGACTACTCCCATCACCAGCGGAATATCCGCCATGGTGGTGGCCTGAACGGCCAGGCTGCCCATTCCGGGGAGGGCAAAGATTTGTTCGATAATGGTGACTCCGCCAAGCATTCCAATGAACTGGAGGCTGATGACTGTGAGCCCGGCAGGGGCAGCGCTGCGGAGCACGTACTTGAACAGGATCTCTGACTCCGGGATGCCACGGCTGCGGAGGGTACGGACATAGTCCTTTTCCAGCTGCTTTATGACAGCACTGCGTATTTGTTGTGCACCGCCGGCGACTCCATTGATGACAATGGCAATGACCGGAAGGGTCAATGATGCCACCCAGGCACTGCCGGGTGAGTCGGGGGAGATGCTGGAGGTTGCCGGGAAAAGCTTCAGCGAGATTGCGAAGATTGTCACCAGGATGATGGCCATCACAAAGCCCGGAATGGCGTCCCCGATCACAGCAGCCCCCTGGACCATCCTGTCTATCCATCCCCGCTTGACTGCTGCTGCCATACCCAGCGCCGTAGTGAGGGCGGCAATGAAGAGAATCGACACAATGACCAACGCAAGGGTGATGGGGAGCCTGCTGGTGATGGCCGTGACCACCGGCTCGGTGGTGAACCAGGAGACGCCGAAGTTGCCCGTGAAGGCCGCGCCCGCCCAGCTGAAGAAGCGGACCAACAGCGGCTGGTCCAGTCCCAGCTGGGCTTCCAGTTGGGCAACCTGTTCCTGGCTGGCAAATTCCCCCAGGATGTTGCGTGCAATGCTCGAACTCGAGAAGTACAGCAGGAAGTAGGTGATGAACGAGATTGCGCACAGCACGGCAAGTCCAGCTGCAATTCTCCGGGCGATGAATGAAAGCATGTTGCGCTCCGTTGGGCGGGGTCTTAAGGGTGTCGGCGGTTGCCGGGGGTGGGGTGCCGGGCCATCAGGCTCCGGCACCCCCCCAGACCGCTACTTGGCGGGTTCGTAGTTGTAAATGGAAGGTACTGCCTGCTGGGCCTGCGGCTTTACCGTGACGTTCTTGCCGGTGTAGTACATCTGGTCGAGGCGCCCTATCGGTGCGAACCAGGCATTTTCCGTTACGTAGGTGTTGACCTGCTTGGCGAGTTCGTTGCTCTTTTGGCCGCCGTTCTGCACCTCGGTAATCAGGGATGCAAGCTCCGGGGTGGTGGTTTTGAACGGGTTGTAGAGGGCCGAGGTGCCAATGGTCTGGGTGATGGACACCCAGGGACCTGCCTGTGCCAGCGAATATGAACCGGCGGGGTACTTGCCCGCGGCCATGTCCGCCACGAGGTTGGGCTGCGGAATCGTTTCGAGCTCGAGCTTGATGCCGATGTCAGCCAGCTGCTGGGCGTAGACGGCGTTAAGTCCATCGGAACCGGCAGTGGAGGGGTACTTCAGGGTGAATCCGTTAGGGTAACGCCTCGGTGAGGAGCTGTTTCGCCTTCGCGGGATCGTACGGGTAGCGGTTGTCCAGGTCCGGAACGTAGGCGCCGCTTTCAGGGCCGAAGACCTGGGTGGTCGCGGTTCCTTGGCCAAGGAACTGCTGTTCCATGATGGTCTTGCGGTCAAAGGCATGGTTGATGGCCTGCCGTACCTTCACATTTGCCAGTTCCGGGCTGATCTTACCGTCGCGGTCGTACAGGAAAATACCCGTCCAGTCGACCTGGCTCTTGTTCAGCTTCAACCCCGAGGCGTCCGCCTGCTTGCCGTTCTTGGGATCAAGGAGGGCGGCGTCAATCTGCCCGGAAACGAGCGCGTTGGTGCGTGCAGTGGCGTCGGTGAGGATCTTGATGGTGACCTTTTCGAACTTCTGCAGGTCCTTGTTCCAATAGCCGTCCCGCTTGGTGAACACGTATTGGGAGCCCTTAACCGAAGTGGCCTTGTCCAGGACATAGGGCCCGGATCCCTGCGGATCGGTCTTGAGTTCGGGGGTTCCCAGAGCTTTGGGGCTGGCCATGAACCCGGCCGCCAGCGTGAGGTAGTACTCGAAGGCGGGGTCGGGGGCAGTGAGTGCGACGGCCACAGTCTTCGGGTCCACCACGGAAACCTCCTTGACGGAGTTCACCTGATAGGCGTCCTGGCCCTTGGCCGCTTTGAAGTTGTCAATGTTGGCTTTGACCGCGGCGGCGTCAAAGGCCGTTCCGTCGCTGAACGTGACTCCTTCACGGAGGGTCAGTGTCAGGACGGTGTTGTCGGCGTTGTATTCCCACTTGGTCGCCAGCATTGGACTGATCTTGCCGTCCGGCTCGCGGAGCAGCAGGGTGTCGTAGAGGGTCTGAAAGATGGGCATGGCATGACCGGTGCGGGCATCGACGGGGTCGAAGGACTTGGCGTCCGCAAGGCTGCCGATGGTCATTGCCTTGACTGTTTTGGCGGCGCCGGCAGTGGTGCCTGCGGCGTCGGTTCCTCCGGCGTTGCCGCCGCAGGCTGTGAGGCACAATGCCGCACTGAGTGTTGCCGCCGCAAGGGCGGCCTTGGCACCTAACTTCATTGTTGGCTCCTGCTTTGAGGTGGGACGGAGAGCGGGCCGCGGTGTGTCGCGGGCCACGCTGTGCAAATCAGCGTAACGAGGAAAGCCAGCTTTGGCAATCGATTGCTGTATCGATTCAGAATTTCTGACAATCGATTGTCAGATGGGGCGGTTATGTGCCAGTCTTAGCTGACCGGAAACGACGATTTTCCAGCCCGCGCAGTGTGCGAAGGGCTTGCGCATGAGCGGATCGAGGTGGAGGACACCGCCGTCGCCACGGTGAAGTTCGAGAACGGCGGTCTCGCCCTGCTGCACGCCACCACGGCCGCCTACCCGGGCCTGACGGTCCGCCTTCAACTCATGGGCTCGGAGGGTTCGGCGGTTGGACAATGACAAACTCGAATACTTCTACACGAAGGACGCTGCCCGGGATGCGCCGGACATCGGACTCCGTGCGCGCGGCAAACAGGCGGAAAATGACAAAGGCCCCACAACTTTCCCCGCGGGGCACGTCCGTCAGTTCGCCGACATCCTCACCGCCATCCAGGATGGGGCGGCAACCCGGCGTCACGGTGACCCACGCCGTCCATGCCCTCGCGGTGGTTCGGGCCGTTTACGTCTCGGCCACGCTCAACCAGACCGTCCTCTTCGCAGACGTGCTCACCGGCAAGTACAACTCTGTGGACGTTCAGACCGGCGGCGGGTCCACCGCTAGGCTCGCGCCGGTGCCGTTGATTCCCTGATCACTAATTCCATCGGAGCCAGGGCCAGTACTTCGGTGCTGGGTTGCTGCCCCCGGATGCGGGCGACCAGTTCCGACATGCTGCGTGCCCCCAGCGCCTCCAGGTCCATGTGTACCGTGGACAGGGAAGGTACCAGGTATGACGACTCGGCCATGTCATCCCAGCCAAAGACGCTGACGTCGGCCGGCACCGCACGGCCGTGTTCATGCAGGGCACGGATGACGCCAATTGCCATCTGGTCATTGGCTGCCACCACGGCAGTGACTTCCTTGAGGGCGGCGATCTTCCGGCCGGCCGCGTAGCCGGAGGCCGGAGTCCAGTCGCCGGCAATGCCCCCCAGCGACACAAGGCCAAGCTCATCCACTGTTTCTTCATAGACAGCTCTGCGGTTGCGGGCAGACGGCCACGCGGCAGGCCCGGCGACATGAAAGAAGTATTTGTGGCCGAGCGAGGCGAGGTGCTCGACGACTTTCTGCGCGGCAGCCCCGTCTGCCAGGCTCCCTCGGGCACGCATCTTATTGTCGTATTCCCCGGCGACCACCAGGGGGACAGGCGAGGCCTTCACCACGGAATCGCTGGCTTTGGGCTTGGGGACGAAGGACAGAACGCCCGCAATATCCTCGCCCGTCAGAAGCGTACCCAGCTGATGGGCGCGGGCTTCGGCGGATCCCTCAATGGCGACGACATCCACACGGTAGCCTGCCGAGTGTGCCATGGCTGCCGCTCCGTTGAGCATCCGCGCAGGAAAATAC
This sequence comes from Pseudarthrobacter sp. NPDC058329, assembly GCF_042879835.1. Lineage (NCBI taxonomy): Bacteria > Bacillati > Actinomycetota > Actinomycetes > Micrococcales > Micrococcaceae > Pseudarthrobacter > Pseudarthrobacter sp. NPDC058329. The sequence goes on from NZ_JBHVZR010000012.1 coordinate 88,874, forward strand.
AATGAGGCTTCCGGGACTACCACCACAACCCGGTAAAGCTCCCGGGACCGCAGGGAACGCGCCGCAAGGTTAGGCGTGTAATGGAGCTCGGAAAGGGCTTTTTCCACGCGTTCCAGAGTGCCGGGCTTGAGCCCGCTCTTGGCGTTGAAGTAGCGGGACACTGTTTGGTGGGACACTCCGGCAAGCGCGGCCACATCATAAATGGTGGGGGCTTTTGCCTTGCCCTGGGCGACTGCCTCTTGCACCATGCGGTGGTGTCCCTTCACATACTGTTCCCTGGTTTCGCGGGAGGGATCCTAGCCCAGCCTAATCCCTCCCGCCCCGGGGCCGGCAGTTTCGCCGTGCCGGTGTCAGACCAGCGGGGTGCCGTCCCATTTTTGCAGCATCCCACACATCCCGAAGAGCCGCTCCGTGCCCTCCGGAGCTGTCCTTTCCACCACGGCATCACGGAAATGGCTGAATCGACCATGTGCGAGCTCGGCAAGCCATTGTTCGGTCCGCGCGGCTTCGGGCGCGATGGTGCTGCTCCACAGCGCCTGCCACTCCGGAACCCGTGACTGCACCAGCCGGACAGCGTCACGGTGGAACTGCTCGATGACATCGAGGTCACCCGACTGGGCGGCCTCCTTCAGCAGCGCGTAGCCGGCCATTGCTTCGTCCCGCCTGATGCGTGCTGCCTCCGCGAGCGAGGCTGACTCCGGACCTGGCCCGGCGTCGAGCCTTGCGGCCTGGGCGTACTGCTCGGGATCGGCAACCACGCCGGCCCGGAATGTAAGGACCGCATCCCCGGCCTCGGGCAACCCCCCGTTTTGCATGATCGCCAAAATCTCGAGTCTGTCCTCGTTGACCAGGCGGTGAATAGTGCCTGGACTAAACCATAGGAGGTCGTTGGCGGCCAGATTGTAGGACTCGTAGCCCGTAGCGCGGATGGTCTCCACACGGCCGGTCCCCGAAAGCACGAGGTATGCCTCCGTGGAAGCTGTGTGCATGTGGGGGGAGCCGCCGCAGACGCCGTCATTGGCCTCCCAGTCGTAAACGCTGAGCCGGGTCAGCCCGACAGCGCCGGGAAAGGGCGCTGCCTGTTGCTGGGTTTTCATGCCCCAGCGCCGGTTTTCACGGCTTCGTGCTGCAGTGCGTCTGTTGCCAGGGAGGCAAGGCCATCGAGCCGGTCCTGGTCAGAATCCCCGTCGGCTATCACCACTGCGTATCGGTTCACCATGGTCTCTCCGGCCGCAAAAGTGACTTCCTCGCTGAAAAACGGCGCCGGGCCAAAGCACGCGAAAGGTTCAGAACGGGCAAACCACTCGGGCGGGTGCTGCGCGTTTGCGGTGTCATCGGCGATGAGTACGGTGGAGAACCGGCACGTGTCGTCGTGCTGGCCAACGAATGCAAGCCAGGGGCCGCGTGTTCCCCGCAGCTCCTCCCCGGTTGCCCCGCCGGGTCCTGCGATCCGGCCACCGGCGAATTCGCGGGGACCGCGCCAGAACAGCCCGCCGTAGCCGGCGTTCTCGCGGCCCTCAGTGGTAGGGGAGCCGATCCGGATGTCGCCTCCGGAAACGTTTGTCATGGCGGTCTCAAAAACCAGCGTCCAGGAGTCGCCGTTCGCGCCGGGGCTGATCCGGATGCCGCGGATTTCGTCCACCACGTGTTTGCCGCCCTGGGTCCACCAGCTCAGCGCGTGGGCGAAATGGAACGCGCCGCCGTCGAGCCCCACATCGGTGACACGTTCGTGCCGCATGCTGCCGTTGTTCGGGAGCCACTTGTAGTCGTCCCCGCGGCGGTAGCTGGGGCCACCCCAGAAGTTGTCCTCGCCGAAGTGCGGCAGAGACCAGGCGATGCCCTTGTGCCAGACGTGGTCCCAGGGCCGGTAGACGCTAACGGTCTCGCCGGCAGTGGTGCGGAGCGGATGGAAGAACGGGCGCGGTGATTCGCGCTGTTCGTCGGTGGCATCGTAGGTGTAGGTGGCAATGTCCAGGTCCCCAAGCGAGACGGTGAGGGACTGTTCGTCGTCGCGCCAGGTGAGTGCTGTTGTAGTGCTCATGCGTTGAGTGCTTCCTCTTGTTTCCAGGGTTCCAGATGGCCGTCCATGCGGGTGAAGAACGGGCTGGCTTCATCGATCTGGCCGCGGGCGATGGTGGTTCCGCTGACGCTTGAGGCGTAGATCGCGGCGGCCAGCTCCATGGTGGCGTACGCGTCGCCGATGGAAACCGGTGCCGCCTCACCTGCCTGCAGGCTGCGGATGAGGGCTGTGTACTGCGCTGCGTGTCCGCTGGGCGCGTCCTCCCCCTGGGCCCAGAGTCCGACGACGGCGTCCTGGCCGGGTGCCGGCGTCACCTTCCAGTTGTGGTCGCTGTAGCCGTAGAGGTGGTCGAGTTCGACGGTCGCGTTTTCGTAGTCCAGCCGGAGGTAGGAGGTTTCCCGGGGTGAGATCACGGAGTTGATGACGGTGGCGATCGCTCCGGACTCGAAGCGGACCACGGCGGCGGATGCGTCCTCGGTGTCGGTCTTCCGGGCGAGCTTGCCGGCGAAGGCCGTCACCTCGGACCAGGGACCCCACAGATGCAGGAGCAGGTCGAATTGGTGGATGCCGTGGCCCATGGTGGGTCCCCCGCCTTCCACGTCCCACAGCCCGCGCCACGGCACGTCGAAGTAGGGCTGGTCCCGGAACCAGAGGGTGTTGCAGGTTCCCACCAGCTGCCTGCCGAGGGCACCGGAGCGCTGCAGTGCCAGCAGACGCTGGGCGCCGGAGCCAAACCGGTGCTGGAAGATGCAGCTAAGGGAGCCGGCGGATTCCGCTTCGGCGGTTTCGAGCTGTCGCATCTGGCTCAGGGACAACGCCGGGGGCTTTTCGATGACCGCGTGCAGGCCGAGTGAGAGGGCCTCCAGGGCCAGCGGAAAGTGGCTGGACGGCGGAGTGCAGATCGCCACGAGATCCAGCCCGCCGCCGTCGAGCGCTGACGCCAGACTCGATGCGGTCCGGGTGATGCCCCACTTGTTTGCGAAGGCTTCGGCGCGGGTGGTGTCGATGTCGATTGCCACGGCGAGCTCCACGCCAGGCTGCTGCTGCAGCGCCTCGGCATGGGCGTTGGCGATGCCGCCGGTGCCGATGAAGGCGACACGACGTGTGGTGGTGCTGTTGTCAGTCATTTTACTTCCGGAGTGAGGAGGAGAGTTCGTCGATGAATGGTTGGGCGGCCTTTTCAGGGGTTGTGCGTTCGAAAAGAATGTCCGAGGTATAGCGGCTGAGGATGTCTGTGATGGTGCTTCCGCCGGCAGGGGTGATGGGCGGAGCGGGACGGACCTCGTCGGCGATCGCGTCGGTGAATTCGATGGCTGCCTTGTCCGTGGCGTTGAGCTTGGGCTCGATGGCCTCGCGGATTTTGGTATTGGCAGGGATGCCCCGCTCGGTCAGCATGATGTTGGCGGCTGCCTCGCTGTTGGTCAGGTAGTTCAGGAACTTTTCGGCCGCCTGCTGGTGTTTGGTGCGGGACGAGACGGACCAGAACATGGAGGGCTTGTAGTAGGCGCCGCGTTCATCAGCGCTGGACTCGCCGGGGAGGCGCAGCAGCTTGAGCTCCTGGCCGGCGGCGCCCGAGTACGCCGTGAGCTGGGTGCTGAAAACGCCGGCGAAGCCCATCTCGTTCTTGGCGATTGCGGACTGGTTCAGTGAGGCGCCGGCGTTCTCAATAATTGCCGACGGCTTGTCGCCGGCGCCGGACTTGGACAGCTCCAGAGTGTGCTGCCAGAACGAGACGAGAGTTTGCGGCTTAATCACCACTTTGCCTTCGTCGTCGTAAAGCCGGTCGCCATGCTGGCGCGCCCAGATGTAAAGGTCCTGGTCGCCGTACTGGACGCCCACGCCAGTGCCGGCCCCGCTTTGGCTGACCTGCTGGCCGATCTTCTTGTAGTCCTCCCATGTCCAGGTGGTATCGTCCGGGAGTGCCACGCCGGCCTCTGCAAGCACGCCCGGGTTGGCAGCGATGCAGAACGTGGCGACGCCGGTCACCAGACCCACGAGTTCGCCATCCACCTCACCGCTCTTGAGGGTCTCCGGCTCAATGCCGGAGGTGTCCAGGCCGCTAAGCTTCTTCATGTCCAGCAGGGCGCCGCGGTCGCCGTATTCGCGGACATACTTTTCGTCCATCTGGATGATGTCAGGCGCGTCGTTGGCGGCCACCTGGGTGGCGAGCTTGTCCCAATAACCGGTCCAATCGCTGTATTCACCCACCACGGTGATATTGGGGTTTTCCGCTTCGAAGGCCTCGATGACCTGCTCGGTTGCTTTCTGCCGGGCGTCGCCTCCCCACCAGGTGAAACGGAGGGTAACGGGGCCTGTTTCTTCTGCGCCGGGGGCGCCGCCGGCGGCACAGCCGGACAACGCCAGGACGGATGCTGCGACGGCGGCCGAGAGCTTCAAGTAGCTCCGGCGGGTGGGATTATCGCTCATGGGGAACCTTTCTGGGAGGCGTCGTCTTCGACGCCGGCGGTTACTTGATGCCGGGTGCGGCCTGCCACGGCTGAGTGGCAGCGGCACGTCCTTCAGGTGTGCGGAGTACGGGAACGCCAGTTCCTCAAAGTGCGCTGCGCAATGAGCAAAACCTGTAGAGGGACCAGAGTAAAGTGATCGGTAACACAAGTATGGTGATCGATAACTTTAATGTCAATGGATTTTTATCGATCACATTTATGCGGGCGCGGCTTGGTTTTCCGGGTTGCAAAGTGGGCGCAAAGACGTAATGTGAACGCTAACAAAGAGCCGCCCTTCGTCGTCGTCCGACTGACGTATGGCACGAAAGAGGGAAGCAGTGACTCGTAGGTCCTTCAACAACGGCTGGAATGTCCGGCCCAAAGTCAGTATTTTCGCTGAGGTGTCCGGGCCTGCTGCTGCCGGCGAAGCCGTGACTCTGCCGCACGATGCCATGATGAGTATGGAACGTTCTGCGGCATCCGGCAGTGGCTCGCCCGGCGGCTATTTTCCGGGAGGGGTGGTCGAGTACTCGAAGAGCTTTGACATTTCGGAGAGCCATCGGGGCAAGCGGGTGTCGGTGGAGTTCCAGGGCATTTACCGGGATGCGATGGTGTTCGTGAACGGGGATTTCGCAGGGCAGCGCCCCTACGGATACTCGACCTTTGAGGTGGTTCTGGATCCCTTCCTGAAGTACGGGCAGGAGAACGTGATCCGTGTGGAGGCGCGGGCGCATGAGGACTCGCGCTGGTACAGCGGGCTCGGCATCCACAGGGATGTCTTCCTGACAGTGGCCAACCCGGTACACGTCCCTGGGGACGGGGTTCGGATCACAACGCCGGACATCACCCCCGCGCGGGCCGTCGTCGAAGTGGCCACCACTGTCCGCAACGCCGGCCTGTCAACCACCACCGTCGACGTCGATACGCACCTTCGGGACGCCGGTGGAACCGGGGTAGCAAGCGGCACGGCGCCTGTCACCGTCCGAGCCGGGGAAACCGCCGTCGTCCGCCAGCGCTTCTATGTCCGCACCCCGCGGCTCTGGAGCGTGGATACCCCGCACCTTTACACCGCTGAAACGGCGGTCTGCGATGCCGCTGACGCCGTGGATGAAAAGGCCACATTCTTTGGCATCCGTTCCCTGCAGCTTGACCCCGACGCCGGGCTGCAAATCAACGGTGAATCCGTCAAGCTCCGCGGGGCATGCATCCACCACGACAACGGCATCCTGGGAGCCGCAGCCATCGCCCGGGCCGAGGAACGGCGCATCGAACTCCTCAAAGCAGCCGGGTTCAATTCGATCCGCAGCTCCCACAACCCCATCAGCCAGGCCATGCTGGACGCCTGCGACAAACACGGCATGCTGGTCATGGACGAGACCTTCGACGTCTGGACTGAGGGCAAATCGGCGTTCGACTACTCCCTGAACTTCCCGGAATGGTGGGAACGCGACGTCGAGGCCATGGTGGCCAAGGACTTCAACCACCCCAGCGTGATTTTTTACTCCATCGGCAACGAAATCCCGGAAACCGGCACCGGTCTGGGATCGGGCTGGGGCCGCAGGATCGCGGAGAAGATTCGTTCCCTGGACAGTACCCGCTATGTCACCAACGGCATCAACGGGTTCGTCTCCACCCTCAAGGACGCGTCCGCGGCGTCGGCCGGGCACGACGGAGGCGACGCAGGAGCTCAGGGCGTGAACGACATGATGAACCAGGCCGCCGAGTTCATGAGCCGCATCAGCGCATCCTCGCTGGTGACCGAAAAGACCGCGGAGTCCCACGCAGTCGTCGACGTCGCCGGCCTGAACTACGGCGACAGCCGCTACCTGCTGGACAAGGAACTGTTCCCCAACCGCATCATCGTCGGCACCGAAACCTACCCCGGCCAGATCGCCGCGAACTGGAAACTCGTCACCGGGAATACACACGTGATCGGCGACTACACATGGACCGGCTGGGACTACCTGGGCGAAACCGGCATCGGCCGAGTCCGCTACGCCGGCGACAAAGACTTCGGCGCCCCCTACCCGTGGATCGCGGCCTGGTGCGGGGACATCGACATCACCGGGTACCGGCGCCCGGCTTCGTACTACCGTGAAATTGTCTTCGGGCTCCGCCGCGAGCCTTTCATCGCCGTCCATCGCCCCGAACATCACGGCGCAGAACGTGGCACCGGACAATGGGCGTGGTCTGATTCCATCTCCAGCTGGAGCTGGGACATCGCAGAGGGAAGTCCGGTCACTGTGGAGGTCTACAGCGGCGCGGACGAAGTTGAGCTCCTCCTCAACAGCCGCACCATCGGCAGGGCGCCGGCCGGCCCCGACAACTCCTTCACGGCAGTCTTCGACCTCCACTACCACCGCGGTGAGCTGACCGCCGTCGCGTACTCCCGCGGCGTTGAACAGGCGCGCACCGCCCTGCGCAGCACTGCGGGACCCATCGAGCTGACAGCTGTCCCGGACCGGAACATCATCGTCGCCGATGGTGTCGACCTCAGCTACGTTGCCCTGGAACTCCGCGACGCCGACGGCACGCCCGCCACCCACGTGGAAAGCTGCATCACGGTAACCGTTGAGGGCCCGGCAGTCCTTCAGGCTCTGGGAAGCGCCCGGCCGAATACCGAGGAAACGTACACCGCGGACCAGCACACCACCTTCGACGGCCGCGCCCTGGCCATCGTCCGGCCCACCGGAGAAGGACTCATATCCCTCATCGCCCAGGCTGAGGGATATGAGGCCGTTTCTGTGAGCATCAGTGCCCTGGCAGGAGCGATCGAGGAGGACCTGGCCTTGGTCGCCGCCCCCGGGTAGACGAACGGGAAACTCCGGGTGAACTGCGGTTATTGGATGGCAAAGAGGAACGTCCGACGGCGGGAGCCTCCCGCCGTCGGACGTTCTCTTGGTCTTGGAGCGCGCTCCTGGTGCTAGGAAGCGTTCCGTGCCGACGTTGCAAGGACCGGCTCAGCACTGATCTTCTCGGCGTCGGTAACTTTCAGGTCCGCCTCGAGCATGGAGTTCTTGGAGGGGTCCTTGACCATGATCGAAGCGACAAGGGTGAGTGCGATGCAGGCCGTCACGTACCAGAAGAAGGAGGACTCTATACCGGCCTGCTTCAGTGCGAGGGCGACGGGTTCCGCGGTGCCGCCGAAGGTTGCAGCGACCAGGGCGTGGGGGAGGCCGACACCCAGGGCCCGGACCCGGGTGGGGAACATCTCCGCCTTGACGATCGCGGCGCAGGCTGTGTAGCCGGAGACGAAAACCAGGCCGAGCATCATCATTCCGAAGGCGGCGAAGACGTTGGTGGTTTCGGCGAGGAGGGTCAGGACGGGGACGGTGATGATGGTGCCGCCGATGGAGAAGAAGAGCATGACCTTCCGGCGTCCGATTTTGTCGGACAGGCCGCCGGCGATGGGCTGCAGGAACATAAAGATCAGCAGGGCGAAGAAGCTGATGACGGAGGCGTCTTCCTTGGCGATGCCGGAGGTGTTGACCATGTATTTCTGCATGTAGGTGGTGTAGACGTAGAAGGAGACGGTGCCGCCGATGGCCAGGGCGAACACGGCCGCGAGCTGCTTGGGGTACTGCAGCAGGGCACGAAGGGATCCGACGGGCTTGGTGCCGTTTTCAAGGCCGGCAGCTTCGCGTGCCTTTTCAATCTTGTAGTGCTCGGACTCGTCCATGCTCCGGCGCAGGATCATCACGCCAAGCCCGGCCACGGCGCCGATGATGAACGGTACACGCCAGCCCCACTCGCCCATCTGCTCGGGAGTCAGGACCCGCTGCAGCAGGATCATCACAAGGAGGGCAGAGAGCTGGCCGATGATGATGGACACGTACTGGAAGCTGGAGAAGAACCCGCGCTTGCCGGGTGTGGCCACCTCTGACAGGTACGTGGCGCTGGACCCGAATTCGCCGCCAACGCTGAGGCCCTGGAGGAGCCGTGCCACAACGAGGATGATCGGGGCCATGATCCCGATCGTCTCGAACGACGGCGTGAGGCCGATGGCCAGCGATCCTGCGCTCATCAGCAGCACGGAAACGGCGAGGGCATTGCGGCGGCCGTGCCGGTCAGCGTACATGCCCAGGATCCAGCCGCCCAGGGGCCGCATCAGGAATCCGACGGCGAAGACGGCGGCCGTGGAGAGCAGCTGCACCGTCGCGTTGCCTGCCGGGAAGAATTCGGCGGCGAAGTAGATGCTGAACGAGGCGTAGACGAACCAGTCGTACCATTCGATCAGGTTGCCCAGGCATCCCTTGACCACATTGCTGACCACCGCGGCTTTGCCGCCGGCACCGAAGCTTGTTGCGTGTTCATTTGAACTCCCTTGTTCTTGGCCGGTGCCGCCGGCGTTCTGCTGCCGTTGGCCTCGTGTTCGGGTCTTGCGCCCTGGAACTAGTTCAAATGTGTCTCACATCACCGCCCGCGGAAATAGAAACGGTGAATTCTTAGGACTCCCTTAGGGTTGTTGTGACGGGGGCTACACCCGGGCGAGTCCCTGTGCCTTGCCAGGGGCTTCGTCGGACTTTTCGGATTCCGCCACGCGATCATCGAAGTGGGCCGCGAGCAGCTCACCGGAGTGCATGATGTGCTCTTCCATTTCCTGCCGGGCGGTATCAGCGTCCTTGGAGCGGATAGCCTCCAGGAGTTTGGAATGGTCATCAACAGTGGCTTGGGGCCAGCCCTGGATGTTCGAGTAGAAGCGGCGGGGCACGTAGCGGGTCACCAGGCCCATCACCCAGATGATTTTTCGGGAATCGGCGAGGAGGTTGATCTCACGGTGGAAAGCGTGGTTCTTTTCCTCAAGGACAACTTCGTCGCGCCGGGCCGCAGCGGCGATCAGCTCGTGATGAAGGGCCTCGAGTTCGGCGATATCGCTGTCTGACGCGTTCAATGTAGCCCGGGCTGCCAATTCACCGCCGATCAGGGCCTGGACCCGGAAGATATCGCGGATGTCCTTCCCTGTCAGCGGCGCCACCTGGAAGCCCTTGCGGGGGACGAGTTCCAGGAACCCCTCCACGCGCAGGGACTGCAGCGCTTCCCGGACCGGAGTTGTGGAGATCTGCAGGGCTTCACCCAGGACCTCCGGCCGCACTTGGGTGCCGGGCCGGAGGCTCCCGGACATGATCAGGGCGCGGATGTAGGAGGACGCTTCATCGCTCAGTTGCGGGCGAACTCGTTTGCGCTCAGTCATGGTTCTTTCTTTCTCTGGTCTGTTGTATCCAAATTACGGCATCCATGACGGCTATCGGTGGTGGCCGCGGTAGGCTGCGGCTGCCCCGGGATGCAGCGGAACCCCAGAGGTATAGATCAGCGAACGGGTGTCCAGGTACTGCACACCCACGGTTCCCGGGGGAACGAGCTCGGCGGACCTGTTGATGAGGACATCAACGATCTTGCCCACAACGTCGTCAGGCAGGTCTGCCCGGGCCAGCAGGAGACTGGCGATGCCGATGGAACCGACCTCCTCCCTCGCGCCATAGAGGCCGATGGGCAGCCGGACCTGCTGGTACACCGCCCCGTATTCCGCTTGCAGGGCCGGCAGGTAACCCGACAGGTCGATCAGGCGGATTCCGCTGGCCGGGCCGCGCCCGCTGCTGATGTCCACTGCCGGGTGCGGGACGCCGCCGGCGAACAAAGCGGCTTCCACTTCGCCGCTGGCCAGTGCCTCCAGGACTGCCGTGATGGGAACCGCCCGAACCTCCACATCGGATTCGCTGAGGCCGCCCGCCTGAAGCAGCAGGCCGCCTGCCCGGGTGGTCGCCGAGCTGGCGCCCAGGCTGATGGTGCGTCCGCGCAGGTCGTCCAGTATGCGGATGGGGGAATCGGCCGGGACTGCGAGCTGGAGGTAGTTCAGGTAGACCCGGCCAACAGCCCGCAGGTTGTCCCGTTCTGTCGCGGCCACATCGGCCAGGGCCAGCGCAAGATCAAGCCGGCCGGCAATGATGTCCGGTATGTTCTCGACCGACCCGCCCGTTATAAGTGGATTAAGGGTGAACCCCGCATCTGAACGGGCGACGGCGGCCGTCAGTGATTGCCCGAAGTCGAAGAAGAAGCCCCGGTTCTCGGCGGTGCCAAGGCTATACGTGCGCGCATCCTGCCGGCAGCCGTTGAGAGTCATACCCGCGGCGACCGTCGCGATGCCGGCGAGCAACCGCCGTCGGGACACCAGGGGATGGGCACCTGGTTGGGGTGTCATCTCCTCGCCTCCTCACCGGCGGGGGCCGCGAAGGACATCACGAAAGTCAGGCCGCCACCCGGCGTTTCCCGGATGACCAGCTCGCCGCCGTTGCTTTCCACGAGGGCCTCCACGATGGACAGGCCCAGGCCGGTGCCCGCGGGACGCTCACCGGCTTCGGGAGCGCTGCCGCGGTAGAACCTTCGGGTAATAAGCTCCAGCTCCTTGGGGTTCACTCCCGCTCCGTTGTCGGACACGGTGACCTCCGTCTGCCAGCCTGCGTCCTTGCCGGGAACCGGTCTTTTGACCGTCGAAATTTGAACTGTGGTTCCGGGGCCCGCGTACTTGCAGGCGTTGTCGAAGAGCACGTCCAGGATTTGTTCCAGGTCACCTGTCCCAATGCGTGCTTCCACGTCGTCGGAGTCCTCCTCGACGCGGAACTCGATACCGGATGCTGCGGCCGTGTCGTGCCAGAAGTCGGCCCTTTCGACGGCAACCAGGCGGGGCGTGCAGGAGGCGTCCTCCGTACTTTTGGTCCGGCGCACTTCAGCAACGGACAAGGCCAACAGGTCATCGAGGATCTCTTCAAGGCGGACAGCCTCGCCGATGGCGCGCTCGTGGCTTGTCTTGCCTTCCGGCTGCACCCGGGGGCCCAGTGTGTCCAGCCGCAGTTGCAATGCTGCAAGTGGGTTCCGGAGCTGGTGGGCGGTGTCGGCCACCAGCCTGCGCTGCGCCTCCGCCGACGTGTGGACTGCGCTGTCCATCGTCTCGAAAGCGGCCGAGAGCGCGCGCAACTCCGGCGGCCCCGTCCTGCCCGCTGCCGGCGGAGCATCCGTGGTCCCGCTGCCGAGCGCCACAAAGGGAAGGCTCTTTGTCAACAGCTGCATTCGGGCACTTACTTCCTCGAGCGGCCGAAGCACCCATCGGCTGACCCACAGTGCGAGGACGCCAAATCCGATCACCGCTGCCAGCGAGCCTGCGGTGATGATTGCCCAAGCCAGCAGGATGTGGTTGCGCGCGGATGCTGTGGAAGCGACGATTACCACCGCCCCGTTAACTTGCGCGCCTGTTCCGATGGGTTTGGCAAAGACAACCGTGCCAGGGCTCCACGGAGTCAGCAGCTCGACTGCGGAAGACCGTTCGTTCCTGAGGGCACGTTCGGTGGCGGACGAAACAGCGGGATCATCCAGGTTTGTTCCCACAGCGTGTGGCGCCGCGCCCCTGGTTGAGACCACAGCCAATGCTTCCCCGTAAAGGGCGTGGTAAGCACCCGCTTCTTCAAAGAGGAGCCCGGGGCTTCCATTCCTGGCATAACCGTCAGCAAGGTCCGCGAAGCGCTGAAGGTCCGCGTCCCGGCTGAGGACAAACTCCCGGGTCCGCGCATCAGCTGTCGAGACCGCCAGCGGGACGGCAAAGGCTGCGACGACGACGGCTCCCAGGATCGCCAGGACCAGGAGGAGGCGGCTACGCAAGCGCTAGCCGATCCAGCGGTAGCCGAAGCCCCGGATCGTTTCGATCCGGGGCGGCCGGCCGAGCTTGGCCCGGAGTGCCGTCATGTGGACATCCAGGGACTTCGATACCGACACAAACGCATCGCCCCAGACCTGGTCCATCAACTGCTGACGGCTGACCGCAGTTCCCGGATTGTCCACCAGCGCGGCGAGCAGTTCGAATTCCTTGGTGGTCAACGGGACGGGTGTGCCCGCCACCGTAAGTTCCCGCGCGGCAAGGTCAACAGCCAGGTCTCCGAACCGGCGGACCGTCGATGTGGATTCCCGGGCCCGGATTGAACGCCGGCGGATGGCTTCAATCCGGGCGAGCAGCTCGGTCATCCGGGCAGGCTTGACCAGGTAGTCGTCAGCCCCGTTTCGCAGGCCCCGGACCACGGAGCGTTCGTCGTCGCGGGCGGTGAGGATGATGACCGGAACGGCTGAGACCTGCCGGAGGTTGCGCAGGACCTCGATTCCGTCCATGTCCGGCAGGCCCAGGTCAAGAAGGACAAGGTCGAATTCCGGGTGTCGCGTCAGGACATCGCCGCCGCGGGACATACGTGCCGCGGCGATGCGGTTGGCCGCCAGCGCATCCATCAGGGCGCCGGCAACACCGTCATCATCCTCGACGACTCCAATGCGCATCCCCTTGATTCCTCTCAATAGCGTGGGCGGTGCAGGCAAGCCTGCACCGCCCACGCGCCTGTCCGTTACTCTAGGCCCCGCTTCAGCTGATTCGGTAGTCCACTTCCCCGGCCCGGGCTGCCGTAGCGAGAAGCCGCTCCTGCGCCACCTTGTGCTGCGCCGAGTACCCTTCGGCGGGGGACGCCGCTTCCGGCCTGCCGACGTAACCCAGTGAGAACTTGCCCAGTCCCAGCTTCAGCAGCTTGGGAAGCACGTAGGTCCAGGCGCCCATGTTCTCCGGCTCCTCCTGGACCCAGACAATTTCCTCCAGGTTGGACGCGGCAGCCACTTCCCGCAGGATCTCCTCCTGCGGGAAGGGGTAAAGGCCTTCGATCCGCAGGAGCCGCACGCCCTCGCCGAGGCGGTCCTTGATTTCCACCCCCACCTTGCCGGAGCACAGCAGCAGCCGGCGCGTCTGGTCGCTGGCGGCGCCGTCGGCAATGACAGACCTGAAGCGGACGGGTGCGAAGTCCGCCACCGGCGACTTCGCCGACTCTGCCCGGAGGAGCGACTTCGGCGTGAAGATGACATGCGGACGCGGGTCATCCGAGGCTGCTGCTCCAACGAGGGCAGCGAAGTACTGGGCAGCGGTGGTGGGGATCATGATGCGTGAGTTGTCCTTGGCCGCGAGCTGGAGGAAACGCTCCAACCTGGCCGAGGAGTGCTCGGGTCCGGCGCCCTCCCAGCCGTGGGGCAGGAGAATGACGAGCCTGCTGTCACGGCCCCATTTGTCGTGGCCGGCCATAATGAACTGGTCAAACATTACCTGGGCGACGTTGACGAAGTCACCGAACTGCGCCTCCCAGATCTGCAGGGAGTCCGTGTTCGTCCTGCCATAGCCGTACTCGAAACCGACAGTCGCTACCTCGGTCAGCGGTGTGTTGGCTACGAGGAACGGGGCTTTGTCGAAGGCCAGCCGCTCGGCCTTGTCGCCGGTAGCGGCATCGTGGACCACGATGTGCCGGTGGCTGAAGGTTCCGCGCTCAACGTCCTCGCCCGTAAGCCGGACAGGCACGCCGGCTTCGTTAATCAGCTTCAGGGCCAGCAGTTCTGCCTGCCCCCAGTCAACCATCGCGTCCTGGGCGCGGGTGGACCGCCGTTTGGAGAATTGGCGCATCAGCTTCGGGTGGATCGCGAAACCGTCGCGGTCCTGTTCCGCCAGGTCCAGTACCTGTAGTGCCCAGTCAGCCGGTGCGGTTTCCAAGGCAGCCCGCACTGACGGGCGCGGGGACAGCTCCTGGTTGACCACAGTCTCCAGGTCGAAGGTCCTGGCCTTTTCCAGTGCCTGGACCAGGGCAGTCCGCGCCGCAGTCTTGGTGGTTTCCACGTAATCAGCCGGGACCAGGCCGGAAGCCTCGAGCCGGGCGGCGTAGATCTCGTGCACTGGCGGGTGCTCGTCGATATCGGCGTAGTAGACAGGCTGCGTATAGCGCGGCTCGTCCGTTTCGTTGTGCCCATGCCGGCGGTAACCCAGCACGTGGATGATGATGTCCTTGCCGAAGCGCTCGCGGTAGTCGAAGGCAATCCTGGCGGCCACCAGGTTGGCGTCGATGTCGTCTGCATCGGTGTGGATGACAGGCACGTCGAAACCCTTGACGACGTCGGAGGGCCACAGTGTGGAGCGCAGCTGGAACGGCGTGGCCGTGAAACCGAGGCGGTTGTCCTGAACGATGTGGATGCTGCCGCCCACGTCATACGGTGCCAGGTTCTGCAGGTTCAGCGTCTCGTACACCACGCCCTGGCCGGTGAACGCAGCGTCGCCGTGAAGGAGGACCGGAAGGACACGGCGCCGGGCCTGTTCCCTGCTTTCTCCGTCTGCAACAAGCCGGTCCTGCTTGGCCCGGACTGCACCAAGCGCAACCGGTGACACAAACTCCAGGTGGCTGGGGTTCTGTTCGAGCGTGACGTTGATGGACGCGCCGTCCACGTCGTCGAACCTGCCTTCGCCGCCGAGGTGCTGGCGGACGTCGCCCACGGGGGCCTTGGCTGTGGCACGCGCCGTGGGCAGGAACTCGGCAAGGATACGCTCAGCCGGCCAGTTCAGGACGTGGGCCATAATGCTCAGGCGGCCGCGGTGGGCCATGCCCAGGACGGCATCCGTATAGCCCGCCTCCGCCGCGTGGCCGGTCATTTCCGCGAGGGCGAGGACTGTCGCTTCAAGGCCTTGGACTGACAGCGTTTTCTGGCCAAGGAACTGGGTCTGGAGATACGCCTCGAAGACATCGAGCTCGGTGGCAAGCCGCAGCGCCTGAAGGCGGCGGGAGGAAGCGGGCGACGGCGTCCCATTGCGGAGGAGCTCGGCAAGCCACTGCCGGGACTCAGGGTCAGAGAGATGGCTGTACTCCACTTCGACGCCCTCGGGAAGCCAGGATCCCTCGTCGCGTGCACGCACGGGTTCCAGCCTGGCGACGGCGGTGCTTGCAGAGCTTTCGTACTCGGCCAACCTGATGTCATCGTGTTCCGACCCTGGCTGGGCGGGAAGATCCAGCAGCACATCAGCGGCAGGTGTACCGCGGAGTTCATCCTCAAGTTCCGCGAGGAATTCCGCCGACCGCAACAGCTTCTCGACGGTCCCCAGGAAGAGTCCGGAGTCTGCCCCTTGGATGGCGCGGTGGTCGTAGGTTGAGGACAGGGTGAGTACGGGATCGACATGCTGGGTGCGGGCCAGCGTCTCCAGCCCGGCAGGGATGCCGATGGCCCCTGCTGCCACGATGATTCCCGGGCCTGCCGGCAGCAGGGGGACGCCGGTGGTGGATCCGAACCGGCCGGTGCTTGTCAGGATCAGAGTTGCGCCCCGGAGGTCTGATACGGCGACGGTCCCGGCCCGGCATGCCTGCGACAGCTCACCGAGGCGGCCGACGAAGGCGGGGAAGGAAAGGCTCGCGGCGTCACGGATCACGGGGACCATGATCGAGTGGCCGGCCGGCGTCTCAACATCCACGGCGACGCCGAGGTTCACTGTTGCTTCTTCGACCATGACCAGGTCCTTGTCTGCAGCCTCGATCCTGCGACGCACTGCCGGCACCGGGCCCTGGGCTGCCTTCGCCATTGCTGTGGCCAGGACGGCTGCTATGGGGACATTGAAGCCTTCGGCCCGCAGCCGTTCGCGCCACTGCATCAACGCGGACACCTCGAATGTCCGGATGGTTGACGCGGTAGGGACCGCCAGGCTGGCCTCCATATTCCGGGCCATCGCTGCTGAGCGCCCACGGAGCGGGCGTCGGATATCAACGCCTGCTGCGCTGCCGGTATTGGAGCCGGACTCGGCGGGGTTTGAATCAGGGGTGGTTGCGTTGAGCATCATCGTCATCTTTCGCAGTTCACGGGTGTCAGGTGCCAGGCCGGCGTTGACTGCGTCGGCACCCTAACGGATTCATTCCATCGTCCACGTTATGGAAGATGGCTACCAATACTTTCCTGTGATGGACATATGTCATAGGTTGATCGGGAGACTTGCAGCTGGTCAGATGGCCAACGAAAGGCTTCAGGGCGGAGAAAAACCATGGAGATGCGGCAACTCCAAGCACTGCTGGCTGTGGCTGACACAGGAAGTGTCACGCGGGCCGCGGAACTCCTGCACGTCGTGCAACCTGCCGTCACACGGCAAATCCACAACCTGGAAACCGAGCTTGGAGCAACACTCTTTGACCGCAGCAGGGCAGGGATGCGCCCCACGGAGGTCGGCATCCAGGTCATCGAACGCGCCCGAAGGGCCCTCAGTGAGCTGGACCGTGCGCGGGAGGAGGCCCGTTCCTCGGGGGCCGGCCTGTATGGAATCGTCACTGTGGGTCTTCTGGCAAGCACCGCCGCATTGCTTGCGGTGCCCCTGGTTTTGGCAGTAACGGAACGGCACCCCGGCGTCCGGCTCAGGGTGGTCACCGGGTACGGGGGCCACCTCAGCCGCTGGCTTGAGGCCGGGGACGTGGACATTGCCCTCACCTACAACCAGCCGCCGGCAGCCGCCCTGGATGTGAAACCGCTGCTGGAGGAGGACCTTTGGGCCGTGGCACCACCAGGGGCTGGCCACGTCGGTGTTGAAGGTGTGGACTTCCGCGAGTTGTTGAAGCGGCCCCTGGTGATGCCGAGTTCGCCGCACGCCATCCGCTCGCTCGTTGAAGGAGTCGCGGCGCGAGTGGGGCTCTCGCTGGACATTGCCGTGGAAACAAATGATGCAGGTGTCCAGAAGCAGCTCGTGCAGGGCGGTGTTGGGTGGACGGTGCTGCCGGGCATTATGGTGGCGGATGAAGCGGCGGGTGGCACGCTGAACGCGGCTCCCATCATCGATCCAGTAATCCCGCGAAGGATCGTGCTGGCCAAGCCCACCAGCGTCCGCTCCACGAGTGCTGTCCGGATGGTCGCCGAGCTCCTTGAGGAGACTGTTCTTGGCCTGATTGATGCCGGAAGGTGGCCGTCCGCCCGCCTCATCCCATAGCCCGCTGCCCTGTGCGGCCATGCGTGCCTAGTAGGAACGCGGCAGGCCCAGCACTTTGGTGGCAACGAACGACTTGATCATGTTGTTGTTGACGGGAGCCACCTGGAACATGCGTGTTTCGCGGAACTTCCGCTCGACGTCGTACTCGTCCACAAAGCCATAGCCGCCATGGGTGTCCAGGCACGCATTGGCGGCGGCCCAGCTTGCCTCGGACGCGAGGTGCTTGGCCATGTTGGCCTCGGCACCGCAGGGTTCGCCGGCGTCGAAGAGCCGTGCTGCCTCATAGCGCATCATGTCAGCTGCCCGTACCTTCATGTAGGCGTCCGTGATGGGGAACTGCACGCCCTGGTTGGTGCCGATGGTGCGGCCGAAGACGCTGCGGCTGTTGGCGTACTCGACGGCCCGGGTGGTGAACCAGTAGCCGTCCCCCACTGCCTCGGATGCGAGGAGGATGCGTTCGGCGTTCCAGCCGTCGATGACGTAGCGGAAGCCCTTGCCAACTTCGCCGATGACAGCCGACGCCGGCACGCGCATGCCGTGGTAGTGGATCTGGTTGGTGGCGTAGTTGAACATCGTGCGCACCTTGACCACCTCGAGGGTCTCCGGCTGTTCGGCACGCACCTGGCGCAGGTCCACGAGGAAGAGAGTCAGGCCGTGGGTCTTGTCGGTGCCTTTGCCCTCGGGCTTCCCGGATGTGCGGGCCAGGACAAAGAGAAGGTCTGATTCGTCGATCCGACTGGTCCAGCTCTTGTGGCCGGTGATCACATAGTCGTCCCCGTCCTTGACCGCAGCGGTTTTGATGCTGGTGGTGTCCGAACCGGCAGCATCCTCGGTGATGGAGAACGCCTGCAGGCGGAGGTCCCCCGAAGCAATTGCCGGAAGGTAGGCGTCCTTCTGCTGCTCGTTGCCGTGCCGAAGAAGGGCACCCATGGTGTACATCTGCGCGTGGCACGCAGCGGAGTGGCCGCCGGACTTGTTGATCTCCTCCATAATCACGCTGGCCTCGGTAAGGCCGACACCAAGGCCGCCGTACTCGGTGGGGATCAGCGCTGCCAGGAGCCCTTCCTTGGTCAGCTTGTCCACGAACTCCTGCGGGTACCGGCGGTTGCGGTCTGTTTCACGCCAGTACTCGTCCGGGAAGAGGGTGCAGAGGGCGCGGGTCTTTTCCCGCAGTTGCTCAACAGTGGTTTCAAGTGTCATTGGGTGCTCCTTGGGGTGGATGGCTAGGTCGTCGTTGGTAGCCCGGATTCCAGAATACAAAATATATTGTGGCTTCGACAAGGGGTTTTGGAGATTTCTTGGTGAAGAGATCCCTGGTAGGAACCTTGACATATGGGGCGTGCGGCGGGAATCCTTGGTCTAGTACAAAATATATTTGCGATGCTGACGTCGTAAAGCTGGTCGAAGGAGACAACTCATGACTGAAACCAAGCCGCAACCCCCTGCGGGCCACACCCGCCTAGTGCCGGGGTGGACCGGCCGGCTCTTTGAAGACTTCACGGTAGGGGACCTCTATTACCACCCGTTCGGCAAGACCGTCACGGAAGCTGACAACCACAGCTTCACCCTGATGACGCAGAACGTCGCCAAGACGCATGTCGACAGGAACTTCGCCAAGGCCACCGAGTTTGGCTTGCCCTTGGTCAACTCGACGCTGACGCTGGCGCTCGTCACCGGACAATCCACCATTGACCTCTCCATGAACGTTTTTGCCAACATGGGCTGGGATGAGGTCCGGATGCCCAACCCTGTCTTCGAGGGTGACACCATCTATTCCCGGTCCAAGGTGCTGGCTGTCAGGGAGTCAAAGTCCCGGCCCAACCTGGGCCTCGTGACCGTGGCCACCGAGGGTTACAACCAGGACGGCAAGATCGTCATCAGCTACCGGCGCACCTTTATGGTGTACCGGCAGGGCCATCTTCCCGGCGTCGAGTCCGCACGCCCGGACGAGTCCACGCTGCCGGCTGCGGAGGACTTCCAGTGACGGCGCCGGAGGCCACAGCGGCAGCAGGGCTGACGGCTGAGGTGACCGGCCAGGAGATGGTTTCCGCGGCCGTCACCGTTCTATTTGTCCCCGGTGACCGTCCCGAGAGGTTTGCCAAGGCCGCCGGCTCGGGCGCCGACGTCGTCATCATTGACCTGGAAGACGCGGTAGCGGCGGCGGACAAGCCACTGGCTTTGGCGTCAACAGTGGACGCGTTGGCGCGCGGCGGCGTGCGTGCCCTGGTCCGGGTGAATCCGGTGGACTCGCCTACCTTCAGTGCCGAGGTCGCGGCGCTGCTGGCGCTCACCGGGTTGCAGCACCACGGCCTGTTGGGACTTGTGGTTCCCAAGGCCGAGGAGCCCGCTGCGCTCGCCGGGCTCGGCGCCTCACTCCCGGCGGACCTTGCCCTGGTGCCGCTGGTCGAATCGGCGCTGGGCCTCATCAACGCCCTGGCCCTGGCACAGGTTCCTGGCGTGACCCGGCTCGCGTTCGGCGCCATCGATTTCTCCCTCGACGTCAATGCCAACAGCGGTGACCGCTTCCTTGACCACGCGCGTTCAGGGCTGGTCCTTGCCTCGAGAGCCGCGGGCATCGCGGCGCCGCTGGATACACCCTCTACGGAGATCCGGAACGAGGACACTGTTGCGGCTTCGGCAAGGCTCGCCCGCGATTTCGGGTTCGGCGGAAAGCTGTGCATCCACCCTGCCCAGATTGCTGCCGTGACCACGGCGTTCCTGCCAACGGAGTCAGAGATCGAGTGGGCCCGCCTGGTGATCGGTGCCGAAGGTGGCGCCGCGCAGGTGGACGGGCAAATGATCGACCGGCCCGTGACAGAACGCGCCAGGCGGATCCTGCAGCAGGTACGGGGTGGGGCCAATGGCTAAGCTCCCGCTGGAAGGCCTCACCGTCGTCTCACTGGAACAGGCGGTGGCAGCGCCCTTCGCAACCCGCCAACTGGCGGACCTTGGCGCGCGCGTCATCAAGGTGGAACGCGACACCGGTGACTTCGCGCGCGGCTATGACCGCAAGGTCCACGGGATGTCCAGCTACTTCGTGTGGTTGAACCGCGGCAAGGAAAGCATCGTCCTGGACCTTAAGTCCGTTGAGGGGATGCGGGCGCTCAAGGAACTCGTGTCCCGCGCCGACGTGCTGGTCCAGAATCTGGCCCCGGGTGCCGTTGAACGGCTGGGACTGGGTCCGGACGATGCCCTGGCGCTGAACCCGAAGCTGGTCCACGTCTCAATTTCCGGCTATGGACGGGGCGGTTCCCACGAACAGAAGAAGGCGTACGACCTCCTCATTCAATGCGAGGCCGGGCTGCTCAGCGTCACCGGTAAGCCGGATGCCCCGGCCAAGGTGGGGGTGTCCATCGCGGATATCGCTGCTGGCATGTACGCCTACACGGGTGTCCTGACCTCCCTGCTGCACCGGGCCACCACCGGCCGCGGCGACGTGGTGGAGATATCCATGCTGGAGGCCCTGGGTGAATGGATGAGCCAACCGTACTTCTACGCGGAGTACGGCGGTGCTCCTCCGGTCAGCAGTGGGGCGCAGCACGCGAGCATCGCACCGTACGGTCCGTTTGCCACGGCCGACGGCACCGTGTTCTTCGGCATCCAGAACGAGCGGGAATGGGCGGCCTTCTGCGCCGAGGTCCTGGCCCAGCCGGGGTTGTCGGCGGACCCGCGTTTCAGCACCAACACCCTGCGGGTGGAAAACCGCCCCGAGCTGCATGCTGCGATTGATGCTGTGCTTGGGGGACAGGCTACGGACGACGCCGTCGCCCGGCTCGATGCCGCAAATATCGCCAATGCGCAACTCCGGGACATGCATGGCTTTTCGGCGCACCCCCAACTTGTCGATCGGAACCGCTGGCGCGACGTCGAATCCCCGGTAGGGCCGGTGCGCAGCCTGATTCCCCCCGTTACTTCCCGCGAGGCCGGGTTCCGTATGGGGCCTGTCCCTGGGATCGGTGAGCATACGGCGCAGATCCTTGCCGAACTTGAGGAATCGCCGGAGGACGCCTCAGGCGTGCGGCGCCCGGCATGAGCCCGACCTTCCCCGTTGCCCCGGCCGGGGACAGGGAGGATTGGGCCCAGTTGGTGGGCGGCATCGTTGAGGTACGGCTGAATGGCAGCCTTGTCCGCGTGGGCAAGGTGAGCCAGGCCTCCGCCGATTCCACCATCCTCTGGATCGAAGCTGACGCTGTGGAACCAAGGGCGCTTTTCGCGAAGTCGTCCGGGTACCGGGTGCGGCCGCATTACGGCATGTTCTAGCGCTGTCCGGAAGCCTCCAGCGCACGGGAACCGCCTCGAGCCCGAGACTGCCCGCCATGCCGAAGCACCTGAAGCAGCAGACTCCGCCCGGGAACCAACACCGAATTGATGGCGCAGGTCATCACGGCCCGGGATAGATAGGCTCAGGACCATGGAATTCAAGCAGTTACGGGTATTTTCGGCTGTCGCTGAGGATCTGCACTTCGGAAAGGCCGCGCGGCACCTGGGCGTGTCACAGTCGACGGTCAGTGATCAGGTCCGGGCACTGGAAGCGCATTTCGGTACTGAATTGCTGTCCCGCACGAGCAGGTCTGTGCAGCTTACGGCGGCAGGACAGGCCCTCCTGGAGGGTTCCAGACGGTTAATGGACGAGCTGGAACGGGTAGAGAGCCAGGTTTTGGCGGTGGCATCCGGGCGGCAAGGAACCTTGCGTATCGGTGCCGTGGGACCTGCGATGAACTACCTGGTACCGCACCTGTTGAAAGAGTTGCGGCGCCAGAGCCCTGATCTCGAAATCACCATCGCGTCCATGAGCACAGCCGTTCAGCTTCGCCAGTTGTCGCAGGGGCAGATCGATTTGGGTTTTGTGCGCAGCGTCCAGCATGTGCGGGGCGTCCGGTTGGAGAAGATACTGGAGGAGCCGCTGACGGCCCTGCTTCCCACGACCCACAAGCATGCAGGCGCGGAATTCCTTGAGATCCAGGATCTCGATGGCGAAGACTTTGTTTACTGGCCGCGAATCTCCAACCCGGACCTTTATGACGTTCTCATAGCCACCTGCTACCGCCATGGGTGCAGCCCGCGCCGCATTATTGAGAGCCATGATATGGCTACCCAGCTCGCCCTCATTGCCTCGGGGCTCGGCGTTTCGGTCCAGCCGGATTCCTTCCGTTTCGCCCCGCGCCGGGATGTTGTTTTTGTTCCGCTGAGAGGCCCGTTGCCTAAGATTGCCCTGCATATGGCTTGGTCGCCGGAAGGCGATACGCCAGCAGTAAAGGCGGCCATTGACTTGGCCCGAAAGTTCAAGAGTGGCCAGATGGCGCCCTAGGCCATCATCCGGAATTTTCGATCGATTGATCGCTTCCAATCTGTTGTTTCGATGTATTGCTCGGACTTACGGTTGTTTTGTCAGCTTCGTCACAGGGATGAATCCCTGCTTGATAGCCCCAAATTACCCCGAGGATTACCCATGGAATTTCAGACCGTTGCCACCGGTGTTGGCTTCACCGAAGGCCCTGTTTACACCCAGCGCGGAAGCCTGGTCTTCGTCTCCATCGACCAGGGTGTCGTGTACGAGACAGCTAACGGCACAACGCAAGTGCTCGGACGGACCGGAGCGGGACCCAACGGCGCCGCAGAAGGCCCGGACGGCATCATTTATGTGGCACAGAACGGCGGCCAGTGGCCAGCCAAACGCGAGGAAGGCGTCAGCGGAGGCGTTCAGGCCATTCACCCCGATGGCACAGTGGTCACAGTCACCACCGACCCGATCTACCCTAACGATCTTTGCTTCGGTCCTGACGGCTTCCTGTACGTCACCGACCCCATGCGCCGGCCCCGGCGCGATGATGGCCGCCTGTGGCGCGTCGACGTCAATACCGGCGAAGCGGAACTCCTGCTCTCCGTTGACTGGTTCCCTAACGGCATCGGCTTCAGCGCTGATAATGACAGCATTTTCGTAGCCCAGGGGGATGAAAGGCGAATCCTGCGCTTTCCCTTCACCCCCGGCGAACGCCTCGGGAAACCCGAAATTCATGTCCAACTCGACCACGGACGTCCCGACGGATTCGCGTGGGACGTCGATGGCAACCTCGTCATCGGCGCAATCACTGGCACGGCTCCCGGTGACCTCCAGGTATACAACCCGGAGGGCACACTGCTGGACGTCATCAAGATTGGGGACGGCCAGAAGTACACCAACGTCGCCATCTCGTCCTCTGGAAAACTGGCCGTGACGGATTCCGACAACGGCCAGGTCCTTGAGGCAGACTGGCCCGCCGCCGGCCTCCCGCTGCACCCGTTCCGTGACTCCGACCAGTCATGAGCGCGAGCGCGTTCCGATCCCGCCTCCTCGCCGGAACTCCGGTGTTCGTCACCACCCTTGACTTCCCGGATCCTTCCGCCGCGGAGTTCCTTTCAGAGCTGGGCGTCGATGCGGTGGCCGTCGACACTGAGCACACGGCCGTAACCGGACCGCAAATAGTTGAACTGGCCCGGGCCTGCAAGGCAGGCGGCGGAGCCCTCGTGGTGAAGACCAACGCGGACCCGGACAGTATCGGCAAGTACCTCGACGCCGGAGTCGCAGCTTTGCAGATCGCGCATGTCAAGTCCCGGCAGGACGTCGACGACGTCGTCACGGCCTGCCAGTTCGCTCCTGACGGGCACCGCGGCCTGGGCCGTTGTCGGAACAGCAGGTTCGGCCACTATGCCGGCGGTTACGCGCAGCTCATAAAGGATTCCCATGACAGCGTTGCCCTGATCGTCCACATCGAGAGCATGGAAGCAGTCGCCGTCCTCGATGACATCCTGGCAGCCGAATCCATCGACGCAATCTTCGTGGGAGCATTCGACCTCTCCGCGAGCCTAGGAATCCCGGGAGAGGTCCTCGACGAGAGAGTCCAGGACGTCATTCGGGACATTGTGACCCGTTCCCGGGCAGCCGGCAAAGCTGTGGGCATGTCCGCCAGCACCCCGGAACAGACCACCACGGCAATCGAGCGGGGCGCAACCCTACTTCTGTCCGCCCAGTCACGCTTAATGTCCAACGCGGTCAGCCAACTTCGGTCCGCCCCCGCCCTGACAGGAGCTTCGAGCTAATGAACGAAACGCCAAAGATTACAAGGGCCATCGCCGAATTCGCGATCTGCACCGAATCGGCTGAGATCACCGATGCTGCGCGGCACATGGCAACCCGTGCACTGGTGGATACGGTGGCCGTCGCACTTCTCGGATCCCATGACATCGCCTCCACCGCACTAATGGAGTCAGTCCTGGTCCCCGCGAACGGCATCCACGGGGCCACCGTCCTGGCCACGGGAGAGCTGGCGCCGGCACACGTCGCCGCCCTCCTGAACGCCACGGCGGGGCACGCCGATGACTACGACGATCATTTATTTGAGACCAACGGCCATCCCAGTGTGGTTCTCATCCCGGCGCTCCTTGCGGCGGGCGAGGCCGCCGACGCGTCCGGGCGCGACATCCTCGACGCCTACGTCATCGGACACCAGATCATGTGCGCCGTTTCGGCCGGATTGCCCGTCCGGGCCCACTGGGCCAACGGCTGGCACGCCACCAGTACTGTGGGGATCATCGGGGCAACGGCGGCGGTGGCGCGGCTTCGGCAGCTTACACTGCTGCAGACCCGCCACGCCTTAGGCATCGCCGCCTCGATGGCCGGAGGAAGCCGGGTCAACTGTGGCTTCATCACCAAGCCCCTGCACGCTGGGCTGGCGGCGTCCAACGCCGTACTCGCCGTCGACCTCGCAGTGAGAGGTTATGACGCCGACCCGGACCAGCTGGAAGCACCGCTCGGATTCTTCCATGTGTTTGGCGTCAACCCGGACCTGGCCAAGGTAGAGCCAGTGCTGGAGGAACGCTGGACGGTGACCACCAAAGGGCTGAACGTTAAAAGGATTCCCGCCTGCTACGCCGTACACCCGGCAGCGGAGGCAGCCAGCGCGCTTCACGAAGAGGGCATCGACGCCTCATCAATCGTCGCCGTGGACGTTACGGTTCAGCCAACAGGACTCGTGGGCCCGATCCATCACCGGCCGGAAACAGGGCTGCAGGCGAAGTTCAGCCTGGAGTACACCGTTGCGGCCGCTCTTGCTGCCGGCCAGCCGACGCTCAACGCGTTCACCGACGCATCGGTACAGCGGCCCGAACTGCAGGACCTGCTGCGGAAAGTCACAACACGTGAAAGCGCCGTCCCGCCCGCCGGGCCGCGGGAGTTCTCACGCTGGTACGCCACCGTCGACGTTGAACTTGGTGACGGCAGCAGGGTCAGTGCACGGGCGGACATGCCCCACGGCGTCAGCTCGGACCCCCTGACGGATCAGGAAATCCAGGACAAGTTCAACGACTGCCTCGGATTCTCGGCCACGCCGTGGGACGCCGAAGCCCTCAGCCAACAACTGTGGGTCCTGGACCAGACACCCAGGATCCGGAACCTCTTCAGCCACTCATCCAAACTTTCGGGCCGCGCACCCGTCAACGCCTGACCACTCCACTGACCTAGTACAGATTCATACAAGAAAGCGACACAGACATGCCTAACATCACCGTTGAAATCTTCAAAGGCCGGACCCTCGACCAGCGCCGCCAATTGGTCAGCGGGATCACTGAAGCCGCAGTATCTGCCCTGGGCATCAAGCCCGAGGGCGTCCGCATCACCTTTTTCGAAATTGAGCGGACCGACCTGGCCCGGGGCGGCGTTTTGTTCAGCGACATCGACACGGCCCCCGTTGCTGCGGCGCCCTAACCAACCGTGCAGACCATCACCACGCGCAAAGGAGCACTTGGTATGAAAAATCACCTCAAATCGGGCATTATCACCCGTCGGTCGGCGGGCATAGTCGGCGCCATGGCCGCACTCGCCCTTGCGGCCACTGGCTGTGGCGGGACGGCTCCAGCTGCGGAGCCCGGCGCCACCCCCGGGAGCACCAAAGTTACCCTCGTTTCCTCGATCACCGGTAGTTCATTCCTTGCGGTGACGGCAGGTATGGACCAGAAGATCTTCGAAAAGCATGGCGTCGAAATTGAACTCATCAAGGTCAAGTCCAGCGCCGAGGCTGCCGCGGCCATTGCCAGCGGACAGGCCGACGTCGCAGCGATGGTACCGGAGGGAGTCGTAGCCGTGGTGGCCGCCGGCAGCAAAATGAAGATGCTCGGCAACCTCCTGCATCAGGTCCAGCACCGTCTCGAAGTATCGGAATCCATCAAAACGGCAGAGGACCTCGCAGGGAAGAAGATCGGTATTCCCGGCCCCGGAAACGGCGCAGAGATCCTGGCTAAGGCGTATCTCGCCGAGAACGGCGTAGACCCGTCCCAGGTCACGTTTGTGGCCACCGGGCCCCAGCCTGCCCAACTGGCAGCCCTGACCACAGGCCAGATTGAAGGGGCCATGCTGGTCCCCCCGTACGATCTGAAAGCCGAAGATGCGGGAATGCACCCGCTCAGCATCGTCCGCGAGGACTTCCCTGACATTCCCGCCCAAGTCTTTGCTGCAACGGACCGTTCCCTCAGTGCCAAGGCAGACGCCGTGAAGAAATTCATGGCCGCCGCAACAGAATCGGCACAATGGGTTGTCGATCACCCTGATGATGCCGTCACAATTCTGTCCTCGGACGCCCAGATCAGCCCCGAAGAGGCCAAAGCATCGTTCGACCGGGCCAAGGACGCGTACTCCCTCGATGGCGCCATCAGCGACAAAGGCCTGTCCACATGGCTGGAACTTTCAGAGAAGTACGCCTCCCTCGCCAAAATCCCAACCATCACTGACGTCTATGACGCCCAGTACCTCCCCGGAAAGTGAGATGATCGTGACCACTTCATCCCACCAAATGCTGGAGCCAGCATCAATGCCAGGCAGCGTTAGCACCGCAATTTCCGTGCAGAATGTCACCTTCGGGTACGGCAAGGAGATCATCCTCCAAGACATCAGCATCGACGTCGAAGAAGGGGAGTTCGTCTCCCTCATCGGACCGAGCGGCTGCGGAAAGAGCACCCTGCTTTCGATGTTCGACGGCGTCGTCCGCCCCGACGTAGGCAGCGTAAGCATCTTCGGATCCACTGTGCAGGACACACTCAAGCAACGCGCAATGGTCTTCCAGAACTTTGCGCTTATGCCCTGGAAAACAGTCCGGGAAAATGTGCTGCTCGGCTTGAACTACCGCCGCACTGACTTGTCCAAAAAGGCGCGCCTGGATCTCGCCAGGGAATACATCAACCGCGTGGGCCTGACCCACGCGTTGGACCTCTACCCGCACCAGATTTCAGGCGGAATGCAGCAAAGGGTAGGAATCGCCCGCGCCTTCGCGGTCCAGCCACGCCTGCTGCTCATGGACGAACCTTTCGGTGCCCTCGATGCCCAGAACGCCGAGCTTCTCCGCGAAGACCTCCTCCAGCTGGTTGCCGAGGAACGCCGCACGGTTGTCTTTGTTACGCACAACCTGGACGAGGCGCTCCAGATGTCGGACAGAGTCCTGCTGATGACTGCCCGTCCGGGCACCATCCGGGACGAAGTCCGCCCGGACTTCGGGCCGAAGTCATCGGCAGAGTACCGGGAACGCTACGACGCGCAAAGGGACCTCCTGTGGGATCACCTCAAGAGCGAGGTCCTGACAGTCCAGGCACGTGAGGAAGGGCAGAAGCCATGAGTATCATCACCAAACCGGCGCCGGTCTCTCCGGGAGGGCCTGTGCGCCGGCCCGAACCAAGCTGGTTGAAGAAAAACGAAAAGCGCTGGTTGCCCGTCGTCACCGTGATCGGTATTTTCGCGGTGTGGGAAGTTGCCGGCAACATGAACCTCTGGGACCCGCTGTTCTTCAGCCATCCTTCGGTTATCTGGGAAGGTTTCCTCTCCCTGACCACTGGTCCGTTGCTTTCCGACCTGCGGGTGACCGGCCTGGAATTCCTTCTCGGCATGATGATCGCCCTGGGAATTGGTGTGCCATTGGGCATCCTGTTGGGAACCTCCAAGCGCCTGTACTGGGCCTTCGACCCGGTCGTGACGGCCCTGTATTCCACGCCCATCCTCGTTCTCACACCCCTGATGGTCATCTGGTTCGGCCTCGGCATCGGTTCCAAGGTTGCAAACGTCGCCATCCTGGCGGTCTTCCCCGTGTTGATCAACATGATGGAAGGAGTCCGAAACACGGACAGCTCCCTTATGAGGGCCGCGAAATCGTTCGGTGCGAACGGCTGGGCCATCCAGAAGGACGTCATCTTCCCGTCAGTGGTGCCGTTCTTCGTCACCGGCCTCCGCCTCGCTATCGGCAAGGGCATGATCGCCGTCGTTGTCGGTGAGTACATCGCCGCAACGGAAGGTATCGGCTACCGGATCCGGGCTGATGCGGAAGTCTTCAACACCCCGCGGTACCTGGCAGGGGTCCTGATTATGGTGGTCGTTTCGGTCATCATCATGGCCCTGATCAAGGTACTGGAGCGCAAGCTCGCCCCGTGGCGGACACCGGTCCTCGGGGATTAAACAAAGGATGGGCGGGCACCTAGGCCCGCCCATCCTTTGACGTTCAGTTCCTTATCTACAGAAGACGAGCGTGTCACATGCGACGCACCACATTCCGCGGGGCAAAACGGGCCACCCTTCTTGCCTCAACCCTTGCCCTAACTGTGTTGGCTGCCACGGCCTGTGCCAGTACGCCGGGTGATTCCAGCTCGGAAGGCTCCATCGGGAAGATCACTCTGGCCTCTTCGATCACCGGCAGCTCATTCCTTGCCGTGACCGCCGGCATGGACCAGGAAATTTTTGAAAAGCACGGACTCGAAATCGAGCTCGTAAAAGTGAAGTCCAGCGCTGAGGCAGCCGCTGCGGTGGCAAGCGGCCAGGCCGACCTCGCGGCCATGCTGCCTGAAGGCGTCATTGCCGTTGCTTCAGCGGGCAGCAAAATGCGGATGATCGGCAACCTCCTTAATCAAGTGCAGTACCGGTTGGTAACTACTTCCGAAGTCACCTCCGCCAGCGACCTCATCGGAAAGAAGGTCGGCATCGTCGGCCCGGGGAGCGGAGAAGAAGTTCTTGCCCGTGCGTACCTCGACTCTCAGGGCGTGGACCCGTCGCAGGTCACTTTCGTCGCGACCGGGACCATGGCCGCCAAATATGCGGCCATGACCACCAACCAGCTTGAGGGCGCAATGCTGGTGCCGCCTTTTGACATAAAAGCGGAGGCTGCCGGCATGCGCCCACTAAGTGTCCTGGGTGAGGACTTTCCGGACATGCCCGCTCAGGTGTTCGCGTCCAGTGACAAGGCGCTCAGTTCAAACGGCGATACCGTAAAGAAATTCATGGCCGCCGCCGCGGAATCGGCGCAGTGGGTCGTGGCCCATCCCGAGGATGCCACGAAGATCCTGTCCGAGGACTCACAAGTCAGCATGGAAGATGCGAAGCTGTCGTTCGACCGCGCGAAATCGGCCTACTCCCAGGACAGCGCAATAAGCAGGGAGGGGCTGAACCGATGGTTGGCCCTGTCGAAGAAATACTCCTCTTTGGCGAATGTTCCGACAATCGATGAGCTTTACGACGCCCAGTACCTGGCTGGAACGGCAGCACGACAATAGCCAGACCATGATCGAAGGCCCGGCAACCTCCCGCGCCAGTCGGCTTGTAGATGACTGCTCATGACCGAGAAGGACACTTATAGATGACACACACCAAGAACTTCATCAATGGTGAATTTGTTGACGCACCCGCTTCGTACGAAAACATCGATCCATCCACCGGGCAGTCCCTTGGGACGGTGGCGCGCAGCACCTCCGCTGAGATTGACCAGGCCGTCAGCGCTGCTCGAACTGCCCAGAAGGCGTGGTCACTGACCGCGCCGGAAGAGCGATCCCTGCTGCTTACCCGCTATGCAGATCTTATTCTTGGTAGCCAGGAGGAACTGGCCCGGATGGAGTCCGAGGACACGGGTAAACCGCTGAGTCAGGCACGAGCAGATGCCGCAATCTGCGCGCGGTATTTCCGTTTTTACGGACACGCCATCGACTCGTACTACGGCATCACGATCCCGTTGCAGGCCGACATGCACGTCTACACAAGGCACGAGGCGTTCGGCGTCACCGGACACGTCCTGGCCTGGAATTACCCAATGCAGTTGTTTGCCCGCGCGGTCGCGCCCGCTATAGCCACAGGCAATTGTTCGGTGGCGAAGCCGGCCGATGAGACACCACGGACGGCCGTGAAGTTGGCTGAACTGGCCGTCCGGGCGGGAATCCCGCAGGGTGTGGTCAACGTCGTTACCGGTATTGGAGCCGAGGCCGGGGCGGCTTTGAGCGAACATGCGGACATCGACCACGTGGGGTTCGTCGGGTCCACCGAAATCGGATCGGTGATCGCGATAGCGGCCGCGAAAAACGTTGTGCCCGCCATGCTGGAACTTGGCGGAAAGTCAGCCCACGTCGTGTTCCCCGACGCTGATCTGGATGCCTCCGCCTTTTATGCAATGAAGGGGATTTTGGCCAACGCGGGCCAAACTTGTTCCGCCGGTTCACGCCTCCTGGTGCACAGCAGCGTGTACCAGGAGGTCGTGGAGAAAGTAGCGGCGAACCTCGGCGGCGCCAGTATCGGTCCGGGGCTCGCGGACAAGGATCTGGGGCCACTCGTTTCCCTCAAGCAGCAGGGCCGTGTGCGCAGCATGGTGGACGCTGCCGACGGCGAAATCGTCGTTGGCGGAGGCATTCCGCAGGGACTTGGCAACGGTGCCTTCTTTGAGCCAACCCTTATTGCAGGTGTAGACCCCGCTTCAAAGATCGCACAGGAGGAAGTGTTCGGCCCCGTGCTCGTCGCCATGCCCTTCGACACGGAAGAAGAGGCCATCACCCTCGCCAATGGCACCCAGTACGGACTCATGTCCGCCATTTGGACCCGCGACCTCAGCCGGGCTCACCGGCTCTCGGCTGATATCCACGCCGGCCAGATCTACGTCAACGCCTACGGCGCGGGCGGCGGCGTTGAACTCCCCTTCGGCGGCTTCAAAAAGTCTGGATACGGACGGGAAAAGGGCTACGAGGCACTGGACGCATACACGGAGACCAAGACTGTGATCATGAAGCTTTAAGGATGCTGATCGAAGTCTGCCTGCCCAGGCGTCGGCACTGGCTCTGCCCGACGACATCGGCGGCTATTCCGGCCGCCGCCGCTAGCCCTGGGCGTAAAGCATGCCGGTAGTCATGCGGTAGCAGCTCGTGCCGGCGAGTTCTTGAGGTTGGACCCAGGCCTGGTATCCGAGGGAGGCCTCGTACATGGTCCTCGGGTTGTTGCCGTTGGATGCAAGCCAGAGCGCTGATGAGTCGGGCATTGCTGCTTCGACGGTGCCGGTTCTGATTATCTGTCCGTACCGGCGGATTTCGACGACGGCGCCGATGAGTCGGTTCCAGCTGGCATAGTTTTTCGCGGGCATGCGTTCTCCTTGGGCAGTGGCTGCAGGGAAGGCCCTGGTTTCCAACTCCTGCGCAACCGCCGTCAGCGCCTGCGGGTGAGCGCGGCGTAGGAGGTCCGAAGGTGGCCTTCCATCAGGGCGCGGGCACGGTTGTCGTCGCGGTGGGTAATGGCGTCGACGATCATCCGGTGGTCCTGGAGGCTTCGATGCAGTTCGTCCGGGGAGTAATACTGGAAGGACCCGGACATCAGGGGCGCCAGGGCGAGGTCCTTGGCGATGTTGAAGAGCCTGGGTGAAGCTGCGGATTCGAGAATGAGCAGGTGGAGTTCGTGGTTGAGTTCGGCGATCTCGGCCCGGTAGCCGTCCGCCTGACGCCGGGAGAGTTCTTCCATCCGGTCGCACAGCCTGTTCAGTTCCTCCAGTTGGGAGTCTGACCGGGAGTGTGCTGCAAGACCCGCGGCGTGGGACTCCAGGAGGGCCCTGATGGACATCACTTCGGCCGCGTCTGCGTTGGTCCACTCGGCGACGAAGACCCCGCGGTGGGGTGCAACCACCACGAGGCCTTCGTCTGCCAGTTCACGCAACACGGTCCGGATGGGGGTCCGGCTCAGCTCGTATTCCTCACAGAGCGCGCGCTCTGTGAGGTGGCTTCCGGGAGGGAGCTTGCCGGTGGTGATCTTGGCGCGCAGATCCGCCAGGACGTTCTGACGCTGCCTGTCCATTACCCCTCCTGAGACCGTTCATGATCTCAGCCGACCACGATGCTACATGCTACCTACCAAGCCTAGTGTCAGGGGTGGGAGAGCCCGAGCAGGTCCAGTGTGGTGGCACCTTCGCGGATCCGTGCGCGCATGGCTTCCTCTTTGAGCTCACGCTGCTCCGAGGACGCAAGCGCACCGTCGACGTCGGCCGCGCTGACCCTGACCAGCCCATCGGCGTCGCCCACAAGGACGTCGCCGGGGTGTACCACGACGCCCCCGACGGTGACGGGCACGTTGACCCGACCATTCTGCACTTTGGTGGTTTTGCGGATGCAGACTCCGCGGGTGAACACGGGGAAGCCGGAGGCGATGATCTCCTGGCTGTCGCGTACGGCGCCGTCGATGACGAGCCCGGCAAGTCCGCGTTCCTGGGCGGCGAGCGTGAGGACGTCACCCCAGGGTCCTGCCTGCGTGTAGCCTTTGGCGTCAACCACCAGGATGTCGCCCTCGCCCGCTTCGAGGAGGGCAACGTGAATGAACCAGTTGTCGGCCGGTTCAAGGTCCACGGTGACGACCCGTCCGGCGATCCGTGATGTTGGGTCGAGGGGTTTGATGGCGGGGTCGATGGCGTCCCGCTGGCCGTTGGCTTCGTAGACAGTGGCTGCTCCAAGTGCGGCCAGACGGCTGAAGCGGCGGTCCAGTGTTTCGGTGGTGCTCATTTGCGGTGGTCTCCTGTGATCACGAGTTCGGCTTCGGCGTCGGCTTTTTCTTCGGCGAAGCGGGCAGTGGCTTCTGCCTGGCGGACGAATTTGAGGCCTACGACCATGGCAGCGGCAATGAGGCAGGTAATGCTGACCATCGCCAGGCCCCAGTTGCTGTTGCCGGTGGCGTCCTTGAGGGCGCCGAAGGCGAAAGGCCCTACAAAACCGCCAAGGTTGGCCAGTGAATTGATGGCGGCAAGGCCTACGGCTGCTGATTGCCCTGTGAGGAACAGTGAGGGCAGGGACCAGAACGGGCCGTAGGTCGCATAGACGGCGACGATAATGACCGTTAGCAGGACTACCGAGAGTATGAGGTTGTTCACGGCAAACGGCATCAGCGCCAAGCCTCCACCAGCGGCGATGAGCGGGATGCCGACATGCCAGCGGCGTTCGCGCGTCTTGTCGGAGTGCCGGGCCCAGTAGACCATGAAGATGGCTGCGACTCCGTACGGAATCGCATTGATGTAGCCGACGGCGGTGTTGCTCAGCTGGGTGGATGCTGCGGCGATGATCTGTGGAACGAAGAACGCCAGAACGTAGATGGCCACGGATTTGCTGTAGTAGATCAGGGACAGTGCCAGGACGCGTGCGCCCAGGAGGCTGCGCCAGAACGAAACCTTGCCGTGGCGCTCGACCTTTGCGGCCTGCTCAGCCTCCAGCGTGGTTTCCAGCCAGGTTTTCTCTTCCGCCGTCAGCCATTTGGCCTTCGCGGGGGAGTCGACGAGGACGAACAGCACAACCGCTGCCAGGATCAGGGCCGGTGCGCCTTCGAGGATGAAGACCCAGCGCCAGCTTTCCATGCCGAGCCAGTGGACATTGTCCAGGATGAGCCCGGACAGGGGAGCCGCGATGACGGTGGCCAGGGGCAGCGCGATCATGAACAACGCGACCACGCGGGCGCGCTCACGTTCCGGGAACCAGAAGGACAGATACAGGATTACGCAGGGGAAGAATCCTGCCTCGGCTACGCCGAGGAGGGTCCGGGCGATCGCCAGTTGGGTGAAGTCCTGGACGAAGCCGCAGACAACAGCCATGATGCCCCACGAAACGAGGATGCGGGCGATCCATTTTCTGGCGCCAACCTTGCGCATGAGGATGTTGCTGGGTACCTCGAAGAGGAAGTACCCGATGGAGAAGAGACCCGCGGCCAGGCCGAACTGGGCTGTGGTGATGCCCAGGTCAGCGTTCATCTCCTTGGCGACGAAGCCGAGGTTGGCCCGGTCGATGAACGCGATGATGTAGAGCACCACGAGCAGCGGCAGGATGCGGAACTTGATCTTACGGATGGTGGCGTCCCCAACGCGGGGGCGGACTGCGGCGGCACTCATGCCGACACCTCCTCTGCGGCCGAAGCAACAACTGCCGGGAGTGCCAGCGTGTCCAGCCACTCCAAGGATGCCTCAAAAGTGCCGTCCGCAGGTCCGCCGGTGCGGGAAAGATTCTCCGCGGTGGCGGAATACCGGCCGGCAACGTGTCCGGTCAGCTCTGCCGGGTAGCCGGCCCGCTCAAGTTGTGCCGCTGCTTCGAGTACCTCCGCGTGGCGGCGTACTGAGTGGGCCGGATGGGTTGCGACCATGCTCTTGAGCAGATCGGTGAAGGGTGCCCGGTCAACGTCGCCAAGCACGGTGTACAGCTGGTCCAGCACGCCGTACGCCCTGGCTGCCGGAAGTGCTTCAACCGCCAAGGCCTCGAGACCCTTCATGATCACGGAGCGGAGCAGCTTCAC
Organism: Pseudarthrobacter sp. NPDC058329; assembly: GCF_042879835.1. Taxonomy (NCBI): domain Bacteria; kingdom Bacillati; phylum Actinomycetota; class Actinomycetes; order Micrococcales; family Micrococcaceae; genus Pseudarthrobacter; species Pseudarthrobacter sp. NPDC058329. The sequence continues at coordinate 123,685 of NZ_JBHVZR010000012.1, forward strand.
GGTGACGGCGTCCCCGGGGACGCTGTCCGGAAGTACACGCACAGGTGCGCCTACAGCGGCCAGGAGATCTTCGACGGCGCTGTTCGGTTTTCCGCCGTACAGCAAGGGGGTGCGCACTCCGCTGAGGGCAACGGCGCCCGTGATGGCGATGTCGATGTAACCGACGCCCTCAGCATCGGCCGAGGCGGCCGATTCCCGCTTGGCATTGGCGGCGGCGGTGGTCATGTCAACGATGGTCGCTCCCGCACGCAGGTGCTGGACCAGCGCATCGGTGACGAATGGAAGGACTGAACCAGGCACGCAGACCAGGACAACATCCTGATCCGCGATCCATTCCGAAACCTTGGGGAGGATGGTTACCCCGGAGGTCTCGGACCAGCTCGTCGCCGCGGCAGGGGGCTGCGGATCCGAGAGTGAAATTGTGTGGGCGGCGTTCGAGTCGAGCGCCTGTGCCCAGCAAAGGCCGACTTGGCCAGAACCAATAATTGTGATGTTCAAGACAGACTCCTTCGTCTCCGTGTCTGTGATCCAGAATACAACTTAAGTACCATATGAGCAACAAAAGATATGTATGGCTCAAAAAGAAGAAGCTTGGTACTTATTTTGTACTTACCCAAGACCGGCTATCCAGGACTCCCGCCCTGGTACAGCCCGGTGAGCGCATCGGCCAGCGCGGTGATGCCCGACGGCGGCTCGTCGTGCCACCAGGCAAGCCACACGGGGATGCGTGGTCCGTCGCTCACGGGCCGGTAGCTCACGCCCTGCCGTGGATGGTGCACCGCCGTCGCCTCCGACGTCATGCCCACGCCCTTGCCTGCCGCGATGGTGTCGAGCCAGTTGTCCAAGCCGGTGGTCTGCAGTGTGCGAGGGCCTTTGCCCTCGGCCCAGAGGTCACTCCGGGTGGTTCCGGTCCTCGGATCAACAATCACGGGCCTGCCCGCGATCTCCTTCATCCGCAGGGTGCGGCGGCGGGACCACTCGGCGTCGTCCGAGGCGAAGACCGCCACCCGCCGTTCCAGCCCGACGATGACGGAGTCGAAGCGCTGCGGATCCAGCGGTGTCCGGACAACCGCGGCGTCGCACATTCCCTCGGCAAGGCCGCCGGTGGCGGAGTTGTGGCGGACCAGTTCCAGCTCGATGTCCGGATGGGTTTGGCCCCAGCTCCTCAGCAGGGGAGTGGTGTGCTTCCCGACGGCGGACCAGGCGTAGCCCAGCCGCAGCGAGGTATGGCCGGCGCGGAGCAGGTCATCGAGTTTGGCCAGTTCGGCCACCACCCGCCGTGCCTGCGGCAGGAAGCGCTGGCCCAGCGAGGTGGGTTCGCAGCCGCGCGGCAGCCTGCGCAGCAGCCGGCCACCGGCCCGGCGCTCAAGGCTCGCTATGCCGCGGGATACCGCGGCCTGTGAAACGCCCAGTTCCAGGGCAGCGTCCGTAAACGTTCCGGTGTCAATGACGGCCACGAAGCCCCGAAGTTCATGCAGCTTCCACTCCATAACCAAATCGTATAGCAGCACAACAATATGCATTACGCGCATGAGTGGCTGGGCCCTAGTCTCCTGTCATGAGTGAGAAGACGCAGGCCAGCGCGACCGGAACTGGCGGTGCCGGGTCACCGAAGGGCCGGGCTCTGGGTGTCTCCCTGATGCTCGGCAGTGCCGCGAGCAACCAGGCCGGTGCCGCGGCCGGTGCCCTGGCATTCCCTGCCATCGGCCCCTTCGGTGTGGTTGCAGTCCGCCAGCTGGTCAGCGCAGTGGTGCTGTCCGCCGTCGGCCGCCCCTCCTTCCGGGGGCTGACGCGCCGGGAGTGGTGGCCCATCGTCGGCCTTGCCCTCACGTTCAGCGTGATGAACCTCAGCCTGTACAGCGCGGTGGAACGGATAGGACTGGGGCTCGCGGTGACGCTCGAATTCCTGGGCCCGCTGGCCGTAGCTGTCTGCGCCTCCCGCCGCGCTGTGGACATCGGGTGCGCACTGGCAGCCGGCGCCGGCGTCGTCCTGCTCACCAACCCGGGTCCCGCCAGCGACCTGCCCGGCATCGGCCTGGGGCTGATCGCAGCCGCAGCGTGGGCCGCCTACATCCTGCTTAACCGGACTGTGGGGCGGCGGCTTCCCGGACTGCGCGGCACGGCCACTGCGAGTGTGCTGGCCGCGGCTCTGTGGGTGCCGCTGGCGGCTCTTTGGTTCGTCACGCACCCGCCCACCCCGGCAGCCCTCGGCCTGGCGCTGGTGTGTGGAATTTTCGCCTCGGCCGTGCCCTACGCCGCGGACATCATCACGTTGCGGAGGGTGCCCGCCGCCGTCTTTGGGACGTTTATGAGCATCAATCCGGTCTGGGCCGCCGCGGCGGGCTGGGTGATCCTTGGCCAGTCCCTTGACGCCGGGGAATTGGCCGGCATCGGCGTCATTGTCCTGAGTAACGTGCTGGTGAGCCGGACCTCTGGCAAAGTATGACCATGCTCACTGTTATTGGCGAAGGACTCGTCGACGTTGTCCAGCGCGCCTCGGGAATCGAAGCGCACGTGGGCGGCAGCCCCCTGAACGTGGCGGTGGGCCTTGCCCGCCTTGACCACCCCGTGCAGTTCATCGGCCGCTACGGCCGGGACCCGTACGGCGATTCCGTTGCCGCCCACCTGCGGTCCAGTTCCGTGATGATTCCGCTGGGCCCGGATAACTTGCCCACCAGCGTGGCCACCGCCCTGATTGACGACGACGGCGCTGCCACCTACACCTTCGACCTCACCTGGCAGCTTCCCGGCATCGCCGACCGGCTGGCCTTTATGCTGCAGGGCACCACCCTGCTGCACACTGGCTCCATCGCCACGATGCTGGCGCCGGGGGCGACCGATGTGCTCGCCGCCGTCGAATACGCGCACCCGCACGCCACCATCAGTTTCGACCCCAACTGCCGGCCCAGCATCATCACTGACGTGGACTATGCGCGCCGCCACGCAGAAAAGTTCGCGTCCCTCGCCGACGTGGTGAAGGCGTCCGACGAGGACCTGGCCTGGCTTTATCCGGAGCTCGACGTGCTCGATGCAGCGCGGAAGTGGCTGCAGCTTGGCGGAAACGAGGGGCCGGCCATGGTGGTGGTCACCCGCGGAGCAGACGGACCGTGGGGAGTAACCCGAGCCGGCGAGACGCAGGTTGAGGCTCCCCGTGTTGAGGTGGCCGACACTGTGGGCGCGGGTGATTCCTTTATGGCCGCATTGCTGTCCGGCCTGGTGGACCGCGGCCTGGACGGCGCGCAGAACCGCAAGGACCTCCGCGAACTTCCCGCCGAGGGCCTGGCCGAACTTCTGGCGCACGCGGCCAAGGCAGCGGCAGTCACGGTATCCCGGCCGGGGGCCAACCCGCCCACGCGCGCCGAGCTGAACGGGGCTGAAGCTACTTAAATTCCAGTCGTAGCCGCGGCGGCAACCCGGTTGCGCGGGCGGGTTTGGGCGGGCATCCGGGTGACGGCTTCGCGCCGGGAGCCTATGGTGTTCTCGATGGTCCCGATGCCTTCCACGATCATCCGGACCACGTCGCCGGTCTTCAGCGGCGGGGGAGTCTTGGAGCCGTTGCGCCCCCACAGCTCGGCGAGGCAGCCGCTGCCGCAGGTGCCGGAACCGAGCACGTCGCCGGGCCGAACCACCGAGTCCTGCGAGGCGTAGGCGACGAGTTCAGCGAAGGGCCAGCCCATGTTGGATAGCAGGTCCTGTCCGACCTGTTCTCCATTGATCTCGACGGCCATGGAGATCGGCAGGAAGCCCTCGTCGTCGTGCAGGTCCTCGAACTCGTCCGCGGTGACGATCCATGGCCCCAACGTGTTGTTGAAGTCCTTGCCCTTGCAGGGGCCGAGGCTGACTTTCATCTCACGGCGCTGCAGATCCCGTGCCGACCAATCGTTGAACACTGTGTAGCCGAAGATGTGCCGGCGCGCCTCCGTGGCGGTGAGGTTGCGGCCGTCGCTTCCCGGAACGCCGCCGACGACGGCGGCGACTTCCGTTTCAAAGTCCAGGTCATCGCAGCCCGCCGGGATTCCGATCACCTCGCCGGTGCCCGTCACCGTGTGTGGGTTGGTGAAGTAGAACGTGGGTGCTTCGTACCATTCGGGTACTACGCCGGCCGCGCCGTCAATGCTCTTCCGCACGCCTTCGACGTGCTCCTCGAACGCCACGAAGTCCCGGATGGTGGCGGGTACCAGCGGGGCGAGCAGCTGAACCTCCGCCAGTGGAACTGGAGGGGCGGAACCGACAACCTGCCGGGCAGTCTTCAACGTTTCGGCGAGTCCGGCGTCGAGCAGGGTTTTTACGGTTTGGCCGGTGGGAAGGGCGTAACAGTTTCCGCCGTCAACGAAGCCGGACTGTGTCCCGCCGTCGTGGTTCCAGCGTGCGATCTTGACCATGTGCGTGTTCCTTAGGCGGTGGGTCGGGCGGTCATGGTGGCCGCGGCGGTGATGCCCAGCGTGCGTGCATTGCCACTTAGGATCTGAGCCTCGTCTGCGGGCGGTAATCCGGCAGCCTGAACCTCGTCCACCGGAAGGTCGGCTCCCATGTCGAACGGGTAGTCCGAGCCGAGCAGCACCTGCTCCGGACCCGCAGCTGCCACGAGCGCCCGGAGTTCGGCAGCACTGTGGACCAGCGAGTCGAAGTACAGCTTCTTCAGGTAGGACGACGGCGGCTCGGCGCAGCCGTGTGCCTCGGGCCGGACCTTCCAGGCGTGGTCGGACCGGCCCAGTTTCGTGGGCAGGTAGCCGCCGCCGTGCGCAGCCAGGACTTTCAGGCCGGGGTGCCGGTCCAGGACTCCGCTGAAGATCAGGTGGGACAGCGCCACCGCGTTTTCGGCGGGCTGGGAGACGGTGTTGGCGAGGTAGAAGCGGTCCAGCCTTTCATCCAGCGAGCAGCCGAACGGGTGCAGGAACACCACGGCGCCCAGTTCCTCGGCTCGGGCCCAGAACGGTTCCAGCCGCGGGTCTGAGAGTTCCACGGTGCTGCGTTCCGGGTCCTCTGGGGTGGCGGCGAAGGAGCCGATCTCCACACCCAGGAGCCCGCAGTCCAGTACGGCGTGCTCCAGGGCCTCCACCATCAGACCGGGGTGCTGGAGTGGGACCAGGCCCAGTCCGTTGAGCCGGTCCGGCGCGCGGTCCACGAAATCCCGCACCGCCTGGTTGGCGGCCTTCGCCAGTTTCAGGCCCAGCTCCTCGCTGGCGAAGTAGTAGAAATGCGACGGTGACGGCGAGACCAGCTGCACATCCACGCCCTGGGCGTCCATGTCCGCGAGCCGACGGTCCAGGTCCGTCAGCTGCGGCCACCGCTCCTTGATCATCCGGCCCGACGCGGCCATGGACACCGGCCCGTTGCGCCGCACTTCCAGGGCCTGCTGCGCGCCGAAGCCCTCCGGATCCGCCTCGGCCACCAACTGCTGCAGTGCCGGAAGCAGGACGTGGGCGTGCACATCCACGGTCTGCGCCTGAACAGAATCGTTGCTCATGCGTGTTCCCTAACTGCTGCCATCGCTGACTCCTTCGTATTGACGGCGATACTGCTACTTATTTTGTTGATGTTGTCCCGGCTTTACCGGACGGCGATCGGATTGACCGGTGATCCGACGGCGCCGGTGATGGGCAGCGGGGCTGCGGTGAGCATGAAGTCGTACTTCCCGTCTGCGGCGCACGCTTCCGCGAGCCCGTCCGGGTCCCACATTTCGCCCAGGAACAGCCCGAGGTTGGGGATGGCGATCTGGTGGAGGGGCTGGAAGGCGGCGTCGAACTCGTTGGGCCGGACTTCGAAACCCCAGGTATCGGTGGCGATCCCGGCGATTTCGCTCCGGTGCAGCCAGGGGGCGGTGCTGAAGGACAGGCCGGGGGCAGAGCCGCCGGCGTAGTCGCCCCAGCCGTCGCGGCGCACGCGGGTGTATTGTCCGGTGCGGATCACCACGATGTCACCGCGGCGCACCGCCGAGCTGGGACCTTGGAGTTCGATGGTCCGTTGGAGGTGTTCGGGGGTGATGGCGAACCCGTCCGGCAGTTCGCCGTCGTTCCGTCCCAGTCCGGGTCCGAGCGCGCGCCCGACGTCGAGCAGGACGCCGCGGGTGACGATCTTGGCGGCGGCGGTTTCGATGCCGGTGACCAGGTCGCCCTCGGAGGTGACCACGTCGCCGGCGGCCCTGCCGTTCCAGGCTTTGCCGTGGTCGAAGATGTGGCCCAGGCCGTCCCATTGGGTGGAGCACTGCAAGGGCATGGCGATCACGTCGTCAGCACCGCCGAAGCCGTGCGGGAAGCCCTGGTTGCCGCGTTCGGCGTCCACGCCGGTGTCCGTCATGGTGTGGACGGGGTTGGTGCGGCGGCGCCAGCCCTTCTGCGGGCCGTTGGTGTCGAAGGGCTGGGACAGCGAGAACGCCTCACCAGTTGTGACCAGGGCTGCAGCTTCGATCCGTTTGCCGGCGTCGATGAAGTTCAGGGTTCCCAGGACGTCGTCCTTGCCCCAGCGGCCCCAGTTGTTGTGGGCCGCGGCCATGGCGCGGATGCTGCCGAGCGGGTCTTCACGCCGGATCACCGGGGAATCGGTTGTTTCCCCGGTGCCGGTGTTTACAGCTGTGTCCTGACTGGTCACTGCTTGCTGCTTTCAGTAATGGTCTCGTCCTTGCAGTGGATGAGCTGGGTGCCCAGTCCGGTGATGGTGCCTTCCATGACGTCGCCGTCCTGGAGCAGCCGGCCCCAGTGCTGGCCGTTGCCGGCCGGGCTGCCGGTGAGGACCAGGTCACCCGGGCGCAGCGGCATGTTCTGGGAGGCTTCGCTGACCAGCTTGGCCACCCCGAAGATCATGTCCGAGGTGGACTCGTCCTGCATGGCCTTGCCGTTGAGCTTCAACGTCACCTGCACGTCCTGGGGATCCCCGAAGAACTTGGCGGGGACCAGCAGCGGGCCGGTGGGCAGGAAGCCGGGGGCGTTTTTGGCGCGGTACCAGTCCGAGCCGATGGCTGGCATGTCCTTGCGGAAGACGTATTCGCGGGTGGTGATGTCGTTGACCATGGTGTAGCCGAACACGTAGTCCAGGGCTTCCTCGGGGGTGACCCGGAACGCCGTCCTGCCAATGACAGCGGCCAGTTCCAGCTCCCAGTCATGGGACTTTGAGTAGGCTGGCAAGGTGAGGTCGTCCGTGGCGGAGGCGATCGCCGTCGGGAGCCCGATGAAGAAGTACGGCGTGCCCTGGCCCGCCCGCTTGTCCATCATCGCTGCCGTTTTGGCGCGCACCTCGTCCTCGTCCTGGCCCGGTTCGCGGTGGGCTGCGGCGAGGTCGATGACGTGTTTGCGGTAGTTGGCGCCGGTCTGCAGCACCTGCGCGGGCTCCACCGGGGCAAGGACCTCGACGGCGGCCAGCGCCAGGCCCGTGTCCTCGCCGGCTGAGGCGGCGAGGCTGTCCAGTTGGGGTTCGGTGGTTGCCCAGTGCTCGATCAGGGAGTTGATGTCCCCGTCCAATGGCAGGACCCGGCCGCCGACGAGCAGTCCTGCGCGGGCCTTGCTGTCACCGGTCTCCTGGAACCGAATGAGGGAGTACGTTGCTTCAGCCATGGTGTCTTAGCCCCGGCCCTGCTTGGCGTAGGGGTTCAGGAGGGCTTCCTTCATGGCGGGGGAGGCGCCTTCTTCGGTCGCGGTGAAGCCTTCGGCCGGGGGGAAGGATTCGGTCATGGAGTGCGGCATGGCGCCGTTCTTGTAGAAGTTGTTCGAGCCCAGGGACGGCTTCCAGGTGTTGGCCTGCCAGTCCGGGACGTAGTTGCGGTAGCCGCCGGAGTTCAGTTCGACGCGCAGGCCAGAGGGGTCGCGGAAGTAGAGGAAGTTCTGCTCGCCGACGCCATGGATGGAGGGGCCGTATTCCATCGGGGTGCCGTTTTCCATCATGACGTCAGCGGTGCGGAGCAGGTCCTCGGTGGCATCCACCCAGAACGCGATGTGGTTGACACGGCCGGCGCGGCTGGAGGTGTCCAGGACCACGCCCAGGTCGTGGGACTTCTCGTTCGTGGTGAGGACGGAGAAAACGGTGATGGGGGCTTCGTCCAGGTCCACGAAGGCCATGACCCGGAAGCCCAGGGCCTCGTTGTACCACTTGGCGAAGCCGCGGACGTCCTGCGTGGCCACGGTGACGTGGTCGAGGAAGCGGGGGGCGGCGGCGTGGCTGCTGCGGCGTTCCGGGCGGTCCGGGTAGGTGGATTCGAAACCGGGTTCCGCGACGAACTTCTCCACGTCGTAGAAGAGGCGCATGCGGTGGCCGTAGGGGCCGGTGAATTCGTAGGCCTTGCCGTAGCCGTGGCCACCTGCGGTCCATGCGCCCTGCACGCCGGTTGCCTCGACGCGCTGGGCTGCGGCTTCAAGGGCTGCCTGGGAGTTGGTCCGCCACGCCATCCGGCCCAGTGACGCTTCCGGGCCTTCGGTGATGACCAGGCTGTAGCGGTAGTAGTCACCCCAGCAGCGCAGGTAGACGTTGCCGTCCACGCGGTCAATGATGCGCATGCCGAACTTTTCCTCGTAGAACCGTGCCGAGGCTTCGACGTCCGGGGTAGTGATCTCGAGGTGGGCAAGATGGGAGAGGGGAGTTTCCACGATGAATTCCTTCTGAGTACTGGCTGCTATCGGTTTGCGGCAGGTCCTGTATCCACTTTGAACGAGCGCAACTATCGGGGGAAGCGCAGTTTCGCTATGACAACCATCCACCTCACAAATAGTGGAAGTGGCGCATCCTGGCCCGTCAGCGCCGTTCATGGCGCCGCGCCCAAAGGGGCGGAAGCCATAGCAAATGAGCATGCCGAGAATCGAAGATTCCTATTTCCGCCCGTCATTGTCTGCTGGCTAGTTTGATCCTGTGCATCCGCGAACCAACACCTCTATTCCGGCGCAGTCTCCGCAGACCTCCGATGACTCACACGGCGAGCGCCGGTACCCTGGCATGCTTGAAGTGACGGTGACGGAAGCATCGGGGCTGTGTTATGCCCTTGAGAACGCCGTCGACGTCGTCTCCAAGGCTGCCGCTGCGCATGGCACCGGGATCCTGATCTCCCGTGTCGGAACGGACCGCTACATTGTGCGTGCGCATCCAGGCGTCCCCTATGGGTTTATCCGGCAGTCATACCCCTAGCCCGGGCCTTCCCGCACCGTTAGCCCCGCGGATGCGGCTGGAGTCAGGTCACGAATACGGCCTCGGTGCAAATAGCACCGAGGCCGTATTCATGCTTAGGAGAAACTAGATTGTTTCGACGTGGGCCCGGACGTGGCTGCCGTCGTCACTCAGCCAGCCTTTGCCGGCGGCATAGACGAGCATATTGGCAAAGCGGTAGTTCCAGCCCATGCCGATCCGTCCGGCGCATTGGCTCTTGATCCAGTCCACTGAGACCAGCACGTCAGGATCATCCAGCTTGCCGGCCGTCGCCGACTCCAGCAGGCCAGGCAGGGCCTCCCTCGCCCCTTCGGACAGTACGACTTTGAAGCTGTTGCAATCATCGGGCTCATCCAAGGCTACGGATCCGGGGCTGACGCGAACGTACACGGATCTCCTTCCAATCAACAGGGAATTCTTTACTGATGTCCACTATGCCGAGGGGCGGGAAGGTCCCGGAAGACGACCTTTTGGATAGCCGGTATTGCAAAAAGATATGCCGGAACGCTCAGGCGTCCGTCGTGTCCCGCGGGCCGGCCACGAGATAGGAGGCGACCATGCCGGCGAGCTTCTCGGCAATTTCCGGCCAATCCAAGGTGCCGCTGCCCTCCATGGTGCTGCCGAGGCCCAGCCTGCGGGCAACCACGCTGTACACGACGTTGAAGCACCAGTCGATCTCAGCCTGACCCAGGAAGCCGCCCGGCCATTTGCCCAGTACACCGGCGAAGTGTCCGGCGAGGGCAGCATGGGATGCGGCGCCACGCTGCGCAATGGTTTCGTCCTGCGTGGCGCGGAGCATGAAGGGGCGGAGGATGTCCGCGTACCTGCGGAGGACGTCGATGATCAGGTCCACGGCTTCGCGTGCCACGGACTCCAAAGCAGCATCAGGCCGCGTGGGGAGGGGTTCAAAAAGATGGGTCGACACGGCGTCGATGTCATCCATCTTCCGACCGTGGGCGACACGAAGGAGCTCATCCTTGCCCTGGAACCGTGCGTAGATGGAACCGATGGACACACCGGAACGGGCACTGACATCAGCCAGCGTGAATTCGTCGTTTCCCCGCTCCTGGAGCAGGGCCAGGGCCGCCTCAATCGTTTTTTCAAACGACTGGCGGCTCCTGGCCTGCTTCGGCTCACGGGACTTGGTGTCCGGAAGCGTCACAACGAGATCCTACAGAGGATGCCGCTATCCGCCGCGTTCCGTGACACGCGCAGCTCCCAGTCGCCGGAGGGGACCACCCAGGCCGACGCCGCTTCGGACCAACGCCGGAAGCCGAGCGGGTCCACAGAAATCCGGGCCTTCACGGTCTCGCCGGCTGCCACGTCTACGGCTGCGAAACCCATGAGCCGAAAACCGGTCTCACCTGGCGCCCTACCGTAGACCTGGACAGTGTCGTGCCCGCGCGTGTCGCCCGAATTTCGCACTGTCGCCTGCACGGCAACACCTTCGACGCCGTCTGCGGGGTTGAGATTCTTCACCGCGCCCGAAGCCGTAGCAGCGTCCACCAGCACAAACTCCGTGTACCCCAGCCCGTAGCCGAACGGGTAACGAGGTGCCCGGTCCGTCTCCTGGTGGTGCCGGTACCCCATGGGCTCGCTGGCCGCGTAGTCCAAGGTGAGCTCCGGGTCTAGGGTGTGTCCCCACCCGGGAATGTCCTCGTTCCGTGCGGGAAAGGACACCGGAAGCCGTCCGGACGGTGAGCTGTCGCCGGTCAGGACGGATGCGAGGGCGCGCCCGAATTCCTGGCCCGGGAACCAGGCCATCAGCACAGCCTTCACCCTGTCCGCCCACGGCAAGAGCACGGCACGGGAAGCGTTGACCACCACCACGGTTTCGGCATTGACAGCCGCCACGGCACCAACCAGTCGGTCGCAGGCGGGGTCGAGGGCCGCCGTCGTCCGGTCGGCGCTTTCGCGGGAGGATCCCTGCTCGTCGCCCACCACAACAATGACGGCATCCGCGCGGGCCGCGATGGCCAGGGCGTCAGTGAGGGGATCCGAGGTCTGCTCGGGAGCTGCAACGGCCGTAATGGCCTGGACCCTGCCGGGCTGGAAGGCCATCTCGACCACCACCTCAACCTCACCCGCGGGCAGGTCAAGGGTGGTTTGCTGCGTTTCGGCCCGTGCCACAACGCCCATCACGTCGTCCGGAGCCGGCGGCGGAACCTCCAGGACATGCCGCCCGTCAACGGTAAGCGAGCTGACGCCCGTGCCGCCGGCCCCGAGTGTCCATCGTGCGGGTGTATCAAGCCGCAGGCGTGCCGTGATGCGCGCACGCCCCGGTGCGTTGGCACCGACGCCGGGTACCGGCCCGAACCACACAAACGCCGACGCCTGCCGAATTTCGCTGTACAGGACCTCGACAGGGGAGTCATCGGTTGCGGGGGAGAGGACTTCCATAAGTACCCCCGGTGTGCCGTCCGGCGCGGTGCTGCCAACTTCCGTCAGTGACAGGGCTGACGACGGTGCGGCTCCCGGCTCGTACAGAACCTCGACATCCGGCCCGAAGGCGTCACGGATGGCGTCCAGCGGCGTGACCAGCTCACCCTCCGGCCGGACGGTGGCAAAAGTGCCGCCCTGGAAGCACGGCTTTGCTGCGTTCGGGCCAACGACAGCCAAAGTCTTGATCCGGGCCGGGTCCAGAGGCAGCACCTTGTCCTTGTTTTCCAGCAGCACGAATGAGGCAACTGCCGCGCGGACGAGTGTGTCGCGCTGCTCCTCCGGAGCGCGGAGGAGGGCAGGAGCGGGGACGGTGCCGCCGGTCCGCCGCCCGGCCCTGTCGGCAAGCCGGGTGAGGCGTTCGACGGCGTCATGCAGCCGCGGTTCGGGAACCTCACCGGCGGTGACGGCATCAGCGAAGCGTGCGCCAAGATACCTGGCCGGGCCGGGCATCTCCAGGTCCAGTCCGGCATTGGCTGCTCCGGCAGTGTCGTCCACGCCGAACCAGTCGGACACCACAACGCCGTCGTACTTCCAGTCCTTCTTGAGGATGCCGATGAGCTCCCCATTCTGTGCGCAGTGGGTCCCGTTGACCCGGTTGTACGCCATCAGGAGCATCCACGGGCTTGCCGTGCGTACCGCCGTTTCGAAGGGCCGCAGGTATGTTTCGCGCAGCGTTCCCGGCTCAACCCGGGAGTTCATCCGGCGCCGTTCAGTCTCCGTGTCGTTGGCCACCACATGCTTTGCGCAAGCCCCCACGCCCTGGGACTGAACGCCCTCCACCCATGAAGCACCAAGCACTCCGGTGAGGAAAGGATCCTCGGAAAACATTTCGAAAGCCCGGCCCGAAAGCGGAGAGCGCGGCAGGTTCAGGTTCGGACCGAGGATGACTGATACGCCGCGCTCACGGCCCTGCTGGCCGATCAGCTGGCCGACTTCGGCGACCAGCCCCGGATTCCAGGTGGCAGCAAGCGCAGTCCCGGAAGGCATAACGAGTGAAGTGTCCCGTTCATCCATGGCTTTACTGACGAGGCCCAAAGGACCGTCCAGCAGCACCATCTCCTCCACGCCCGCCTCGCTGCTTGCGGTGGTGCTCCAGCCGTTGAGGCCACCTGTGAGTTCAGCGCCCGTCAAGTCAGGACCGACATTTACGGCGTCGCCCACCTCAGTGCCGGCTGCCGAGCCTGCGGTCACAGGGCTGCGACCTTCTCCGCCTCGTTCGCAGCTTCGGAAGAGCGGATCAGGGGCAGTACCCGCTCAGAGAAGAGGCGCATGGACTGTTCGGTGAAACGGCGGCGTTCTTCAGTGAGCGGCCCGCCCATAAGCCCGAGGAGGACATTGCCGATCCCTAGGTCGGCGTACTTCTGGAGCTCCGCTGCCACGGTCTCCGGGCTGCCGTAGAGGCACCACGTCCCCTTATAGCCCTCGGTGCGGGCATCGGGAGCCGGACGGAGGTTGACGCCACTGATGGCTTCGGCGGCCTTGTTGGCTGCGTGTTCACGCTCCACGGATTCCTGGTACTGCTCCAGGATGATGTCCATTTCGGCTGCTGCCAGCTCGTCGGTCTCTGCGATGTGCACGTGCTGGTAGGAGTGCGTAGTCCACTCCAGGGCGGCCTTGACCGCTTCTTCCGGATGGCCGGCCGCTTCCAGGGCGTTGCGGTAGGTGGTGAAGTTCTTCTTGACTTCCTCATAGGCGTTGCCGCTGTCGATGACCGGCGGCGTGAAAGCCAGGATGAAGGCCGGCTGGGCCTTCTTCGCGGCGCGTTCCACGCTTGAGGGCCGCGAGGCGACCGACATAACGCGTGGCTCCGGCTTTGTGTATGGCGCCGGAACAATCCGGGACACCACGGCGCCGCGATAGTGGCCGTTGTCGAAGGAGACGGGTTCATCCCCGGGCTTCTTGGCCCACAGTTTTTCGGCGATCTCGAGGTTCTCGTTGGCAAGGCGCGAGCTGTCCTGGAAGTTCACTCCAAAGCCGATCATCTCTTCCGGAGTCGTGCCGCTGCCAACGCCCACCAGCAATTTGCCGTCCGTCAGCTGATCCAGCAGGGCAAGGCGCTCTGCAAAGCGGACGGGGTGGTGCAGGGCGAGCGTCTGCACCGAGAAGCCGAAGTGCATCCGTTCCAGCTTGCCGGCCAGGTAGGCGGCAAACACAAAGGGATCGCTTGCCGGGGGAGCGTAGCCCGTGAAGTGGTGGTCGGGCAGGAATACGGCGTCGAAGCCTTTCTGCTCGGCATCGACGGCGTGCTCCACCATGGCCTTCATGACCGGGCGGTCTTCCTCCGGGCTGCCGGAACGGGAGGTGAGGAACAGAGAGAAGTGCATGGAAACTCCTGGATATGGTTTGTTGAAAATTTGGGAAGGGGCGCCGCTGTCAGGCCACCTGGGGCCCGGCAGCGGTTTGGTCGGCGGCCACGCGGCTCGCGGACGTGGACTCGCTGGGGGAAACGGGTTCGAGTTCGGCGGCAGCTCTGGCCACGAGGCGCCGGAACCATTGGTGTCCCGGGTCTCCGGACTTCGACGGATGCCACCAGGCGCACTCCACCAGTGTGGGGAGGCTGATGGGCAGCTGCAGGATACGGACGCCGGCCACGGCGGCGAGCATGCGGGCCAGGCGCTCCTGCACCAAAGCCAGCCTGTCTGTGCCAGCCACCGCAAAAGGAAGCATCAGGAAGGTATCGACGATCACATCGGTTCTTTCGCCAAGCTGCAGATCGTAGACCTTTCGGTCCGCAAGGGTGGAGGCCACCTCGGCTCCGAAGAGCCTGGCCCACCTGGCGTCCCGCATCTCTTCAATGGTCAGCGTGCGCTCCGGCGAATCTGCTCCAGTCACGCACACCCAGTTGTCCGTGAACAGTTCGGTGTGGGGGAAGCCGGAGAAATGTCCCTTGGGTATGAGCATCAGGTCAGCATTCTGCAGCGTCTCCTTGATGCGGTCCACCGCCAGAGGCGTGACTGCGTCAAAGTGGACCTGGACCCCGGGTGCCTCCTTCTGGAGCATGCTCATCAGCTTCCCCGACAGTGCGGTGAGGCAGTAGTCGGAGGTGATGACGCGGAAACTCCGGGTGGAGGAGGCGGGATCAAAGACCGCTTGGGCATCGAACGTGCGTTCCACCATCCGGAGGATCTCACCAACGTCTTCTTTAAGGACCTGCGCCAGGGGCGTGAGCTCATAGGCTGATCCCACCCGCGTCAGCAATTCGTCGTCGAACTGGCGGCGAAGCCTCTGCAGTGACGAGCTCATGGCTGGCTGGCTGATCCCGATCCGTGCACCGGCCCGCGTGACGTTCCGCTCGATGAGCAGGGCGTCAAGCGCCACGAGCAGGTTGAGGTCCGCTGTCAGCAGATTGACCATGATGTTCTCCACGTTGAGGGGTATGGCTGAGTCCGAAGAAGAGCCGAAGTAGATGCGAATTAGAATACTGATACTAATTATGGGTCGGAGCACACTCCCGGTCAATGCCTGCTGCTGGGTGGTCGCCGGGGTTCCGGCACTAGAACGGGGGCTGACCTCCGATCCCTTCCGTGATGGCCTGGGCCGCCGCCAGCAGGCTGTCCCGGCAGTGAGCCAGGCGCGATGCGGACTCCGCGCCGGAGAAGCCATTAAGGGTCAGTGTTACGGCCACCTGGCCGGTCGCATCGAAGACCGGGGCGTGGAGGGAGGTTACTCCGGCGGGGTCATCAATGGACGCGGGACCCGAAGACGCCGTTCGTTCCAAGAGCTTGGGGAGGACGCCGCTTAGGTCCGGGGCAGCGGTGTCGCTGGGCACCACAACCATGCGCTCAAATTCGGCCGCAGCTGCTGCGCCTGCCGAAACGGCGTAGCCGGTTTCGCGGACCTGTTGCAGTTCGGCATGGGCAACCTCTGGATCAACATGGCCGACGACGTTACGTGCGTTGGCGATCCAACGGGACTCCGCGGCCTCGTCCGCCCATGCGACGTGCAGGGGAGCGAGGGGCGCTGCCAGGCCGAAGGAGACACCTACACGTGACGGCGAACCGCCGGGTGAACTGGCCACGCCCGCTGCGGTGAGTACCACCACGGAATCGTCCACCACGCCGCTGACCAGTACTTCAAGTTTGAGCGCCTCTGCAAGGGCCTCAATCTCGGGGCGGGCCGCGTCTGCGGCTTTGACGTGCCGGGTGAGCGCCGTCGCGGGCGAGATGAT
The DNA here is from genome assembly GCF_042879835.1 of Pseudarthrobacter sp. NPDC058329. Lineage (NCBI taxonomy): Bacteria > Bacillati > Actinomycetota > Actinomycetes > Micrococcales > Micrococcaceae > Pseudarthrobacter > Pseudarthrobacter sp. NPDC058329. Next base: position 139,418 of record NZ_JBHVZR010000012.1, read on the forward strand.
TGAAGGAATGCTGAAGGAGCCGTAGCCGCCGCGGAGGAAGAGCAAGGGAAGCTCCTTTGAGGCACCAACGCCCAACGCCTTCACCCGCCCGATGACAATGTCGTGGTCTCCAGCGCGGATAACTTCTTCGATATCGCAGTCGATCCAGGCCGCTGCACCTTCAAGCCTGGGGCTGCCGGAGGGAGTGTCGCCCCACGCGTTGGCGGTAAAACGATCGGCGGCCTTGCGCGAGAATGCCCGGCAGACGTCTTGCTGACCGGCCGTTAGCACATTCGCGCAAAAGGATCCGGCTGCCTGTATTTTGGGCCAGCTGGTGGAACGGACATCCGGCATAAAAGCCACCAGCGGTGGATCAAGGGAAACCGAGCTGAAGGTGCCCACCACCATGCCGGCGGGCTCGGATCCGTCGGGTGCTGCGGTAATGAGTGTGACGCCGGTGGGGTACTGGCCCAGGACGTACCGGAACCAGGCCGCGTTGTCCGGACTGGTCTCCTGGGATTCAGCAGTGGAAGCAGGGATGATCTGTGCCATCGGGAGCTCTCCTCTTCGTTGAGTTTTCATCAAGTTAACGCGCTGGGAGGACGCCGCGGAAATAGTTCCAAAGTATGCGGGCCATCGAAGATTCCGATGCCGCGTCTCTGCAGTGCGCCCGCTCGTAGGTGATAGGTTCGACAGGACGCTGGGGCCTCGTAGGGCCCGTCGGTCGGGGTGGACGTTCCCCCGGACGCGCACCTGGCTGGCGTCGAGCCAGCCCCGCTGGCTAACCAGAACGAGGTTGCGGTGCGCCGTTCAAACTTGTCCCAAACCACGAATACCCATGTCGAAGCAATTGATCCACCCGCTGAAGCGACCCCTTCGGAACTGCCGGGGCAAAGTGGGAAACCCGCCGCGGGTGTCCGGATCGCCAGGGTTTATGCCGCCCTGCTCATCATCGTTTTGCTGGGCGCACTGGACCACACGATCGTGGCAACAGCATTGCCAACAATTGTTGGGGAGTTGGACGGTGCGCGCCACATGGCCTGGGTCATTACCTCCTACACCCTGGCCATGACCGTGGCGATGCCCGTCTACGGCCGGCTGGGCGACAGGTTCGGGCGGCCCGTCCTGATGATGGTCGCCCTGGCGATCTTCCTCGGAGCCTCTGTCCTGTGCGGGTTCGCGCAGGACATGTTCCAGCTCTCGCTGTTCCGCGGAATCCAGGGATTGGGCGGGGCCGGAATGGCTGTCCTCCCGGGTGCCATCATCGCCGATCTGGTACCTCCGCGGCAGCGCCCCAAGTACCTCGGGCCGCTGGGCTCCGTCTTCGGTATTGCTACAGTGGTCAGCCCGTTGGTGGGCGGCGCCATTACGGACACTGTTGGCTGGCGCTGGGTGTTCTGGATCAACCTGCCCGTCGGCTTGCTGGCGCTGGCCATGGCATTCTCATTGCGCCGGGTGAAGTCCGTCCGGGGTTCGGGCGGTGTTGATTGGCCCGGCATGGTCCTTATGGTCATTTTCACGTGTGCCCTGGTGGGCCTTGTTGCCCTGTCCACCGAACCGGGTATCCCGGTGGAACTGCTGTTAGGCCTGGGCTTGGCAGCGGCGGTGTTCGGCGTGCTCTTCGTGGTGGTTGAAATCCGCTCGAAGAATGCCCTGATACCGATGAGCATGTTCCGGAGCTGGCCTGTAGTCAACGCAGCAGGCCTGGGACTGGTCATCGGAGCGGGCCTTTTCAGCGTAGTGGCCTACCTGCCGAGCTATGTGCAGATGGTCTATTCGACGTCGGCTTCTGTCGCGGGGCTGATCCTGCTGCCGCTGGTACTTGGCATGATGGTTTCCAGCAACCTCAGCGGGTGGATCGTCAGCCGCACCGGCAGGTACAAGGTCTTTCCGCTGGCTGGTTCAGCCCTTGCCGCTGCAGCGGCCATCTGCCTTCGCTTCCTCCAGCCAGGCACGCCCTTGTGGGTCGTGGGCATCCTGATTGCCCTGTTGGGCCTGGCGGTAGGCAGTTTTATGCAGCTCACGGTGGTGGTTGCCCAGAACGCGATGCCGCACTCGATTGTGGGCGGTGTGACGGCGTCGCTGGGCTATCTGCGGGAACTCGGCGTTACAGTGGGTACTGCCGTTTTCGGGGGACTTTTCGCTACCCTGCTGGCGCAGGCAGCTGCCAGCAACAGCTTGGGCCTACCAGCGGCGACCATCACGGACCCCCACGCAGCCCAGCAGCTTTCCGCTGCACTCCAGTCGGGAGTGGCGGAAATCTACGCAAGTGCGTTCCTGCCTATCTTCACTTTGCTCGCATGCATCTTTGGTATCGGTGTGCTGCTTTCCGTATTCATGCCGGAGCAAAGACTCTCGGAATCAACTTCAGGCGACTAGAAGAAAGCAAGACTGCGGAGCCGGGGCATTCACTCCGGCACCGCAGTGTTGACGGCATCTGAAACTCAGCTCGTCTGAACGGTCAGCCTTACCGGGCCGTGGATACCCGCGGGGAAGACCTCGGCGTCGGTATCGAAGATTGCAGCTCCCGGACGGGTGTGGTCGCCCGCGGCGAGGTCGCTCACGTCGTCCAGGTCCAGGACGAGGCGTCGGCCTGCCCCCAGCGCTGCTGGGTCGGCGGTGAACGTGTGCCGGTACGTCGCCGTACCGGAGAAGTACTTCACATCCGGCCCGTGGGCATCCGCTCCTGGCCCGCTCCACAGTGCCGGGGCACTCAACGTGAGCGGAGGGGGTGCCTTGGATGTCGCCGTCGAACGTGATCTCCCACGGTCCTTCCAACGCGATTTCCTGCTCCAGCATGTCCAGTTGGCTGGCCGCGCTCAACCGCTCCTGCGCCGGCCGGGCGCAGGAGAACGAATGCCGATCCGAAGGCTTCAAGGTGAAGGTCGACGACGGTCCGGCCGGTCGGTGCGCATGCCGACTGCGGAGCGGGAGACCTGGACGGGGTCCCACACCTCCGCGGATGCTGCCTCGCCCCTGAACGTCGCCGTGATCGCACGGCGGAAAACAGCCATGCGGAGAGAAGATGGCGGGCATAGATGATAACTATTGCCATGGCCGCCGTGCCCTGGCCTACCGTGAATGAGGCAGCTTGTGATCCCCCTCCGCGGACGGCTAAGTACAGGCTTCTGATAAACAAACCACTTGAGGAGCAGCACTTGGCCATCCGTATAGTCGGACCTGAACAGCGGAGCGAAACAGCCGAGGCATTCATCGAAGAACTCCTCGCCGCCATGACTTGGGAACAGAAACTCGCCCAGCTCCAGACCGCCTTCCGCCCGCGGCTCGAGGATGCCAAAGACCTCGCCAAGGGTGGAATCGGGGCGGTCTTCTGGCCGCGGAGCGCCGAGGCCACCAACGAACTCCAGCGGACAGCCCATGAGGAGACGCCACACGGAATCCCGCTGCTCGTCGGGCTGGACGTGGTGCATGGCCAGCGGACTACTTTCCCTGTTCCGCTGGCGCAGGCCGCCAGTTTCGACCCCGCCGTGGCCGAAGCCGATGCCCGCATATCAGCGAAAGAGGCCGCGTGCCGCCGGTCTGGACGTGGAAATGGGCGGCAATGCTGTCAGCGCCGAGGGGGAGGCGTTGCTGTCTCCCGGCGACGTAGCTTCCGACCGGATCGATGATGCCGTACGCAGGGTCCTGAGGCTGAAGCACGCGCTTGGGCTCTTTGACAATCCCTACAGGGACGCGGCGCTGGAAGTCACAGCCCCGTCCGAAGGAACACGGCTGGCCGCCCGGGAAGCGGCCGAAAAGTGCCTGGTCCTCTTGAAGAACGACGGCGGCCTGCTTCCCCTGGGTGGGTCGCCTCGGCGCATCCTGCTCGTGGGACCCTACGCCGAGAGCAATGACCACCTTGGTGCATGGGTACAGTCGTTTGCCGAACCCGCTGGAACCCTCGCCGACGCTCTCCGGGAGGAATTCCCCGACTGGTCACTGACCATGAAGGAAGGCAGCGGATTCTTTCACGAGGACCCGGCGCTCCTGGCTGCCGCGGTGTCCTCAGCGAAGCAGCATGACGTCATCGTCGTAGCTGTCGGCGAACCTTCGACCCTGACCGGGGAAGCCAGTTCCCGCAGCGACCTCCGGTTGCCGGGCGGCCAGGAAGCGCTGATCAGCGCGATCGCCGCAACAGGCAAGCCCTTCGCGGTGGTCATGTTTAACGGCCGTCCTCTGGTGACGAGTGCGTGGATCGACTCGGCTCCGTCCGTCCTGGAAGCCTGGCACCTTGGGCTGGAAGGACCTGCCGCTGTTGCCCGGGCGCTGAGCGGCCAAGTAAACCCCGGCGGCCGGCTGCCGATGACCTTCCCCCGGTCGTCCAGCCAGGTGCCCATCCATTACGACCACGAGAACACGGGGCGTCCGGCCACCGTTTCTGCCCGGATGGACGAGGACGTAGTGGATGTTGCCCTTATGGGGCCGGCCAACACCGACGACCGCTACACCTCCAAATACCGTGACCTTCCGCTGGGACCGCAGTTCGCCTTCGGCCATGGGCTGAGCTACACGTCGTTCCACTACGGAGAGCTTCAGGTAGAGACTGAAAAATTGGCGCTCGATGTGTTGCGGGAGGGGCAGGTGTTCCGTCTCGTTATCCCAGTCAGCAACACAGGCGAGCGGGCAGGGGACGAAGTTACACTCCTTTTCATCCGCGACCGGGTGGCTTCGCTGGCGCAGCCCGTGCGGAGGCTCCGTGCATTCACCCGGACAACCTTAGGAGCCGGTGCCACGGAACAGCTGAGCTTCGAATTAGGTTGGAAGGATCTCGGTTTTTGGGACAACGAGGGGAACTACGTCGTGGAACGCGGCGATTTTGAGGTCTACGTCGGTGGGGGCATGGACGGCTGTGCCGGGACAGTGCTGCGCCTGACATGAGCCACTCGACCGCATCAAACACACACGCTTCCTAAGCGCACCTGCTGCAGGCAAACCAGGCAAGGCGCTTGAGTAGATGGTGGTGACGCCGGGTTCGAGTCCGTCCGGCAGCTGCGGGGGTCAGTAACATTCCTGCCGATTTTTGCACTCCTTGCCTGCATACGCGGCCGGAGCGGCGGATGCATGAAGGCATGGACCGTAACTCAATTCCCGGAGACTTGACGTGGGCTCCCTTCAGGCATACCTTAACCGTAATCATAATTACGGTTATGGTTTACCTACAACGCTCAAGGAGGAGCAATTATGTCCGACCCCACCCGCAAAGAATTGAATCGGCGGACCGTGGAACGGTTCTTCGTTACGTCGGGTCTGGAGCGCGCTGCGCTCTTCGCAGCTGATGGCAGGAAGAAGCTGCCGTGGACTTCCATGGGTCATCCGATCGACATGGAGGGCATCCGGGAGATCAGCTACAACTTCACGCGGAATCGACAAATTTTCACGGACTGGACCTGGAGCGGTGTTGAGATCTTCGACACCCAGTACGACGACCGCTTTTGGGCAGAGTGCGACGGCAGGGGAGTGATCCGGATCGACGGTCATGAGCCGGTCAATGCCGCGAACCACTACATCATGGCTTTCAGGTTGGCGGATGGGAAGATCAAGGAGTTCCGCGAGTTCTGCGATCCCACGCAGCCGTCACGCAATGACGCCGGTGAGCCGGTTCCGACGCCGCCTTTGGGTGACTGGAAGCCGCCGGCCGAGTGGCAGACGCCTGCGGAGCTGTTGAGCTAAACCACGAAGTAGGGAGTCCCATGGAGGCGGCAGGAACGGCCAGGAAAGTTCCACAGCAGGAGCGCAGCCGGAAATCGGAACTGAAGCTCCTCGCTGCTGCCGAAGATGTCCTTGCCGAGCGCGGGGCTGGCGACTTCAGCCTGGCGGACGTGGCTGCCCGGGCCGGTGTGACCACGGGCACCATCTATTCCAGATTCAAGGGCAAGGGCGAGCTCGTCCATGCGGTCCATGAAAGAGTCATGGATCGCATGGGAGCCCATGCGGCCAGGCTCTTCGCCGCTAGTGACGGGCCGGATGGGGACCCGTCCGGCGTAACCCCCGGCGGGTCAGTCACAGACACCCACATGACAGCAGATCCAAAGGCGCTCATCAGCGACCTGATTGTCCGTCTGGCAAGTGTGTTGGAAACGGAGGCGGCTGTCCTGAGGGCGCTGATGTTCCATGCGGTGGAGGACAAGTCCATTGCACGGCGCGGCGCGGACGCGCACAGGAACCTGGAGGCGCTGTTCGACGATGCCCTTCGGCGGCTCCAGCCGGTTGTTCCCGAGTTCCCTGCCGCCCAGCGATACTGGGCGTTTACCTTCTCCTATGACGTCCTTGCCCGGCACCTGGGGCTTGGCCATTCATCCGCACGCACAGAGCAGGACAACTGGGACGAGATGCTCCGGAACCTTTCCACCATGGTCTCCGCTTACCTGCTGTGCTGCAGGTAAGCTTGGCCCGCCCTATCCGGCCACCGCAACGAGCCGTACCGGTCTGTAAAGGCCGGCGGGGCGTACCTCGGCGGTCGCCTCGAAGATAGCAGCACCTGGTCGTGTACGGTCACCGCCCGCGGCGTCGCCGGCCAGTCTGTTCCACCACGAATAGGTCACTGCGATTTCCAGGACGTTCGCCCCGGTGCTGATGGGTTCAGTAACATCTACCCGGAACGGATGCGTCCATAACGTGCCGACGTCCCGGCCATTCAACCGGACCTCGGCAAGGTCCCTGACATCTCCCAGGTCCAAAACCAGGCGTTTGTCGCCCCCGAGTAGTGCAGCTTCGGCGGTAAACGTGTGCCGGCAGGTGGCCGTCCCAGAGAAGTACTTCACGTCCAGAGCGTGGTCATTCGACTCCGGCCCGCTCCAAGGTGCAGAGGCGGTCAAGGTGAGTCCCGACGGTGACTCGCCCTCGCCGTCGAATGTGGCCCCACGTTCCGTTCAAGGGAACCTCGACACCGGCAGGCCGATGCGAGGCTCCTGCAAGCGGTGCCGTGCCACCAGCATTCCCGGCACCAGAATGCCGCAGGAGAATGAAGACTGATCCGAAGGGTTCCAGTTGGAGGTCGAGGGCAGTCCTGCCGGCGTCGGTGTGCAGCCCAACAGCTGAGCGCGAGACCTCGACCGGGTCCCACAGTTCCGCGGAGGCTGCCCTGCCCCTGAAGGTCGCCCTGACCTTCTCGAGCCGTTCGCGCTGGTTGCTGTCGAAATATAAGTCCGCGCCATCAAGATGGCGGTAGATGACCGGCACGTTGGAGTCTTCAGGAGCCAGCATGGTCCAGTCCGGGTCCACACCCAGTTTGGCAAGAGCCGTAGCCACACCATCGGATGCCGGAACCCCGGCGAGATCCAACAGGCCCGCGCGCGCAGCCCAGATTTTCTCGACGGCAGCGGTCCAGTCGTCAGCGTGGTCGCCGCGGCTGGGTGTGCTTTCAAGACGCCACCCCGCAACGGTTGCCCCGGCGTCAAGCAGTTCGGTGATGCGCCGTACGGCAGTCAGCGTCATGCTGTGGCTGGTTCCGCCCAGACACAGCAACCGGTAGCGGCTGCCGCCCGTGGTGAGCAGGCCGCCATCGGGAGTAAATGTGACGTGATTGAGTAGGCCGTCCAGGTTAATAAAGTCAAAGCCGTGGCCCTCGGGAACTTCCGGCGGCACGTCACCGGACACACCGGTCACCGGAGCCTCTTCCCCGTAGAAATATGCAACATCGGCGGCATATGTTCCCTGCTGCAGCAGGTGGCTGCAGTGGGCCATGTAGTCGAGCCATGGCCTCGCCGCGTGAGCCACGTTCCGGGAGAATGACTGTCCGAGGTACGGCGAAAGAGTGATGCCCGGTTTTGGAACTTCGTCACGCTGATGCGGGCACGAATGGATGTTGATGGGGTTGTCGCCCAGAACGAGTTCCATGTCCACGATGGGTTTAAGTCTTCGGGGCGCAAGGTGAACGGCTTCCCGAAGGCACTCATAGAGTCTGCGCCGGTGGCCGCATTGGCGTAGACATGGGCAACCGAGGCGGCGCCACGGAGATCTGCCATGTACGTGGGCTGGGGCCCGGCTTCGGGTTCGTAGCACCAGATGGCGCCCAGGGGAACGTCGGCGTGGGATCGCATTTCCAGGTCATCGCCTAGCTGCGGCCGGTGGTCCTCGCGCGCCTCGGCGTAGTAGGCCATGCCGCGCTCACTGGCGATCCGGGCGATGGTTCCGGAGTGGTTCTCGGCAAGGAGTTCGGCGATAGTCCTCCGGAGTTCCCACAGGAAAGCGTCGCTCTGCTGCGCAGTGCCTACTAGGATGCCAGTGACGGCGGGGAGCCATGGCAGTAGGTCATAGCCGCGGCGTTTCCGGAACTCCCTTCGCATGGCGCCAGTCCAGTTTTGCGGTCCTGACTCGATGCTGTCGCTGAGCAGGGCCGACACTCCTTTGGTGCCGAAAAGTTCGCTTCCGAGGTCATCTTCGAAGAAGCCGAGATAGTGCTCAAGATACTCGGTGACCAGACCGGCGTCGAGCTTGTCCACCTCCAGTCCGGTGGCATCGACTGGAGCCGGGGCATTGAGGTGCCCGATCAGGGAGTACCCGAACCTGAGAACCGTCCACTCACCCTTCTCGGGTTTCCAGTTCAATGTTTCGTCCGCGAGGAGGTGGCTGGTGACATCGATGACATCCTCCGGAGGGATGGCGTCGGAGGCGGGGCTCGGGCCGCCATCGAGGGCGTAGTAGTCAGGGACGGGGGCGTAGCCGGCCTTTTCCTCCGCACGGGAGATGCCGGCTCCTTCGAAGAGATGCAACGCGGAAACTCTGAACGTCGACGCAGCTCCGGCGGGTGTTTGGAACGTGAGGGGTTTGATGCCGGGGCGCGACCGGGATGGTAGGCGACGGGGCTGAAGGTGATGCCGTCGTTGCTGGCTTCCAGCCGTGCCAGGGGAACTGGCGGTACGCCGAAACCGCGCTGTGCCGGCAGTCCAAGGCGCACCGAGGCTACCGGTCTGAGCTCATCGAATTCGGCCATGACCCACCCGGCTGCCTCGTGACAGGTCCTTCCGGATGCTCGTGGTGTCGACGTTGCCGTCCATCCGATGCCACCACGCCCGTGGCCTGGCCGACATGGGCGGATCTACAAAACTCTCCAACAGGTCGGCACCTGTTGGTAAGGGGGTGGGCGTGGCGTCATCGGACACGGGGTCGTCCGTAGGCCAGGGAGACGGCAGGAGCCGTCAAAACTAACTTCACTTTAGGAGGTGCTGCGAAGCCTGCGGGGAAAGCAACCATGCAGAGAGAAGATGGTGAGCATAGACGATAACTATTTCCATGGCCGCCATGACCTGACCTACCGTGAATGACAGGAGCCAGCTTGTGATCCAGGAAACACATCCCCATGCGAGGCTCGAATCCACTGATCGCTATGGCGACAGGACAACGACGTCATGAAAGGCCACACCATGAACAAAGCAACAAGCCAGCGCCGGAGGTTCCTCTCTGCCGCGGCCCTGGCGTCCGTAACAGCACTGGCGTTGAGCGCCTGCGGCGGCGAGTCAGCCAGCGAAGCAATAGTCGAGGAAACCGGTCCGGTGGAAATCTCCCTGGCAACTCCTGCCTACACCGGTGGAAGTAACCCTTACCTGGCCCTGATCGATGCCTTCAAGGCGGAGAACCCCAATGTCACGGTCAAGCTCGTGGAGTCACCGGCCGACCAGCACGGCCAGACGATGCGCACCCAGCTCCAGGCCGGCAACGCCCCTGACCTGTTCTACGTCACTGCAGGCCGTGGCAACAACCAGTCGTTCGCCTCACTTGCGGAAGCCGGATATATCCACGAGCTGACTAACCAGAAGTGGGCGGCGGACGCCATTCCGGAATCGGCAAAGAATCTCTACTACAACGACGACAAGCTCTTCGCGGTCCCGGCAGACCTTGGACCCCTTACCCAGCTGCAGAACAACGGGGTGATGAAGGAACTCGGCCTTGAGCAGGCAACTACACTGGACGAAGTTGTGGAGCAGTGCAAGACCGCGCGTTCGGCAGGGAAGTCCTTGTTCGCCGTCGCGGGGACCTCAGGTGGCAATCTGGGTGTCCACGCCATGGAGATCGCTGCCGGCATCGTCTACGCCAAGGACCCCCAGTGGGACGCCAAGCGTGAGAAGAAGGAAACCACTTTCGCCGACTCCGACTGGAAGAAAGTGCTTGAGCAGATTGTCGAATTCAAGGACGCCGGCTGCTACCAGGATGGAGCGGCAGGAGCCGGCTTTGACCAGCTGTTCCCGTCCGTCGCGCAGGGCAAGGTGGCTGCCGTGTTCGCGCCCGCCGGTGCCGTGGCCGCCCTCCGCGGCCAGGTCAAGGACGGTTCTTTCGACGTCAGTGTAATCCCAGGTGAAAAGGCGGAGGACAGCCGGCTCATTGCCAGCCCCGGCAACGCCCTGGCCATCAATGAGGCCGGGAAGCACAAGGGAACGACCTTGAAGTTCCTCGAATTCCTGGCACAGCCTGCCAACCAGGACGCACTGGCCAAGGCCAACGGCAACGTGTCGATCACGGCAGCTGTCACCGGCACCGTCCCGTCGCAGTTCCCCACCCTTGAGCCGTACTTTTCCGAGCCTGACAAGAAGATTGTCACTCAGCCCAACTACCTGTGGCCGAACAGCGGTGTCTACGACTCGCTGGGCACTGGCGTCCAGGGACTCCTCACAGGCCAGGCCACTCCGGACCAGGTCCTGAAGACGATGGATGAGCAGTACGACCGCGGCGCCTAGCCAACGGCGACGCAACCTGATTGGAAAAACATCCCATGACCGCACAACTTGAGCAAAATACGGAGGGCGTCCGGGTCACCGGGCGCCAGCCCCGCTCCACCAAATCCAACGGCACCAAGGATCTTCAGCGTTCGGAGCGTCGCTTCGCTACGTGGTGGTGGTTCACGCCCGCACTCCTGGCCCTTGTGCTCATCCATTACGCCCCGAGTGCCATCGGTGCTTTCTTCGCCTTCACTAACTGGAAAGGCATTGGAAAGTGGCAGTTTGTCGGTTGGGATAACTTCGCTGCGATAGCCGAGGGAGGCCCTACAACAACGGCCCTTATTAATACCTTCATCATCGGAATCTCGTTCGTGATTCTGACCAACGTATTGGGTTTGATGCTGGCGCTGGGGCTGAACCGGACAGTCAAGTCCCGCAACGTCATTCGTACGCTGATTTTCGCACCGGTGGTCTTGAGTTCACTGGCAACGTCCTATATCTGGAAGTTCATCTTCGAGCAGGACGGACCGCTCAACGAGTTCCTGGCTGCTGTTGGCCTTGAGTCGATGCAGCGGACCTGGCTGGGGGACCCGGCCACCGTCCTTCCCGCCATCATCATCGTCATGGTCTGGCAGAGCGTCGGCCTGGTAATGGTCATGTATTTGGCCGGTCTGGCTACCGTTTCCCCCGAACTGGAGGAAGCTGCCGCGCTGGACGGGGCAACTTGGTGGCAGCGCTTCAACTACGTGATTCTTCCGGCCATCATGCCCTCGGTGGTTATTGCGATGACGCTCATGCTGATCAATGGCCTTCGGGTCTTCGACCAGATCCAGGCTTTGACTGGCGGCGGCCCTTACGGTGCGTCCGAGACCCTCGCCGTCACCATTTATAAGGAGACGTTCGTTATGGGCCGCTTCGGCTTCGGCGCCGCCTTGGCCCTGGTTATGTCCGTGATCATCATCATCCTTACGGTGGCCCAGCGCCTCCTTCTCCGCACGAACTCCAAAGGTTAGTCAGCCATGTTCCGTTATACGAAAAAGACCTTCCTCCGCGAGGCACTGCTGATTCTGGTTGCCTTGATTTTCCTGCTGCCGTTCTACTTCCTGATCAATCTCGCCCTCAAGAACGGCAACGACGCCCTCACCACATCGGCGATGCAGCTCGTCACCAACCCCACGTTGGAAGCCTTCGGGCAGGCCATTCAGGGCGGCCGCCAGGCCACACTGATGGACGGCATGCTCAACAGCATCATCATCACAGCCGGAAGCGTCCTTAT
>NZ_JBHVZR010000013.1:0-136815 GCF_042879835.1 Pseudarthrobacter sp. NPDC058329
GTGAACCGGGACCTGGTGGTCCTCAATGACGTGAATTCCGGGAACGTGTGGCTGGTCAACCAGAACATGCAGCTCGTCAACAACTGGGACGACGTTGTTCCGCCAAAAAATGAATCTGACGAACAGGACCAGGAGTCGGCGGACAACAACACCATCAACGTCCTGCCGGACCGCACCAAACCCAACCGTCCGCCGGAAACCAAGCCCGACGCCGTTGGCGTCCGCCCGGGCCGGACCACCGTCCTCAGCGTCCTGGATAACGACTCCGACCCCGACGGCGACGTGCTTACCGCAGCCGTGGCTGCCGCCGGCCCCCAGTCCGGCACGCTCGAGAACATCTACGGCGGCACGGCCTTCCAGGTCTCCGTACCGGCTGACGCCAAACCGGGCACCGAGACGTTCAGCTACAACGCCTCCGACGGCCGCGGGCTTTCCGCTACCGGCCAGGTCACCCTCAGCGTGGTGGACCCGGAGGAGAACAAACCGCCGCAGTTCAAGCGCGGCGACAACACCACCATGCTGGTGGAACAGGGCAAAACCGTCAGCCAGAACATCCTCACCGACTGGATCGACCCTGACGGCGACGACCTGGTGCTCCTGGACGCCAAAACCGACAACGAGCAGGACCAGGTCAAGGTGCGGCGCGATGGATTGCTGACCTACCAGGACTCCGGCGCGACCGCCGGCAAGAAAAACGTGGAAGTCACCATCTGGGACGGCCGCGACACCGTCACCGGAAAGGTGGTGGTGAACGTCCAGCCGCCGGGTGCCCTGGCACCGGTGGTCAACGCCGACCACGTCACTGCCGTGGTGGGCCAGGACCTGGTGATCTCCCCACTGAAGAACGACGTCGATCCCAACGGAAGTGCCCTCCGGCTGGCCCAGGTGGAAGCCAACGGTCCCGCCGAACTGGGCCCCGTCACCGACGGCGGCACGTTCACGTTCCGCAGCACCACGCCCGGCCCGGTCTACCTCACGTACATCGCCAGCAACGGCCCGCAAAGCAGCCAGGGGCTTATCCGGGTGGACGTGGAATCCGGCGACGACACCGGCAACCCGGTGGCCGTCCACGACGTCGCACTGATGCCCACAGGTGGAAGTGTGCTGCTGGATCCGCTGGCCAACGACTCCGACCCGTCCGGCGGGGTGCTGGTGCTGCAGTCCGTCAAGCTCCCGGAAAACTCCACCGCCTCCGTCAGCGTGATCAACCACAGTGTCCTGCGCATCACGGACATCCTGGGGACCAAGGACCCCATCCTCTTCGAATACACCGTGTCCTACGGGAAGAAGTCAGCCACCGGCAGTGTCTCGGTTGTCCCGGTCCCTGCCCCCGCCGTCGTGGAAGCACCCCAGCCCAAACCGGACGAAGTGAACGTCCGCGTCAACGACGTCGTCACCATACCGGTGCTCGAAAACGACACCCACCCGCAGGGCCAGGAACTCTCCGTGGACCCGGTCCTGCCGCAGGGCGTGGATCCGGCGGACGGCAAGAGCTTCGTCTCCGAAAACACGCTGCGGTTCATCGCCGGCAGCCAGCCCAGGACAGTCCGGGCCATCTATAACGCCGTGGACCCGCAGGGCCAAAAGAGCGCCGCCGCCGTGACCATCCACATCCTGCCGCTGGAAGGCGCGGAGAACTCGCGCCCCCAGCCGCGCAACCTCACCGCCCGCGTGGTGGCCGGCGGCACAGTCCGGATCCCGGTTCCGCTGGACGGCATCGACCCCGACGGCGACTCGGTCCAGTTGACCGGCATTGACAGCACCCCGGCCATGGGCACGGCCACCGTGGGCAGCAACTTCATCGACTTCACAGGTGCCGGTGACGGTGCCGGAACCGACACATTCCGCTACAAGGTGATGGACCGCCAGGGTGCGGTCAATACGGGCACAGTGACCGTGGGCATTGCGCCGCGCGGTGAGGTCAACCAGAAGCCGACTCCCGTGGACGACGAGGTCCGGGTCCGCCCCGGCCGCCAGATCGCCGTCGATGCCACCGGAAACGACACCGACCCCGACGGTGACCTGATCCGCATCCTGACGGACGGCATCGACGCTGATCCCGCACTCCAGGCCGCGGTGAGCAAAACCAGCGGCCGGATTATCCTGCTGGCACCGGGGGAGGCGGGCACCGTCAACGTGCGCTACACCATTGCCGATGACCGTGACGCCTCCGCACAGGCGGCCATCCGCGTGGTGGTGGACAACGAAGTGCCGCTCAAGGCGCCGATCGCCCGGGACGACAGGGTGACCTCGGCCCAGACTCTGGGTAAGACGGCCGTCGACGTCCCCGTCCTAAAGAATGACGAGGACCCGGACGGCGTGGGGGAGAACCTCAAGGTCAGCACCGAAAGCACCACTGCAAGGCCCGGCGCGGAGGGCAACATGGTGGTGGACCTGACGGAGCAGCCGCAACTTATCCCGTACACCGTGGAGGACGTGGACGGCCAGCAGTCGACCGCTGTCATCTGGGTTCCCGGTCTGGGACAGCAGGTGCCTACGCTGGCCAAGGACGAAGTGATCGAGGTCATCGCGGGCCAGTCCGTCGATGTCCGCCTGGACGAGTGGGTGAAGGTCCGCGAGGGCCGTTCGCCGCGGCTCACGCAGGCTGACCGGATCAAACTGATCGGCGCCGACGGCGGCGATCCCGTGACGGGGGACGGTACGGGACTGAAGTACACGGCAGGCGCCGACTACGCGGGCCCCGGCTCATTGACGTTCGAGGTGACCGACGGGACAGGCCCGGACGATCCCGCCGGCCTGAAATCCACGCTCAGCATTCGGACCAAGGTGCTGCCCGATCCGAACAAGAACAACCCGCCGGAGCTTTTGGGCGCCAGCGTGGAAGTCCCCAAGGGAGACTCGGCCGGCACCGACCTGGGGAAGCTGACCTCGGACCCGGACCGGGACGACGTTGAAAAGATGAAGTATGAGCTGGTGGGCGGTTCACCCGCAGGGTTCAATGCCGGCATCAACGGCAGGAACCTTGTGGTTTCGGCTGCAGACTCGAGCGGCACCGGAACCACCGCCGCGGTGCAGGTCAAGGCCAAGGATCCCCGCGGTCTCGAAGCCACCGCTACGTACGAACTGGCGGTAACTGCCTCGAACCGGCCCAAGCCTGTGGCCAACGATGACCTGGAACCGAATGCTGCCGCCGGCAAGCCGGTGACTATCAACGTCCTGGCCAACGACGCCAACCCGTTCCCGGAGACAGCACTGAAGATCATTGCCGCCGGAGCGGAAACAGGGAGTGGAAACGTTGAGGTGGCTGGTGATTCCGTCACCGTGACCCCCGCCCCCGGCTTCACCGGCACCATGGTGGTGTCCTACACGGTGGCCGACAAGACGGAGGATTCTTCCCGGCATGCCACCGCCCGCGTCCGGCTCACCGTCAAAGACAAACCGCAGGCACCCGCCACCGCCCAGGCGCAAAGCGTGGGCGACCAGACGGCGCTTCTCACCTGGACGGCGCCCGCGGACCGCGGCTCACCCATCACCAAGTACACGGTGTACGGCGAGGGCGGGTTCCAGCAGGACTGCCCGGCCAACACCTGCACCCTCAACGGACTGGTGAACAACACCAAGTACCACTTCCAGGTGACGGCCACCAACGAGTTCGGCGAGTCGGACCGCTCGCCTGCCTCTGCGGAGGTGCGCCCGGACGTGAAACCCGACACCCCGCTGGCGCCGTCGATGAAATTCGGCGACAAGGAACTGTCCATCAACTGGACGGCCCCGGCCAGCAAGGGGTCACCGGTGAAGTCCTACGACCTAGAGATCTCACCGCCGCCGCCGGGACAGAACGCCCAGATCCAGAACATGACGGCAGTCAGCTACGTCTGGAAGGGCCTGCAGAACGGAGTCTCCTACAAAGTCCGGGTCCTGGCCCGCAATGACGCCAAGGAACCCTCCGGGTGGAGCCCCTACTCGGCTGCCGAAGTGCCGGCCGGAGTGCCGGCCACGCCCGCCGCCCCTGCGGCTTCGCAGGCAGGGTCCCTTGGTGCGCAGAGCCAGCTGAAGGTCACCTGGACAGCGCCGAACAACAACGGCGACGCCGTCTCTGCCTATACCCTGACAACCCTGCGGGCCGGTGCAGTGGTTTCCAGCCAGCAGGTTGCCGGCACCTCGCAGAACGTAACGGTGGACAACTCGGAAGCGAACTACACCTTTACGGTTTCGGCCACCAACAAGGCCGGCACCAGCGGTACAAGTGCCCAATCGGCTGCGATCCGGGCTGTAGGCAAGCCGGGAACTTTGGCAGCACCTACAGCGGCCCCCGCGGACACCGACGGCAACGGAGGCAAGATCGACGTCCGGTTCACGGTGCTGACGGATGCGCAGCGGAACGGCTCTGCAGCGAGCGAAATTACCTACCGGTACAGCCTTACCTCAGGAGGCGGCAGCGGCAGCATCCCTGCGGGAGGAGGCATCGTGCCGGCACCGAACGGAACACAGACCGGCGTCGTTGTTTGGGCAGTATCATCCCGGAGCTCATCCGCAGGTGATGCGAGCGCAGCGTCCAACGCCGTCAATCCCTATGGACTGGCACTTGCTCCGACAGTGAACGGGAGCAAAAGCAGCGGCGTCGGGGACAAAACGGTCTCATGGACGTGGACCCAGCCGGACGGAAATGGCCGCGCTGTAACGGGCTACCAGTACAGTGTGGACAACGGCGCCTGGCAGGATACCAACCAGCGATCGTTCTCGAAGACGGTGGGCTACAGCGAAACCGTCACACTTCGTGTCCGGGCGGTCAGTGCCGGCCAGGCGGGCAGGATTGGCAGCGATACGTCGCGCAGCGGGGCGGAACCCCCGCCCCCCGTGCCCACATCGTGGAACGTCACAGCCAGTCCCGTCCGCAGCTGCACCGAACCGCGGAGGGGAACGGACAGCTTCCGGGACGGCAACCCGTCCTCGTGCGTTGGCGAGGGCAAGTGGCTTGACGCCGGCGCACCGTCCGCATCAGACCGCTACCAGGTCTGGTACAAGACCTCGAATAACCCAAGCGGCATCTGGTACCACCTGACCTCCGGCATGGCCGCCGGAAACTGGGTGCGCTGCGACACAACCAACGTAGGATGCAACCCGCCCAGCGGGATGCCGAACCGTTAGCCGGATACCCATCCTTTAACCGCCGGGCCTACAGTCCCGGGACCGACGATTTTGAACCAAGAAAAAGGAAGCTACATCATGACCATGACCACCGAGCAGGCCGAATGGTTTGCAGGCACCTTCGAGAAGCTCGTTGCCAACGTGGGGCAGGCCGTCCTGGGCAAGGAACACGTCATCCGGCTGACTTTCACGGCCATGCTCGCCGAGGGACACGTGCTGTTCGAGGACGCCCCCGGCACCGGCAAGACCTCCCTGGCCCGGGCCCTGGCCGCCACCGTGCAAGGCTCCAACAACCGCATCCAGTTCACTCCCGACCTGCTGCCCTCGGACGTCACGGGTGTGACCATCTATGACCAGAAGACGCAGAAGTTCGAGTTCCACAAGGGGCCGATCTTCAACAACATCGTCCTGGCCGACGAAATCAACCGGGCCTCGCCGAAAACGCAGTCCGCCCTGCTGGAAGTGATGGAAGAATCCCGGGTCACCGTGGACGGCGTCACCTACTCCGCCGGCCGTCCGTTTATGGTGATGGCCACGCAGAACCCCATCGAACAGGCCGGCACCTACCGGCTGCCGGAGGCACAGCTTGACCGCTTCCTGATCAAAACGTCCATCGGCTACCCGGACCACGCCTCCACCGTCCGGCTCCTCGGCGGATCCAACCTGAAGGACCGCTCGCAGGAGCTGTCCGCCGTTATCACCACCCAGGCGGTAGCGGACATGGCTGACCTTGCCGCCACCACCCACGTGGATACTGCTGTCCTGGAATACATCTCCCGGTTGTGCGAGGAAACCCGGAACGCACCGGAAACCCGGCTCGGAGTCTCGGTACGCGGCGCCCTGGCCATGGTCCGCGCGGCAAAGGTGTGGGCTGCCGCCCAGGGCCGGAACTTCGTCCTGCCGGACGACGTCAAGGAACTCGCCCCGGTGGTATGGACGCACCGATTCGTGATGGACCCCGAAGCCGAGTTCTCCGGAGCCACGGCGGACGCCGTCCTGACCCGGATCCTGGCGGACGTCGCAGCGCCGCAGCAGCGCACCAACGCCTGACGCCGGGCCTGAGGCCCCGGCACAACCCCAACCAGCGCAACAACGAAGGCACACATATGTCCAGCGGCACCCCGTTGACCCGGCTCACGGAGCGTCTCAAACAACCCTTCCACAGGGACGGCAGGCCCACGCGCCTGCACCCGTCCGCCGTCTGGGCGGAGGCCAGCAGCACCGCCGGGCTTGCCCTGGCCCCGGCCTGGCGTGCCGCTAAAGCGGCCTGGCTGAAGTACGCCTGGCCCGTACTCTCGGTGGTCAGCGTGCTTGGCTGGTCGGTACTCGCGGCGGCGGTCCTGTTATGGACCGCCGGCCAGGCCTATGGCTGGCAGGAAGCAAAGGCAGCAGCGGTGGCGGCCTTTGTGATGTTCGTGACCGCCGTGGCCTTCATCCTGGGCAGGTCCACCTACGGGGTGGTGCTGGACCTGGCCCGGACCCGCGTGGCCGTGGGGGACAGCGCCGTAGGCAGCATCGCCGTCACCAACACGTCCAACCGTCCACTGCTGCCCGCGGCAGTGGAACTGCCGGTGGGCAGCGTCACTGCCGTTTTCCACCTGCCCCGGATGAAGCCGCAGCAGGTCCACGAGGACCTCTTTACCATTCCCACGGCGCGCCGTGCCGTGATCGTCGTCGGGCCCGTCCGCTCGGTCCGCGCCGACCCGCTGCACCTGCTGCGCCGGCAGGTCCTGTGGACCGAACCGGAGGACCTCTTCGTCCATCCCCGCACCGTCGCCATCGCAGGGTCTGCTGCAGGGTTCATCCGGGACCTCGAAGGTATGCCCACCACCGAACTCTCCAGCGCCGACGTCTCCTTCCATGCTCTGCGGGACTATGTTCCGGGGGATGACAGAAGGCACATCCACTGGAAGACAACGGCGCGGACCAACAAACTGATGGTCCGCCAGTTTGAAGAGACACGCCGCGCCCACCTGGCCGTCTCGCTGTCCATCAACACGGACGAATACGCGTCCGAGGCGGAGTTTGAGATGGCCATCTCCGCCGCTGCTTCCATCGGACGACAGGCAATCCGCGAGCAGCGTGAACTGGACGTCCTCACCCAGAAAGGCCCGCTGCGGTGCGAAACGGGCCGCAACATGCTTGACGACATGACCAGGATCGTGGGCGCACCCATGCGCCGCACCGCCGTCGACCTCGCCCGGACGCTCGCCGACACCGTGCCCAACGCCTCGGTGGTGTTCTTCGTGGTGGGCAGCAACGTCACCGCCACCCAGCTCAGGTCCGCGGCCGCCTCGGTATCGCCCGGCGTTCGATGCCTCGCCGTCCGGGCGGAAGCAGGCGCCGCGTCCAGCAGGGCGAACATCGCTGACCTGACGGTGCTCACCCTGGGCGACCTCGCCGACCTTGGCATCGTTCTCCGGAAGGCGGCAGCATGACATCCCCGGCAGGTTTGCGCCCGCGCACCCCATCCTCACGGCAATCACGTGGCACCCAGGGATCACCCTTTGCAGACGGCCAACCGCTCTGGCATTTCCTGCTGGACGCCGGCGCCCTGACCGTACTCCTGGGGCTGGGCCTGCTGGGCTTTGGGCTCAGCTTCGGCGGTGACCCGTACTACCTGGTGTCCGGCTTCGGCGGGATCATCCTGGGCCTGGCCATCGGCGTCCTCAACGTGCACCTCCGGCTGGGGCTGCTCATCACCTCGGCCCTGGTACTGGGTGCCTACCTCGCGTTCGGGACGCTGCTTGCGGTACCGGACTCGGCCATCGCCGGGTTCGTGCCAACCCTGGACTCGCTCCGGATCCTCCTTTTGGGCGTCGTGTTCGCCTGGAAGGACATGCTGACCGTCGGCGTCCCGGTGGGAACGGCCGGCGGGGTACTCATCGTCCCGTTCCTGAGCTCCATGATCGCGGCACTGGTGGCAGCGGTCCTGACTTGGCGTGCCAGGAGCCCCTACCTTCCGCTGATCCCGGTACTGGTCCTCTTTGTCACCGGCATCGCCTTCAGCACCAACGCCGCCTTCCTCACCCTCGAGCGCGGCATCGGCCTGACAGTCCTCGGGATCGCCTGGGCAACCTTCCGCCGGGACGCGCTGCGCAGGAATACGGGCCGAAAGGTCTCCGTCAACAACCCCCAGACGGATTCCGCCACCGCGCAGCGCGCCAGGCTCCGCAGGCTCGGCATGGCAGCCGGAGTCATTGCCGTCAGCGTGGCCGTCACAGCGCTGACCGCCCCGCTGGTAACCGCCGGAGGAGACCGGAAGGTCCTCCGCAACGTTGTGGTCCCGCCGTTCGACCCCAAGGACTACATCACGCCGCTCGCGAGTTTCCGGACGTTCGTCAAGGATAAAAAGGACGACACGCTCCTTGTGGTCAAAGGGCTCCCGCGGGACGGGCGGGTGAGGCTGGGTGCCCTGGACGCCTTCAACGGCACCAACTACACGATGGATCCCAACGGCTCGGGCAACTTCAGCAAGGTGGGCGACACCGAGTCCATCAACACCCTCGCTGACACGTCCGGAACTGTTCCCACCAACGACTACTCCATCGGCATCACCATCGAGGACTACCAGGGCTTCTTCGTTCCGGGCGGCCGCAAGACCACCGGCATCAGCTTTGACCAGGGTGCCTCCGCTGCGGCTTCGGGCCTCTACTTCAACTCCGGCACTGATACGGCCGTCACCACCAACGGGCTGTCCAAGGGCGACTCCTACAGCGTCCAGGTCTCTGATCCAGTAAAGCTCGAACACGGCCAGCTGACGCAGTACGACTTCGCCCAGGTGTCCCTGCCGGCCCCGTTGGAGGTGCCGCCGGTGGTGGGATCCCAGGCGAACGACCTCTCGGCGGATGCCCCCACGGCCATTGACCGCGTGCGCCAGATTGAAGCCCACTTCCAGAAGACGGGGGCCTTCAGCAACGGACTGGTCAGCGAAGGGCAGTTGCCCAGCGTCTCCGGCCACGGCTCCGCGCGCATCAGGAACTTGCTGACCGCAAAGCAGATGCTGGGCGACGACGAGCAGTACGCCGTGGCGATGTCCCTGATGCTGCGCCACCTCGGCATCCCGTCCCGCGTGGTGATGGGCTTCTACCCAGAGCCGGCGAGCCCGGAAAACGGCGCCGGGGAAGTCAGGATCACAGGCAAGGATGTGCACGCCTGGGTGGAGGTCGCGTTCGAGCGGGTGGGCTGGGTCAGCTTCGACCCCACCCCGCCCAAGGACAACGTCCCCATCCCGCCGGATCCCGAGAACAAATCCAAGCCCAAGCCCCAGGTCCTGCAGCCGCCGCCCCCGCCGCAGGAACCCGCGGACCTTCCGCCGGACTCTTCGCCGGACGCGCTGGACGCCGACCAGAAAAAGAACAACCCCTGGCTGTTCTGGGGAGCTCTGCTGGGTGCCCTTGGCGTTGCACTGATCCCGCTGTCCATCCTTGCGCTGCCGCTGTTGCTGATTGGGTTGCTGAAATCACGACGACGGAAGTCCCGTTTCCGCGACGGTGACCCTGCGCAGCGGGTGGGCGGGGGGTGGAGCGAGGTGGTGAGCCTTGCGACCGACATGGGTGCCGCCGTCGACACCCGTTCCACGCGCCGTGAAAGCGCAACGGTGCTCGCCGAGGCTTTCCCCGGCAGCGGCGGTACCACCACCATGCTGGCACGGCGTGCAGATGCATCGATCTTCGGCGCCGGCCAGCCCAGTGAGGACGAGGTCCGCGAGTACTGGGCCTTCGTTGACGGCTCGCTGAAGGAAATGACGTCCACGGTAGGGTTCTGGCGCCGGCAGCAGGCACGGTTCTCACCGCGTTCCCTGCTCGCGGACGCGCGCACGCTCCTCAGCCGCCGCGGCGCCCGGCCGGCACTCCCGGCGCGGCCGTCCCGCAGGGGAACCGGCCGCCGTCGTCCTGCAACAATTGCCCGGGAAACAACTGCCCAGGACACAAGTACGCAGGAAACAACAACGCAAGGACCCGGTCCCCAGTGACAGACGACCCCGGGCGCTGCCCCCACTGCCGGCAACCGCTCCGCGCCGGGGCTGCCTTTTGTGCAGCCTGCGGGGCGCCACTGCCCAACCGGGCAGCGCGCAACCTCCGCCAGCCCCACCCGGTTGCTGATCCCCAACCCGGTTCCCCGGCAGCGCACGTGCCGGGGATTCCCGGTACTATCCCGATAGTAGAAAGGCCCCAGGCATTCGCTGCCGGGGGCATCAACGCGGGCACGGTCCGGGCGAGCGCCGGCGGGTCCACCAGGCCGGTGGGTGCCGGTCCAGGGGGAGGAACGGGAATGGCAGTGAATCTTCAGCTTGCTCCGGCTACAGCGGGCAAGCGGCTTGGTGCTGCCGTGATTGACTGGCTCCCGCCCCTGGCAGTGCTCGTGGTCACGTTTGCCGTCGGTTTTGCCGGCATCACACGGACCCGCAGCGGCGGCTTCATTATCTACGACACCGGCTCGTTGGTGCTGTTCGGCGGCATCGGGCTGGGACTGACACTGGTGTACCTGCTCGTGGTGCTGGGGTGGGAGGCCCGGACAGGCAAGACGCCGGGCAACATGCTGATGGGGATCCGCAGTGCGGACAACGACGGCTTCGCGCCCGGTGCCGGTGCCGTTTTCCTGCGCGGCCTGGTCACGGGTGCCGGCATCCTGCTGGCGCTGGTCGCTGCGATCCTTGTGGTGGTCTTCCAATGGTTCGGGGCCGCACTCCTTGTCCTCGGCCCGCTGGTGCTGGCCGGTGCGGGGTGGGCTGTGCTGGTGGTGCTGTCCAACAGTTGGGACAAGAACGGCAGGCTCCGCGGCTGGCATGATGCTGCCGCCAAAACCCTCGCCTTCGACGTCAAGGCAGGCCGCGATCCCATCACCACGGGCGGCATCCAGGGACCGTACAGCTTCGCGCCGCTGGACCTGCCGCCGGTGCAGCAGGTGCTGTCCCCGGTGGCCGGCGCCAACGCACCCAAAATCATGGACGTCCGGCAGCCAATCACGCACCCCGGCCCGCAGGTCCCCGCTCCCGGGGGGCCTGCCGCGGCTCCTCCGGCCGAGGCTCCTGTCCGGACGATTCCAGAGCCGCAGCAACACCACCCGGACGACGACGTGGAGCGCACCCAGGTGCGCCCCGGGTCAGCCACGCCGGCACCCGTCGCTGTCCTGCGGATAAGGCTCGACGACGGCCGCGACTTCCAACTGGACCGCAGCGTCCTGGTGGGCCGGAATCCGGTGGGCCAGGCCGGCGAACAGCAGGCCCAACTGCTCGGCGTCGACGACCCCGGCCGGTCCATCTCCAAAACCCATCTGCACCTGCTCACCGACGGGGCCGGCATCTGGGTAACGGACCGGAATTCCACCAACGGCAGCGCGGTCACCACCCCGGACGGCCGCCGCACTTCCCTTCAGCCGGGAGTGCCCGCATTTGTTACTCCGGGATCCAGTGTCCATTTCGGAGACCGCACCTTTTACCTAGGACAGGCATGAACCAACAGCCCTCAAGCGTTCCCTCCAGCGTCGAACCGGGGGCGGGGCTCAGCCTGAGCGTCGGTTACGGAACGGACCGGGGACTCCGCCGGGAGTTGAACGAGGATTCCTTCATCGCTTCCGACCCGCTTTTTGCCGTTGCTGACGGGATGGGCGGCCACGAAGCAGGCGAGATAGCCAGCGGCATGTGCGTCCGGGCCCTGGCCGCAATACCCCAGCTCAGCACGGGCGAGCGGAGCGTGACGGCGGCTGTCCTCCAGCAGTACCTGGTCCACGCGGACAATTCCATCCGCGAGGCCACCGGTGCCCGGGCCGGCACCACTCTCGCCGGCGCGGTCATCGTGGAACAGATGGGCATGCCCTACTGGCTGGTGATGAACATTGGCGACTCCCGGACCTACCGCCTGAGCCAGGGCAGGTTCGAGCAGATCAGCGTGGACCACTCCGAGGTCCAGGAACTGGTTGACGCCGGCGAGATTACGGCGGAACAGGCCACCGTCCATCCGCGGCGGCACGTGGTCACCCGTGCCCTGGGTACCGGCGACGAGACGGAGGCAGACTACTGGCTGCTGCCCGTGGAAGAAGGAGACCGTGTCCTGGTCTGCTCCGACGGGCTCACGGGCGAGCTGACCGATGACCATATCCACCGCATCCTCAGTACCGTCGGCAATCCCCAGGACGCAGTGGACGCCTTGATCCAGGCTTCGCTCCGCAGCGGCGGCCGGGACAACGTCACGGTGATCGTGGTGGACGCACGGAACGTGCTGAACGACGCCGGTGTGGCCACTACCGCCCCGCGCGCGGAGGCAGCCGAGGACGAAGTGACGCTGCCGCGCTCCCGGCCGGGGCAGCAGGCAGGCGGGCCGGCAGCACCCCCGCCGGATTCACCCCCAGCGGCGCGGCCCGATTCTGATGCCGGTGCAGCACACGAGGACTCTGCACACGAAAGCGGGGCACCGGGCGATGGCCGCCACTAGCTACAGCCCCGGGACCTGGTTCGGTATTGTCCGCTCCCGCACGGCCGTCTTCCTGGGGCCGGATACCCAGCCTGCCCTTGTTGCCGCCCTCTGGGACCTGCTGGAAGGCCGTCCGGAGGTGCACGAGGTCCTCCACGCAGTGACCAGCAGTTCCGGTGCATCGCTGGCCAACATGCCTTCCTTCGGCATCCTCGACTTCGCGGGACCCCTCCGGGTGTTCCTTCGGGGGGACCTGGACGTTACGGTCCAATCCTCCGATGGCGCGGTGGAACTGAACGGCCGGGATGTGACCACCTGGACCGAACGCCGGCTCAATAAAGCCGGACGGTGCCGGCTGGCGATTTCCGCTGCCGCGGGCTTCATTTCGAACCATGGCCAGCCGGAGATGCCGATCGGGGAAGGCGTGGTGCTGCTGCAGTCCCTTGTGCTTTCACCTGACAGCGCGTCTCCGCTTCGCGGTACCCAGGCCCCGCATCAGCAGGAAATCCCGTCTGCCCCTGAACCGGCGGTTCAGGCGGAAGCGGCGTTCCTTCCCGAGGTAACGGTCGCTCCCGAGCATGGGGCCTCGGCCGAAACCGTATACGCGGTGGTCGACGAGGACTTCGATGAGGACTCCGCCGTCGATGGAGGCCTGCTGGAAACACCGGACCCCTTGGCTGGCGATCCGGAAGCTGACGGCCAATCTGCGGCCGGCGGCGGGCCGGGTTCAGCACCTGCCGCGGGTGCATCCGACCCCGTGGCGTCAGGAGCGGCCGGCCCCGCTGGTCTGCCGGAAGAGGTCCCGGCACATGAGTTGACCAGCTCCTACGACCATCTGTGGGAGCGGACGGTGGTCCGCAGGATTGAAGATGCTGCCGTCCGCGAAGAGTCCGAAGAGCCGGAATCGGCCGGCCCGGCGGCCGGCGGCCGGGAAGCGAAGGACCAGGAGGCCGCAGGCCACGCGGCGGAAGCGGCTTCACACGCGGAGCCCGTCGGCCGTGGAGAACCCCCGGCGGCGGCTGCCCTGGAGGACGGCAAAGAAACGCCGGAGACGGCCGACGTTACGCCCGCCGTCGTCCTGGACACGCCTTCCGCCGTGTCACCCCTCCCGGCACCCGCAAGGCCGGAAACCGGCGGCCTCATCGACTCGGTGCCCTGGCGCACAGCAGATGCGGGCAGCGGACCGGTCCCGCCCCCTGCGGTGCTCCCACCGATGCTGCCGGCCGTCCCCTCCGCACCCCTCGACGCCCCCGTTACGCCTGGTCCCGAAACTGGCCAGGCGGACTACGACGCTGACCACGACGGCCAGACGGTCATCAAAAGCAGCCTGCAAGGGCCTGCCGCCCAATCCGCCCCGTCGGAAAAAGATGTTTCCGCGGGCGGGCCGCTGGTGCTGGCCCGGCTCTGCCCCCGGGACCATGCCAACCCGCCCACCAGCGCCGCGTGTGCATCCTGCGGCGCGGGCCTGCTGCCTGACGCCGTCCAGGTTGCCCGTCCCCGCCTCGGCCGGATGCGCATCTCCACCGGCGAACTGGTGGAGCTGGATGAGTCACTGGTGATCGGACGGCAGCCATCGGTATCGCGCGTCCAGGGCGGTGTGATGCCCCGGCTGGTGCAGGTGGCAAGCCCCGGCGGAGACATTTCCCGCTCCCACGTCGAGGTCCGGCTGGAGGGCTGGCACGTGATGCTCTGCGACCTCAAAGCCACCAACGGCACCGTCCTGGTGCGTGAGGGCCAGCCCCCCCGCCGCCTGGCCCAGAACGAGATGGCGATCCTGCTTGACGGCGACATCGCCGAGCTGGGCGACAACATCTCGCTGCGCTTTGAGGAGATTCCTTGAGTTCCAAACGGCCGCCCGCGCCGCCACCCCACATTCCGGGGTTCACCTATGTCAGCCTGCTCGGATCCGGCGGGTTTTCTGACGTCTACCTTTACGAACAGGACCGTCCCCGCCGGAAAGTGGCCGTTAAGGTGCTGCTGTCGGACCTGAAAACCGAAGGCGCCCGCCGCCGGTTCGAGTCCGAGGCCAACCTGATGGCCCAGCTGTCCTCCCACCCCTACATCGTCACCATTTTCGAGGCCGAGGTCACCGATGCCGGGCATTCCTACCTGGCCATGGAGTACTGCTCCCGGCCCAGCCTGGATGTCCGGTACCGGCGGCAGCGGTTCAGCGTTGACGAGGTGTTGGCCGTCGGCATCCAGGTGGCATCCGCCGTGGAGACCGCACACCGCGCCGGCATCGCCCACCGCGACATCAAACCTGCCAACATTCTGGTGACTGATTACAACCGCCCCGCGCTGACGGACTTCGGCATCTCCGGAACCCTGGCCGGCGACGGTGACGAGGACTCGGGCATGTCCATCCCGTGGTCCCCGCCGGAACAGTTCACCGACGGCAGCGTGGACGGCGTGATGGTGGACGTGTGGGCGCTCGGGGCAACGCTCTACACGCTGCTGGCCGGCCGGTCGCCCTTTGTGTTGCCGGGTGCGGACAACTCCCAGCGCGAGCTCATCAACAGGATCAGCAACGTGCCGGTTCCGCGGCTCGGCCGGGCCGATGTCCCGGAATCCCTGGAGCTGGCCCTGTCCACGGCCATGGCCAAGTCCCCGCAGTCCCGGTACTCCTCCGCGCACGCCTTCGCCCTTGCCCTGCAGCGGATCCAGGCTGAACTGAACCTCTCAGTCACGCCCTTCGAAGTCCTTGAGGAGCCGCAGCAGGAGGACAACCACCCGGATGACGGGGCCGAGGAAACCCGTGTGCGGAGCATCTCGGCCATCGACCCGGAGCGGACCGGCAGCGCGCCCACCTTCCCGGCACGCACCCGGCCGGAGGCCCCCACAAGGGAAGCCCCGCCGTCGCGCTTTACCCCGCCGGCGGCACTGACGCCGGCGGCTCCCTTCACCCCGGCGGCTCCCGCGCCGCAGCCCCAGGATTGGGGCCAGTCGACGGTACTGCGCGGCGCTGCGGGCAGTACGCCGGCAGCCCAAGGTGGCAGCAATGATGCCGGGCCTCCCGCCGCCAGGCATTCCGACGGCGGCGACGTCGCGGACACCACGGTCCACCGGCCCGCCAGGACGGAAGAACCCGCCGCCGCGGCTGCTTCCGGCACCGACCACGGGAAACGCAACCTCTGGCTTGCCCTCTCCGGCGGCACCCTTTTGGCCCTCGCTGCGGTTGTGGGCATCGTCATGGCAAACGCCGCACCGCACGAACCCGCGGCCGTGCAAAGCCAGGAAGCCGGCAGGCCGCCGGCCGATGCCCTCGACAACGGCACGGTACCGGACGTCGAGGACCTCACCGGGACGATTGCAGCCGACGGCGACGCCACCTTCAGCTGGGTGAATCCGCAGCCCAAAGAGGGTGACACCTACAAGTGGCGGGTCTTCACCATTGGGGGCGGCGGCGAGTACCAGTCGATCGGCCAGGCTCCCGTGCGCGTGAAGCCCAATCCGTCGGGGGAGACCTGCATCCAGGTGATGATCGTGCGCTCGGACGGCGCCTTCTCTCCGATGGAAGAAGCCTCCATCGGCTGCACCGGCCGATGAACCGCGGGCCTTCCCGCGCAACAGCACAACAAGCACAACGACGATACCCAGAGTTTTGCCCGACGAGGAGGCACAGAATATGGGGGATCTAGCAATAGATTTCTGTGGTGAGTGGTACGAGCCATCGGACGAGGACGTTTTCAACATCGGCCGTGAAGGCGATCTGGAAGTGGACGACAACCCGTACCTGCACCGGCAGTTCCTGCAGGTGGCCCGCTACGACGGGATCTGGTGGCTCAGCAACGTCGGCAGCATGCTGTCGGCAACCGTGGCAGACGGTTCCGGCGGCATGCAGGCCTGGCTCTCGCCGGGTGCCAGGATCCCGCTGGTCTTCAGCCACACCAACATCATCTTCACCGCCGGGCCCACCACCTACGAGTTCGCCGTGCACCTGAAGACGCCTTCCTTCCGGCAGCAGTCGCGGGAGGAAGACAGCAACGGCGACACCACCATCGGCCCGGTGGTGTTCACCGACTCGCAGAAGGCACTCATCGTTGCCCTCGCAGAGCCCATGCTGCGGCGCGAAGGCACAGGCTTCAGCGCCATCCCGTCCTCCGCTGCCGCAGCCAGGACCCTCGGCTGGGCGCTCACCCGCTTCAACCGGAAACTGGACAACGTGTGCGACAAACTGGACCGGGTGGGCGTTGTCGGCCTCCGCGGCGGCGGCGGAAAACTCGCCACCAACCGGCGGGCCAGGCTGGTGGAGCATGCGGTCACCTCGCACCTCGTCACTGCCGATGACCTGCACCTGCTCGAGAAGATGAGGGGCGTGGACGAAGGATGAGGATCCGTCTGACGCTCCGCCGGGAGCCCGCCGAGGCGAAGGACCTGGCCGTTACCGTGGACGGCCTGGCCACGGTGGCCGATGTGGCAACCGTGCTGTGGGCCGCGGACCCCGCCCGCAAAGGCACACCGGCGCCGGAGAACCTCTCGCTGCGGATCGATGAGGCGTTTGTGGGCGGCGGCATGCGCGGCAACGTCCTGGCCCGCGGCGAAAACCTCCTTGAGTCCGGGCTGCGGCCCGGTTCCGTGGTGTCGCTGGCACAGGTGAGCGAGCAGTTTGGCACGCCCGGCGCCAGCCGTGGGCCGGCCGCCGCCACCCTCCGCGTGCTGTCAGGGCCCGACGTCGGCCGCGAGTTTTCACTGCCGGCCGGCACCAGCTACATCGGCCGGGACCGGGACGTTGACATCCGGCTCTCGGACCCCCTGACGTCCAAGCGCCACGCCCGCATCACCGTGGCCGAGGGCGTGGAAATCGTGGATACCAACTCAGCCAACGGCCTCCTGATGGACGGCCTCCCGGTCACCCGGGCCACCCTTAATTCCTCGGACACCGTCACGTTGGGCGACACCACCCTCACCGTGGTGCCGCTGGGCCACAACCAGGCGGCAGCACCGACGTCGCCCCTGGTGGACTTCAACCGCTCACCCCGCGTTGTCCCCCGCTTCGAGGAGCCCAAGCGCGTCCTCCCCGCCGGGCCGAAGCGGCCCGAGGACAACCCGTTCCCGTACATCATGATGATCGCTCCGCTCCTTATGGGCGCCGTGATTTTCGCGGTCACCAGCAACCCGCTCTCGGTGCTGTTTATGTTGATGATGCCGCTGTTCATCGTGGGGCATTACGTGGACCAGAAGATGCGGACCAGGCGCCAGCAGAAGGAGCAGATCAAGCATTTCCGTGCTTCCATGGCCGCCTTCCGGGAGGACATCACTGAACTCCAGCACGTGGAACGCGCCGTCCGGCTGCAGGAAGCTCCCTCGGTCAGCGACACCGTTGACGCCATCTACAAGCTGGGCCCGCTGCTCTGGACCCACCGCCCGGAGCATGCCGGCTTCCTGGGCCTGCGGTTCGGCCTGGGTACCGCTCCTTCGAGGGTTCAGATGGAGGAACCGTCGAACAACGACACCGAGGTCGAATACTCGCGCGAAATCCAGGACTGCCTCAAGCAGTTCCGGGACATCGAGGGCGTTCCGGTGATGTCGCAGTTCCGGACGGCGGGCTCGCTGGGCATCGCCGGCGCCCGCGGCCTGGTGGACGACGTGGCCCGCGGAATAGTGCTCCAGCTCGCAGGGCTGCACTCACCGGCGGAAGTGGTCCTCACCGCCGTCACCTCCGCCCAGTCAAGGGAACGCTGGAACTGGCTGCAGTGGCTGCCCCACGTAGGTTCCGGGCACAGCCCCCTTTCCGGTGACCACCTGGCCGCCGGTTCTGCCGGCGGTGCGTCCCTGGTGGCCCGGCTTGAGGACCTGGTGCAGGCGCGGGAGGCCGCCGCAAAGCGGACCGGTCCGGAGCTTCGCCCCGGAGTGGATCCGGCCAAGCAAGACGTTGGGGAGCCCGTTGTTCCTTCCGTGCTGGTCATCGTGGAGGACGACGCCCCCGTGGACCGCGGACGGCTCACCCGCCTGGCAGAACGCGGGCCGGACGCCGGCGTCCACGTTCTGTGGGTGGCCACGGACGTCCAGGCGCTGCCGGCTGCCTGCCGCGACTTTATGGTGGTGGACGGCGACCACGGCACCACCACCGGCCAGGTCCGGCTGGGCCGCCACACCTACCCGGTCAGCTGTGAAAGCGTCGACGCCGGGCTCGCCGCCCAGCTGGCACGGATGCTCACCCCCGTAGTGGACGTGGGCAAACCCGTCACCGATGATTCCGACCTCCCGCGGGCTGTCTCCTATGCCACCCTCATCGGCAAGGACTTCCTGGATAACGCCCAGGCCGTGGCCGAACGCTGGACGGAAAACAACTCGGTCCATGCAAGCGCCGTGGCCAACCGGAAGGACAACGGCACCCTGCGTGCCCTTGTGGGTTCCAAAGGCATAGAACCGTTGTACCTGGACCTGAAAAATGAGGGCCCGCACGCCCTCGTGGGCGGTACCACCGGCGCCGGCAAGTCCGAGTTCCTGCAGTCCTGGGTGATGGGCATGGCCGCGGCCTACAGCCCGGACAGGGTCAGTTTCCTGTTCGTTGACTACAAGGGCGGGGCCGCGTTCGCGGATTGCATCAACCTGCCCCACACCGTGGGACTGGTGACGGACCTGTCGCCGCACCTGGTCCGCCGCGCCCTGACCTCGCTACGCGCCGAACTCCACCACCGCGAGCAGCTGCTGAACCGCAAGAAGGCCAAGGACCTGCTGTCACTGCAGCGCCAGGCAGACCCGGAAGCGCCGCCGTACCTCATTATCATCGTGGACGAATTCGCGGCGCTCGCCAGTGAGGTCCCGGAGTTCGTGGATGGCGTGGTGGACGTTGCCGCCCGCGGCCGGTCCTTGGGCCTGCACCTCATCCTGGCCACCCAGCGTCCGGCCGGCGTCATCAAGGAGAGCCTGCGCGCGAACACCAACCTTCGCGTGGCACTGCGCATGGCGGATGAGGATGACGCCACGGATATCCTCGGCGTCCCGGATGCCGCCTATTTCGACCCCTCCATCCCGGGCCGCGGCGCAGCCAAGACGGGACCCGGCAGGATCCAGGGTTTCCAGACGGGATATGCCGGCGGCTGGACCACCGACAAGCCCCGGCAGCCGCAGGTCGACATCGTGGAGATGGCCTTCGGCTCCGGCCCCAGCTGGGAGGCTCCGGCGCCGGAGAAGCCGGTGGTGGAGGAGCCCGCCGGACCCAACGACATCGCCAGGATGACCGCCACGATTGTCCGCGCCGCCGGCTCGCTTGCCATCCGTCCGCCGCGCAAGCCCTGGCTGGACGAACTGGCCAAGACCTACGATTTCTCCAAGCTGCCCAATCCCCGCACCGACGGGCAGCTGCTGCTCGGCGTGGCGGACGACCCCGTCCGCCAGGACCAGCCCACCGTCTTTTATGAACCGGACAGGGACGGCAACATGGCCATCTACGGGACGGGCGGTTCAGGAAAGTCGGCCGCCCTCCGTGGCATTGCGATTGCCGCCGCGGTAACCCCCAGGGGCGGGCCCGTTCACGTCTACGGGATCGACTGCGGGTCCTCGGGGCTGCGGATGCTGGAGGAGCTTCCGCACGTGGGGGAGATTATTGGTGGCGACGACGTGGAACGCGTCGGGCGGCTCCTGCGCCTGCTGCGGGACATCGCTGAGCAGCGCTCCGCGGCGTTTGCCGAGGTGCGGGCGTCCACCATCGTGGAGTACCGGAAACTCGCCAACAGGCCCGGCGAGAAGCGGATCTTTGTCCTGGTGGACGGCATGTCCGCCTTCCGTGAAGCGTATGAACACAGCAAATTGTCCGCACTCTGGGACATTTTCCTTCAGCTGGCCACGGACGGCCGGGCCCTCGGCATCCACCTCGTGGTCACGGGGGACAGGCCCAGTGCGGTGCCGGCCTCCCTGCTTGCTTCCATCCAGCGGCGCCTGGTGCTTCGCCTCTCCTCCGAGGATGACTACATATCACTGGACGTCCCCCGGGACGTGCTGGGTGCGGCCTCTCCGCCGGGCCGGGGATTGCTGGATGGTCTGGAAGTCCAGCTCGCCGTCCTGGGCGGGAACTCCAACCTGGCGCTGCAGGCCCGCGAGGTGCACAAGCTCAGTGAAGCGATGCTTCGCCAGGGCCTGGATGCCGCCCCCGGCATCGAGAGGCTGCCGGACCAGGTGGACCTGGATGTCCTGCCCGCGGGCGGACCCCACCTGCCCGTGATCGGCGTCGACGACGAGACACTCCGGCCCGCCGAGATCATGGCGAGGGGCCCGCTCCTGCTCGCCGGTCCTCCCGGTGCCGGCCGGACCGTGGCGCTGGTGACCCTTGCCTACGCCCTCCGCCGTTCCAACCCGGACACCGAGCTCATCTACATCGGGGCGCGCAGGTCCGCCGTGGCCTCCCTGCCCGTCTGGAACCGCTCGGTAGTCGGCGCCGATGACCTGGCCGCGATCGTGGAAGACCTGGTGGAGCACTCCTCCGGGAACCCGGGCTCGCTGGGCATCTTCATCGAGGGTCTCACGGAGTTCACGGATACCCTGGCCGAGTCGGGCGTCAGCCAGCTGGTGACAGCTTCCATCAAGGCGGACCAGTGGGTCATCGGGGAATCCGAAACCTCCACCTGGTCCTCGGCCTGGGCCCTGTCCCAGCCCTTCAAGTCCGGCCGGCGCGGCCTGCTGCTGAACCCCGGTGACATCGAAGGCGACAGCCTGCTGAACACATCGCTGGGCCGGGTCAGCCCGGCTTTCATCCCCGGCCGCGGGTACGTGGTGGGGCGCGGGAAAGCGCGCAAAATCCAGGTGGCGCTGCCTCCCGAAAACAGGGACTGACGCGCCGGGGCAGGCGGGCCGTGAATCCTGGGATCTGCGGCCCGCCGGAAACCGCAAACCCCTGACCTGCCTTGATGGCAAGATAGGTCTGTGAGCACAGGACCAGGCCCCGCAGAACAGACCGCCATCCGGACCACCGCTTTGGAGAAGGCCGAAATCGTCCCATCCAAAGGTCTCCGCGAGGAGTACGCCAGACTAGCGGACCTCGTTTTGAAGTACGGCATTGCCTATCACGAGAAAAATGAGGCACTAATCTCAGACGCGGAGTACGACGCGCTTTTCCTAAGGTTGCAGGAAATTGAGGCTCTTCACCCGGAGCTGATTACGAATGATTCGCCCACTCAGCTGGTTGGCGCCAGAGTCTCTGCCGCATTCGCGGCCGTGGAGCACCTGCAGCGGATGTACAGCCTCGAGGACGTTTTCTCCCTCGAGGAACTCGAAGCCTGGCTCACAAAAGCCTCAGCGGGCATCGCCAAAGTTGGTGACGGCTCACATCAGCCGGCGTGGTTGACCGAACTGAAGATCGACGGCCTTGCAGTCAACCTGCTGTACCGTGACGGGAAGCTCGTGCGGGCAGCCACCCGCGGTGACGGCACCACAGGTGAGGACATCACCCACAACGTCCTCACCATTCAGGAAATCCCGCAGGAGCTGGCCGGTGAAGGGTTTCCGGCAGAAGTGGAAATCCGCGGTGAGGTGTTTATCCCTTCGACGGCTTTCGCCGAATTCAACGAGGCCCTGATCGAAGCCGGCAAGGCGCCGCT
Organism: Pseudarthrobacter sp. NPDC058329; assembly: GCF_042879835.1. NCBI lineage: Bacteria > Bacillati > Actinomycetota > Actinomycetes > Micrococcales > Micrococcaceae > Pseudarthrobacter > Pseudarthrobacter sp. NPDC058329. The sequence continues at coordinate 22,058 of NZ_JBHVZR010000013.1, forward strand.
GGCCAACCCCCGCAACGCCGCGGCGGGTTCGCTCCGCCAGAAGGACCCGGCGGAAACAGCCAAGCGCCCCCTGAAGATGTTTGTTCACGGCATCGGTGCCCGCGAAGGGCTCCAGGCGCGCAGCCAGTCCGAAACCTATGACCTGCTGAAGGACTGGGGCCTGCCTGTCAGCCCCTACTCGGAGGTGCTGGGCAGCCTGGACGAGGTGCTGGCCTTCATCAAGCGGTACGGGGACCAGCGCCACAAACTGCTGCACGAAATTGACGGCATCGTGGTCAAAGTCGATGACTTCGCCACCCAGCGGGCCCTCGGCTACACCACCCGCGTGCCGCGCTGGGCCGTCGCCTACAAATACCCGCCCGAGGAAGTCCACACAAAGCTCCTGGACATCCAGGTAAACGTGGGCCGCACCGGCCGCGTGACGCCGTTCGGGATGATGGAGCCGGTCAAGGTGGCGGGGTCCACGGTGGAGATGGCCACCCTGCACAACCAGGACGTGGTGAAAGCCAAGGGCGTGAAGATCGGCGACATCGTGGTGCTGCGCAAGGCCGGCGACGTCATCCCGGAAATCGTGGGCCCGGTCCTGGCCCTGCGCGACCAGCAGGATCCGCCGGTCCGCGATTTCGTGATGCCCACCGAATGCCCCTCCTGCGGCACGCCCCTTGCCCCTGCCAAGGAGGGCGACGTGGACATCCGTTGCCCCAACTCAAAATCATGCCCCTCACAGCTTCGTGAACGGGTGTTCCACCTCGCCGGCCGTGGCGCGTTCGACATCGAAGCGCTGGGCTGGGAAGCGGCCATCGCCCTCACCCAGCCGGCGGAGCCCGCAGTGCCGCCGCTGACCACCGAGGCGGCCCTGTTCGACCTGACGCCGGAGCTGCTGGCGGAGGTCCGGATCCGGCGTGAAAAGCGCTCCAAGGGTGTGGCCACCGGGGAATTCGAACTGGTGCCGTACTTCTTCAGCAAGGGCACTGCGAAATCGCCGTCGAAACCCACCGCTACCACCGAGAAGCTGTTCCGCGAACTGGAGAAGGCCAAAACCCAGCCGTTGTGGCGGGTCCTCGTGGCGTTGTCCATCCGGCACGTGGGACCGCGGGCATCCCGCGCCCTGGCCACGGCGTTCGGCACCATGGAGGCCATCCGAAAGGCCTCGGAGGATGAACTGGCCCACGTGGACGGGGTGGGGCCCACCATCGCCACCGCGCTGAAGGAATGGTTCGCCGAGGACTGGCACGTGGAGATCATCGACCGATGGGCAGCAGCCGGCGTCAGGATGGCGGACGAACGGGACGAATCCATGCCGCGCACCCTCGAAGGGCTGACCGTGGTGGTCACCGGCTCGCTGCCGAACTTCAGCCGGGACGAGGCCAAGGAGGCCATCCTCCTGCGGGGCGGCAAAGCGGCGGGATCCGTTTCCAAAAACACCAGCTACGTGGTGGCCGGCGAGAACGCCGGAACCAAGCTGGACAAGGCCGAACAGCTTGGAATTCCCGTGCTGGATGAGGACGGCTTCCGGCTGCTCCTGGCCGAGGGGCCCGCGGTACCAGCGGAGGCAACACCGTGAGCGGCGCCGAACGAGCCGGCCAGGTGTCTTCCACAGAACTGTTGAAGGTGGCCAAACAGGCGGCCGCCGCTGGAGCCGGGGTCCTCGCCGGGCGGAACGCCGGGGCCCTTCAGCCCAGCAACAAGGGCGAAGCCGGTGACTGGGTCACCGCGTTCGACGTGGCCGCAGAGCACGCGGTCCGGGCCGTCATATCGGAAGCCCGGCCCAAGGACAGCATCACCGGTGAGGAGCACGGAACCACCAGGCCGGCAGAGCCCACCGGTTACCGCTGGTCCATCGACCCGCTGGATGGCACCACCAACTTCATCCGCAACATCGTCTACTACGGCACCTCGGTGGCAGTGGCCGATGCCGACGGCGCCTGGCTGGCCGGCGTGGTCAACGCCCCTGCGCTGGGCCGCGTCTACTACGCTGCCCGCGGCCAGGGCGCGTGGCTCGAGGAAAACGGGACCCTGACCCGGCTCGAGGGTCCGGTCCCGGGGCGCAAGGGGCAGATCCTCGCCACCGGGTTCAGCTACGATCCGCAGGTCCGCTCCGAGCAGGCCGCCCAATTCGCCGGGCTGCTGAAGGATTTCGCGGATGTCCGCCGGCTCGGGTCGGCTGCGCTGGATCTGTGCCTGGTGGCGGACGGCACGCATGACGCCTTCGGCGAGCGGGGGCTGAACGAACACGACTTCTCGGCCGGGGCCCTGATCGCGGAGGAAGCCGGCTGCTGGGTCCGCCGGCCCCGGCTGACCAGCCCGCTCGACGGCGGCCCGGCTGACCGCGAAAGGCTGGATGCCTGGACCTGCGCAGCGAGCCTGGAGCTGTCCGGCAAATTCCCCCTCTGATACCGGCTCCGGTGGTCCGGCACAACGGCTGCCGGCTCCCCGCACGCCGGCTGACCGCTGCCGGGCAAGGACTGATAGTTCAGTCACGGAAAGCGCTGTTTTGCGCGCTGCTACTGACTGGTAGCAATACCATTGATGGGTGCATTCGCAGATAATCGTCCGTCCAGCCGTCGCATCAGACTTCGACGCCGTCGCCCGCATCACGCGCGATTCGTACCTCGCCGCGGGCTACTTCGAAGACGCCGACCATCCCTACATGCGCAAGATCCAGGAAGTTACCCTCCGTGCCGGGCAGGCGACCATTTGGGTTGCCGAGCGGGCAGGATCGGTGATTGGTTCGGTGACGCTGGCCGTGGCCGGCGAGCCCTACGCCGATATCGCACAGCCGGACGAGCTTGAGTTCCGCATGCTGGTGGTGGACCCTGCAGTCCAGCGCAGCGGGGCAGGTAAGGCGATGGTGGAGGCCATTATCGAGTACGCCCGGCAACTGCCCGGCATCACCGGAGTAGCCCTCACCACGGGAGAGGCCTGGGAAAGCGCCCACGCCCTTTACCGCAGGACCGGCTTCCACCGCGTTCCCAAGCGTGACTGGTTGGTGCCCGGAACTGACATAAAACTGCTGGTTTACCGGCTGGACCTGTAGCCGCCCTAAAGTGGTGCCGACTCACTTCAGCTTTGAAAGGCCCACCATGCGCAAAACCTTCGGCACCGGCTCCGTCTGGGAACAAACCCTTGGCTATTCCCGGGCCGTCCAGGTGGACAACACCCTCTACATTTCCGCCACCGCTGCCAGCGGCGAAGACGGCATCGTAGGGAAGGACTTCTACACCCAGACGCAGTTCATCCTCCAAAAGCTCGGCAAAGTGTTGGCGGACGCCGGGTTCAGCTTCGAGGACGTAGTGCAGTCCAAGCTGTACCTGACGGACATCAGCAAATGGGAAGATGCGGGCCGTGCCCACGGCGAGGTGTTCGGGGAAATCCGTCCCACCCTGTCACTGGTGCACGTCCTTCCCTTCCTGGATCCGGAAATGCTGGTGGAAATCGAGCTCGTGGCCCAGAGGAGCGCCCGCTAGTTCAGGGGGTGCCCGGCAGGCCGTAGCGGTGCTCCGGCCTGCCGGTGGTCCCGTAGCGCAGCTGGATGTCCACCGCGCCGTCGTCGGCCAGCGAGGACAAGTACCGCTGCGCCGTGGCGCGGGAAACACCCACCCGGGTGGCCACTTCCGCCGCCGAGTACTGCTCGCCCGGCACCAGAGAGTCCAGCACCGCTGCTTCCGTTGCGGAGCGGGGCTTTGCCGACGGCGTGACGTCGCCGGGGATCAGGGCGCGCTTGGCGCGCTCCACAGCATCCTGGTCCAGCGCACCCGGCTGGTTCAGCAGGCGCCGGTACCTGGCGTAGGACCGCAACTGCTGCGACAACGACTCAGCCGTAAACGGCTTCAGCAGGTAGCCCAGCGCGCCCCGGCGAAAAGCCACGCGGATGGAGGCGGCCTCGGAGGCGGCACTGAGGATCACGGTATCCACATCCAGTTGCTGCAGCAGGTCAAGGCCGGAGGCGTCCGGCAGGTAGACGTCCAGCAACACCAGGTCCGGCCGAAGGCTGTGGATGGCCTGCAGCGCGAGCGACGCCGTTCCCACCGGCGCCAGCGCCAGGAACCCCGCCACCGAATCCACATAGGCGGCGTGCAGCTTCGCCACGTGGAAGTCGTCATCCACAATCAGCACCCGAAAGTCCTCAGGCATCCTTTTCCTTCCCGGCTACATCCTTCAGCGCTGCATCCGTGTGGCCTTTTTCCGGGTGCCCCGGATTCCTGATTCCCATGGTGGTGCCGGGAAGTGTGGCCATAAAGACCGCGCCGGGTCCGCCGCGGCTACCCGGATCCAGCAGCCTAACGTCCCCGCCGCGGCGCCGGGCCAGTTGCCGCGCCAGCGCCAGCCCGAAGCCCTGGCCGCCACCTGCCCGGACGGGACCTGAAGCGGTGGTGAAGCCTTCGGCGAAAACCGCCTCGGCGTCCGTCCCCTCCGCCAGCCCGTCACCTGAGTCGGCGACCACCACGTGCAGCGTGCCGCCGTCGTCGTGCGGTTCATCCATCACTTCCACCTCAACCCAGCGCTCGGCCGCTGACCCTGCCACCGCGGCATTGACTGCGTTGTCGATCAGGTTGCCCAGCACCGTGGTGACGTCCTGGGCGTCAGTCACCTGCCCGCGGACCAGGGTTTCCGGGCCGACGCGCAGGGCGACGCCCCGCTCGTCGGCCTCCACGCCCTTGGCCCCCACAAACGCCTGGAGATACGGGTCCTGGAGCAGCTCGGCCTGGTCCACCGGAAACTTCAACGGTCCCGTGGCGGCCAGCCGGGCCAGGTACTCGCGGGCCTGCTGGTGCTGCCCGATGCTCATAAATCCGGCGATGGTGTGCAGCTGGTTGGCGAACTCGTGGCGCTGGGCCCGCAACGCGGTGGACATGGTGCCCACGGCGTCCAGTTGGCGGGTGAGCTGCTGCAGTTCGGTGCGGTCGCGGAGCATCACCACCCAGCCCAGGTCCTCACTCCGGTGGAGGGCCTTGCGCGCATTGGCTACCAGTACCCGGCCGCCGGCCACCAGCTCCACCGCTTTAGTGGCACCGGACCCCGGCCGGGTCAGGGCCTTCAGCTGATCCGGCACCGGAGCGTCCTCCCACCGGGTTCCGGCCAGGCCGGCCAACTCCAGCAGCCGCTGCGCTGCGGCGTTAAAGACCGTGATCCGGCCGTCGGCGGAAACGCCGATCACGCCGTCGTCAACGCCCTGCAGGACTGCCACTTGGTCGTGGACCAGGGTGCTGATTTCCTCCGGTTCCAGGCCCAGGGTGAGGCGCTGTAGGCGGCGGCGCAGCAGGAAGGACCCCAGGACGCCGGCGAGCAGCGCACCCATGGCCGTCAGGGCAACGGGACCGATGTCGCGTGCCACGGTCTGGCCCACGGTTTCCATGGAGTAGCCCACGCTGACCTCACCCACCACCGTCGAGCCGCCCGGCGCGTACACGGGGACCTTTGCGCCGGCGGACGGGCCGAGCGTTCCCGTGTTCCGGGTGGTGACCTCGCGGCCGGACAGGGCCTCGGACGGGTCGGTGCTCACCCTTTCCCCGAGCCGCTGCGGATCAGGATGCGCCAGCCGAAGTCCTGTTTCATCGGTGATCACCACAAAGAGGGCGCCCGTTCGGGTCCTGGCGGCCTCGGCCGATGCCATCAGGGGCCCGGCAGCAAGTTCGGCGGCCGGGGGAGTGCCGGCCTGCTGGCTGATGTCCAGGACGTCCGCGCGCACTGAGGGGTCTGAGGCCACCGTCCGGGCGAGGGTCAACGCCTGGTTCTCCGCCTCACGGCCCACCCTGTCATAGGTCAGCCAGGCGTGGACGGCCGCGCTGAGCAGAACCACCAGAAGTACCACTCCGAGTTGCAGCAGGAGCGTCTGGGTGGAGAACCGCAGCGGCGCACGCGGACTGGAACGCGGCATGATCCTCCTTGATCCTGATGACTGGCGGCAGCTCACGGGGAGCTGTGAGCAGAATGAGCAAAATGCTCGCAATAAGCAGTATGCCAATCAATTGAGCCAAAGGCACGGCCGTGACGGCCACCACCCTACAGTCTGTAGCACGCGTCACACCGCTGTGCCGCTGTTCACAAAGAAGGAGCCGGCCGTGCTGGTAATACTTGGATTCGCAATGATCGCGGTATTCATGGTGCTGATCATGACGAAGAAGTTGACGCCAGTGCTGGCGTTGATCATCGTCCCTACAGTTTTTGGCCTTTTTGCAGGTGCCGGCCTTGGCATCGGCGACATGGTTATGGACTCCATGAAGGCCATGACGTCCACCGCAGCCCTGCTGATGTTCGCCATTATCTACTTCGGACTGATGATCGACGTGGGGCTTTTTGACCCTCTGGTGCGCTTCATCCTGCGCAAGCTGGGCAACGACCCCGCCAAGGTGGTCCTGGGCACCGCCATCCTGGCCGCCGCAGTTTCGCTGGACGGCGACGGCTCCACCACCTTCATCCTCACCACCGCGGCCATGCTGCCGATCTACCTCCGCCTGAAGATGAGCCCCGTAGTCCTCACCTGCGTTGCCGGCCTGGCCAACGGCACCATGAACATCGTGCCGTGGGGCGGTCCCACCGCCCGCGCCGCCAGCGCCCTCAACATCGATGTCAACGAAGTCTTCGTCCCGATGCTGCCGTCCCTGCTCGCGGGCATCGCCGTCGTCCTGGCCTTCGCCTGGCTGCTCGGCCTGCAGGAGCGCAACCGCCTCCGTGCCACCCAGCCGGAAATCTGGGGCGTGCCTGACACTGCCGAGGCATTCGACGGCGGCACTCCCGCCGGCGGTAACGGCACGTTCCGCAGCGGGTCAAGCCGCGGTAGCTCACCTGTTCCCGCAACGGGAGGCCCCGCCGTCGGCGGTTCGTCTGTTTCCGTGCTGGAACGCACCGAATCCCTTGTTGATGACAACGACACCGCCATGGCTGACACCGCGCTGGACCCCAACCGCAAGACCCTCCGTCCCAAGCTGCAGTGGTTCAACCTCGGCCTCACCGTCGCCGTCATGGGTATGCTCATCGCAGACCTCGTGCCGCTGCCGTACGTGTTTATGGTGGGCTCCGCCATCGCCCTGCTCGTCAACTTCCCCCACGTCAAGGATCAGGCCGCACAGATCGTGGCCCACGCGCCGTCGATCGTTGCCGTGGTGAGCATGGTGATGGCTGCCGCTGTCCTGACCGGCGTCCTCACCGGCACCGGCATGGTGGAAGCGATGTCTGCCTGGCTGGTACAGATCATCCCCTCCAGCATGGGCCCGTTCATGGCCGTCATCACCGGCGTCCTGAGCATCCCGATGACGTTCTTTATGAGCAATGACGCCTTCTACTTCGGCGTCCTCCCCGTCCTGAGCGAGACTGCCGGCCACTACGGAATCAGCGCTGCCGAAATGGCCCGCGCCTCCATCACCGGCCAGCCGTTCCACATGCAGAGCCCGCTGGTGCCGGCCATCCTGCTCCTGGTGTCCCTGGCCAAGGTGGATCTCGGCGACCACCACAAGAAGGTCCTGTGGCGCAGTGCCGTAGTGTCCCTGGTCATGCTGGGAATTGGTGTGCTGACCGGAGCCGTGGGAATCGGTTAGTCTGTTGCTGCCGTGGTCCGGTCCCCGTGGCCGGGACCCGGTGTGAAGGTGCCCGTCTGACGCCCGCTGGGGGATGTCAGACGGGCATCATCGTTTCCCCACTAGAATGGACCGGAAAACCAATTCAAACTTTGCAGGGGAGATCCATGGCTGCGATCAACCGTGACGACGTCGCGCACCTCGCGCGGCTCGCTCACATTGAGATGAGTGCCCAAGAGCTGGACAGGATGGCCGGAGAACTCGCGGTCATCGTTGATTCGGTCAAGTCCGTGAGCGAAGCTGCCGGTGATGACGTCCCGGCGACGTCCCACCCCATCCCGCTGACCAATGTGTTCCGCGAGGACGTTGTGGGACACACCTTCACCGCGGAAGAGGCGCTCTCCGGCGCACCGGACTCCGACGAAAACCGTTTTAAGGTTCCGGCAATCCTGGATGAGGCATAAGCATGACTGACACGAACGAACTCATCCGTCTCTCCGCCGCCGCGCTGGCGGAAAAGCTGGCTGCCCGCGAGGTCACCTCTGTCGAGGTGACCCAGGCATACCTGGACCGGATCGCGGCAGTTGACGGCGGCGAACGCGGAGTCAACGCCTTCCTGCACGTCAACGCCGAGGAAGCGCTCGCCGTCGCCGCCGAGGTGGACGCCATCCGCGCCGCCGGCGGCGCCGGGGCTGACGCCCTGCACGTCCTCGCCGGCGTCCCCATCGCCGTGAAGGACCTCATCGTTACGGTGGGCCAGCCCACCACTGCCGGCTCCAAGATCCTCGAGGGCTGGCACAGCCCTTACGACGCCACCGTCGTCGAGCGCCTGCGCGCGGCGAAGATGCCCATCCTGGGCAAGACCAACCTGGACGAGTTCGCCATGGGCTCCTCCACCGAGCACTCCGCGTACGGGCCCACCCGCAACCCGTGGGACCTGGACCGGATCCCCGGCGGCTCGGGCGGCGGGTCCGCTGCCGCCGTCGCCGCCTTCGAGGCGCCCCTTGCCCTCGGCACCGACACCGGCGGGTCCATCCGCCAGCCCGGCGCCGTCACCGGCACCGTAGGCGTGAAGCCCACCTACGGCAGCGTGTCCCGCTACGGCGCCATCGCCATGGCGTCCTCGCTGGACCAGATCGGGCCGGTATCGCGCACTGTGCTGGACTCAGCCCTCCTGCACGAGGTCATCGGCGGGCACGATCCCCGCGACTCCACCTCCCTCGCCGACCCGCTGGCAGACCTCGTGGCTGCCGCGAAGACGGGCAACGTCGAGGGCATGCGGATCGGCATCATCAAGGAGCTGCACGGCGAGGGCTACCAGGCCGGCGTCGAAAACCGCTTCAACGACTCCCTGGAGCTCCTGAAGGAGGCCGGCGCCGAAATTGTTGAGGTGTCCTGCCCCAACTTCCAGTACGCACTGGGCGCCTACTACCTGATCATGCCCTCCGAGGCGTCCTCCAACCTCGCCAAGTTCGACGGCGTCCGGTATGGCCTGCGCGTCCTCCCCGAGGACGGTCCCATGACCATCGAACGCGTGATGGGCGCCACCCGCGCCGCAGGCTTCGGCGACGAAGTGAAGCGCCGCATCATCCTGGGCACCTACGCGCTCTCCGCGGGCTACTACGACGCCTACTACGGCTCGGCGCAGAAGGTCCGCACGCTGGTTCAGCGCGACTTCGAAGCTGCTTTCACCGTGGCCGATGTCCTGATTTCGCCCACCGCCCCCACCACCGCTTTCCGCCTCGGCGAGAAGCTTGATGACCCCCTGGCCATGTATCTCAACGACGTCGCCACCATCCCGGCCAACCTGGCCGGCGTCCCGGGCCTTTCCCTGCCCGGCGGCCTGGCGGACGAGGACGGGCTGCCCGTTGGCATCCAGCTGCTGGCCCCCGCCCGGGAAGACGCACGCCTGTACCGGGTGGGCGCCGTGCTGGAATCGCTGCTTGAGGCGAAGTGGGGCGGTCCGCTGCTGGCCCAGGCGCCGGGGCTGGGCGAGCTTGTCGAAGCCAAGGAGGCAAAATAAATGAACACTGACGCAGTCCTGAGCTTCGAAGAGGCCATGGAGAAGTACGATCCCGTCCTGGGGTTCGAGGTCCACGTGGAGCTCAACACCAAGACCAAGATGTTCTCCTCGGCCCCGAACGTCTTCGGTGACGAGCCCAACACGAACGTCAACGAGGTGGACCTCGGCATGCCCGGCGTCCTGCCCGTGGTGAACAAGGCCGCCATCGAGTCCTCCATCAAGATCGGCCTCGCGCTCAACTGCAAGATCGCCGAGTCCTGCCGGTTCGCCCGGAAGAACTACTTCTACCCGGACACCCCGAAAAACTTCCAGACCTCCCAGTACGACGAACCGATCGCGTACGACGGCTACCTGGACATTGAGCTCTCCGACGGCACCGTGTTCCGCGTGGAAATCGAACGCGCCCACATGGAAGAGGACGCCGGAAAACTGACCCACATGGGCGGCGCCACCGGGCGCATCCAGGGTGCGGACTTCTCGCTGGTGGACTACAACCGCGCGGGTGTTCCGCTGGTGGAAATCGTCACCAAGCCGATCGAGGGCGCCGGTTCCCGCGCCCCCGAACTGGCCAAGGCCTACGTGGCCGCCGTGCGGGAGATCGTCAAGAACCTGGGCGTGTCCGACGCGAAGATGGAACGCGGCAACGTGCGCTGCGATGCCAACGTCTCGCTCCGCCCGCATGGCCGCGAGCGGTTCGGCATCCGGTCCGAAACCAAGAACGTGAACTCGCTGCGCGCCGTCGAACACGCCGTCCGCTACGAGATCCAGCGCCACGCTGCCGTCCTTGATGCCGGCGAGCCCGTCATCCAGGAAACCCGGCACTGGCACGAGGACACGCGCACCACCACCTCAGGCCGGGCCAAGTCCGACGCCGACGATTACCGCTACTTCCCGGAGCCGGACCTGGTTCCCGTGGTTCCCTCCCGCGAGTGGGTTGAGGAACTCCGGGCCACCCTGCCCGAGCCGCCGGCCGCCCGCCGCAAACGACTGCAGGCCGACTGGGGCTACTCCGACCTCGAATTCCGCGACGTGGTGAACGCCGGCGTTATGGACGAGATCGAGGAAACCATTGCCGCCGGTGCGTCCGCTTCCGTGGCCCGCAAGTGGTGGATGGGCGAGATCGTGGGCCGCGCCAAGAACGCCGACGTCGACCCCGGCCAGCTGGGCGTTGAGCCGGCCACCATCGTGGAACTTGCCCGCATGGTGGAAGCAGGCAAGATCAACAACAAAATGGCCTCCGAGGTCCTGGACGGCGTGCTCGCCGGCGACGGAACCCCGGCTGAAATCGTGGAGAAGCGCGGCCTGGCCGTGGTCTCCGATGACGGGCCGCTGCTGGAAGCGATCGACGCCGCGCTGGCAGCCCAGCCTGACGTTGCCGAGAAGATCCGCGGCGGCAAGGTCCAGGCCATCGGCGCCATCGTGGGCGGGGTCATGAAGGCCACCCGCGGCCAGGCCGACGCCGCCCGGGTCCGCGAGCTGATCCTTGAGAAACTGGGCGTCACCGTTTAGTTTCCTCATCCCAACTGGGTCGCATTTAATGCCGTTTTGAGCGCTCATAACGGCATCTATTGCGACCCAGTTTTGGTTTAAGTACTCGGATTCCACATACCGCCCCCTACTCGTGTGCAGTAGTGTGTCCCGGTTCTACACTGAAGCATGTCCGTCCGGGAACCGTTGAAATTCCGCAAGACCGTGATCGCCGGGGCTGTGGCCCTTGCCCTGACGGGGACAGGGGTGGCGTTTGCGTGGGCGGCGGGCGATTCGGCCTCGCCGTCGCCCTCGCCGTCCCAGTCGCAGGCGGCCCCTGGCCAGGAAACCCGCAAGGCCAAACCGGACAGGGCCCAGCGCCCGCAGCATCTGCACAGCGAGATCGTGGTCCAGAACGCAGACGGAACGTTCGCGACGGAACTGCGCCAGCGCGGCACGGTGGACGCAGTCAGCGCCACGTCCGTCACCGTCAAAAGCGAGGACGGCTACTCGCAGACCTACACGGTCAATGCCAACACCAAAGTCACCCAGGTGCCCCCGGCTGGCAACGGCACCCCGGCAACGCCCGGCAGCGGCAAGCGCCTCAAGCCGGTGGCGGGCACCATTGGTGACATCGCCGCGGGTGACATCGTCCGGATCTCCGGCGTGAAGAAGGAGGACCAGGCTACTGCAGAGCGGATCGTTGAGGGCGCCGGAGACGGCCGGGGATTCGGGCTGGGCCGCGGCCATGGCAAGGGCCACCGAAAGTAGGTAGCGGCGAGTGTCGTTTTCGGTGCTTGAGTTCACGCGGTGATAACGATACTTGGCGCTGCCCGGCTGGGGTCAGCCCTGTTCCACCAAGCCAGCCATGATGCCCTGCAGCGCCTCGGAGACAATCATGACCGAGCGGCGCTTCAGGTTTTCGGGACGTGCCAGCAGGTCAATCCGGCGCCGCGTGCTGATTCCCTCCAGGGGCCGCAGCACGATATCCGGGTTGAGCACCGGCCCAGCGGTGTACCTCGGCAGCAGCCCCACCACTCCGCCGGCAGCCACCAGCGCCGCAACGGTGGAGTAGTCGTTGATCCGGTGCACGATGTTCAGCTCGCGGCTGGACACAGCCGCAACGGCGGACAGCACATCGGCGGGGGAGTAGCCGGTGTGACTGGTCACCCAGGCCTCCCCGCCGACGTCGTCCGCTGTTACGGCCGCCCTCCCGGCCAGCGGGTGCCCTACTGGCAGCGCCACGTCGAGGGGCTCATGCGCCAGCGGAATCACCGTAACCCGCTCCGCGGGCCACCGGGGGCTGTGGTCCATCCTGTGGGCCAGCACCAGGTCGTAGCGGGCGGTGAGGGCCGGAAAGTCCTGCTGCGCCACGTCCTCGTCCGAAAGTTCAATCCGCGGCTGGCCAGGCGCGTCCAGGATCCTGGCGAGCGGCGCGAACACGGCCTGCCCCACGCTGTGGAAACCGGACAAGGTGACCCTGCCGGCCGGCGTGCCGTGATAGCTTCCGATCGCACCCCGGGCGTCCGCCATGGCGCTCACGACGGCGGCCCCGGCGTCAGCCAGCACCTGGCCTGCCTCGGTCAGCACCAGGTTCCGGCCCTCCTTGCGCGTCAGCGGCACCTCCACGGTCCGCTGCAGGAGGGCCAGTTGCTGGGACACAGCGGACGGCGTGACCATCAGCGTGTCCGCCACGGCCTTGACGCTGCCCAGGGCGCCGAGTTCGCGCAGAATTTCGAGCTGGTGTATCTCCACGCGTTCCAGTTTACGCATTAGGTTTTGCTACATCGTCGATTGAGACAATAGCGGTTGTGCTAAAGCTTCTTCCTCGCTGTAATGAGGAGGGCAGCACCTGCCGCCGACGCAAGACGAAGAGTGAGGAAGCCGATGAAGGCTTTGTACAAGCCAGGCCCACAAGCAGGCTTCGAACTGGTGGACCGTCCCGAACCCGTGGCGGGTCCCGCTGATGTGAAGATCCGGGTCATGACCACCGGGATCTGCGGCACGGACCTGCACATCCAGTCCTGGGATTCCTGGGCGCAGGGGATCATCCAGGCGCCGCTTATTCCCGGCCACGAGTTCTACGGCGAAGTGGTTGACATCGGCGAGGACGTCCGGGACGTCAAGGTGGGTGACCGGGTTTCCGGTGAGGGCCACGTGGTCTGCGGCATCTGCCGGAACTGCCGCGCCGGCCGCCGTCAGATGTGCATCCACACCGTCAGCGTAGGTGTGCAGCGGGACGGTGCGTTCGCCGAGTACGTGGTGATCCCGGAAACTAACGTGTGGGTTCACCACGATCCCTCGGTGACGCCCGAGCTCGGAGCCATTTTTGACCCGTTCGGCAACGCGGTGCACACGGCATTGAGCTTTCCGCTGGTGGGCGAGGACGTGCTTATCACCGGCGCTGGACCTATTGGGCTGATGGCCATCGCTGTGGCACGCCATGCCGGTGCCCGCAAGATCGCCATCACGGACGTGTCCCGGCCCAGGCTGGACCTGGCGCGGCAGCTCGGTGCGGACCTCGCCATCGACGTCTCCACCACCCGGGTCCGCGACGCCCAGCGCGAACTGGGCATGCGTGAAGGCTTCGACATCGGGATGGAAATGTCCGGCCACCCCACCGCCCTGCCGGAGATGATTGACAACATGAACCACGGTGGCCGGATCGCCATGCTGGGCCTGCCCAGCCAGGACATCACCATTGACTGGGGCAAGGTGGTAACCCACATGCTCACGCTCAAAGGCATCTACGGCCGCGAAATGTACGAGACCTGGTACGCCATGAGCGCCATGCTGTCCTCCAACCCTGTGTTGCACGCGGGCATTTCCGCGGTCGTCACCGACACGCTCCCTGCCACGCAGTGGGAGAAGGGCTTCGAGCTCGCCCGCAGCGGCGCAGGCGGAAAAGTTGTCCTCGACTGGACCCAACCCTAAGGAACACCATGTACACCTCAATCAAGGACCAGCTGGGCACCGAGCTGGAGGACATCCGCGCCGCAGGCCTGTTCAAGACCGAACGCAGCATCAACTCGCCCCAGTCAAGCCACATCAACGCGGGCATCATCGGCCGGCAGGGCGCCGACGTGCTGAACTTCTGCGCCAACAACTACCTTGGCCTGGCGGACCACCCGGACATCATCAGGGCAGCCAAGGCGGCCATGGACGAGCGCGGCTTCGGCATGGCCAGCGTGCGGTTCATCTGCGGCACCCAGGACCTGCACCTGGAGCTCGAAGCCCGGGTCTCCCGGTTCCTCGGCACCGAGGACACCATCCTGTTCAGCAGCTGCTTCGACGCCAACGGTGGGGTTTTCGAGTCCCTTTTCGGCCCGGATGACGCCATCATCTCCGACGCCCTGAACCACGCCTCCATCATCGACGGCATCCGGCTGTGCAAGGCCCAGCGGTACCGGTACGCCAACCAGGACATGGCGGACCTGGAGGCCAAGTTGGTGGAAGCGAAGGACGCGCGCCGCAAGATCATCGTCACCGACGGCGTCTTCTCGATGGACGGGTACCTGGCCCCGCTGGAAGCCATCTGCGACCTCGCCGAAGAGCATGATGCCCTGGTGATGGTGGACGATTCCCACGCCGTCGGTTTTATGGGCGCAACCGGGGCCGGCACACCTGAACACGCAGGGGTATCGCACCGGGTGGACATTTACACCGGCACCTTCGGCAAGGCGCTCGGCGGGGCATCAGGAGGGTACGTCTCCGGCCGCGCGGAAGTGGTGGCCATGCTCCGCCAGAAGGCCCGCCCGTACCTATTCTCGAACTCGCTGGCCCCGGCCATCGTCGCCGCCACCATCAAGGCCCTGGACCTGGTGGAGAACTCGGCGGACCTGCGGCGCACGCTCTTCGACAACGCGGCGCTGTTCCGCCGCCGGATGACCGAGGAAGCCTTCGACCTCCTGCCCGGTGAGCATGCCATTGTTCCCGTGATGTTCGGCGACGCCGTCCTCGCCGCCAAGGTGGCGGACCGGATGCTGCAGCACGGCGTCTTCGTTACCGCTTTCAGTTTCCCGGTGGTGCCGCGCGGGGCGGCCAGGATCCGCGTCCAGCTTTCGGCGGCGCACTCAGCGGACGACGTCGAAACGTGCGTGCGTGCCTTCGTCGCCAGCCGTGCCGAGGTGGCCGCGTGACGGCAGCCACAGTCCGAGCCTGACTCTGCAAGGATGGTGCCATGGCAGCACATTACGATGTCCTGATTGTTGGCGGCGGCATCGCCGGGCTTTCCCTGGCCTCGGCCTTGGCCGGCAACTGCAGCGTGGCACTGGTGGAGGCGGAGCAGGAGCTGGCGTACCACACGTCCTCCCGCTCCGCCCGCCAGCTCATCCCCAGCTTCGGCCCGCGCGTGGTCCAGGAACTCACGGTCCGGACCCTCGAGCTGATCGCGGCCCGCGATGCTGAGCTGCCCGAACCGGTGCTCACAACGCGGAGCTTTATGCTGATCGGCAGCGAGGAGGCGGTGGCCGCGGAAGCCAGCGGCTCCATGCAGCCCATCACCCACGCCGAGGCGCTGGAACTCTGCCCGGCACTGGTCCCGGGTTCGTTCACGGCCGCTGGCCTGGATAACGGCTCCTTTGGCTGCAACGCGCCCCTGCTACTGGCGGACCACCGGCAGCGCGCACTCGCCGCCGGTGTGGACGTCATCACCGGCGCGCGGGTCCATTCCGCGCAGCGCGTCGGCTCCGGCTGGGAGGTCGGCGCCGGCATGGAGGCCTTCGAGGCGGCCATCATGGTCAACGCCGCCGGTGCCTGGGCGGACGAACTCGCCGTCATCAGCGGGGTGGAGAAGCTCGGGCTGCAGCCGTACCGGCGCACCGCGGCGATTGCCGACGTCGAACATCCCCTGCCGGAGCACAGTCCCATGGTGGCGGCCGCGGACAACACGTTCTACTTCCGCCGCGACGGCGGGGACGTGCTGATCTCGCCATCGGAACACGTGGCCAGCGGACCCGAGGACGCGCGGCCCCGGCCGGGCGACGTGGAGCGGCTGGTGGCCACGTTGAACAAGGTGACAACGCTGGGCATTTCGGGAGTCCGCCAGGCGTGGACGGGCCTGCGGACCGAAGCGGCCGACGGCGTCCCGGTGGCCGGATTCGACGCCGAAGCCCCCGGCTTCTACTGGCTCGCCGGCCAGGGCGGCTATGGCTTCCAGACGTCGACCGCAATGGCGGAACTGGCGGCCGCGCAAATCCTCGCCGGCCAAGAATCCGTTAGCGCGGCTATCGCGGCCAACGGTCCGGCATCCCGGACAGCACAGGCGCTGGCGGCAACCCGCTGGTCAGTACGGCGCTGAAGAATAGGTGTATGAGTACGCTGATCACCAATATCGCCGAGCTGATGACGCAGGACCTGGCGCACCGGGTGCTGCGGGACGCTGCGGTGGTGATCGAGGGGGAGCGCATCTCGTGGATCGGCGCAGCGGCCAATGCTCCTGCAGCGGATGACGCCGTCGACGCGGGTGGCCGCGCCATGCTCCCCGGCTGGGTGGACTCCCATACGCACCTGCTCTTCGCCGGCGACCGGACCGCGGAGTTCGAGGCGCGGATGGCGGGGGACTCCTACTCCGCAGGGGGCATTGCCGTCACCATGGATGCCACCCGGAGGACGTCGGATTTCGACCTCACCCGCCTGGCGCTGTCCCGCGTTGACGAGGCCGTTTCGCAGGGAACCACGTACATCGAAACGAAAACCGGCTACGGCCTGGACGCTGAACACGAGACCCGGAGCGCGCGGATCGCCTCCACCTTGGCGGACCAGGTCACCTACCTCGGAGCGCATTTGGTGCCGGCCGGGCAGGACCCGGACGATTACACCGATCTCGTCTGCGGTCCGATGCTGGCTGCCGTTCGGCCCTACGTGCAGTGGGCCGACGTCTTTTGCGAGGAAGGAGCTTTCACGGCTGAACAGGCCCGCCGGGTGCTGCTGGCCTGCCGTGAAGCGGGCTTGGGGCTGCGCGTCCACGGCAACCAGTTGGGCGAAGGGCCCGGGGTGCAGCTCGCGGCGGAACTCGAAGCCGCCAGCGTTGACCATGTGAACTACCTCGCGGACAAGGATGTGGACGCGCTCGCCGAAACCTGGACCGCCTGGGACTCCGCGGCCGGAGCCGGGCGGCGTGGCACGGTGGCGACGTGCCTGCCTGCCTGCGACCTCTCAACCCGCCAGCCGCTTGCGCCGGGACGGGCGTTGCTTGACGCCGGCGTCCAGGTGGCACTGGCCTCCAACTGCAATCCGGGTACGTCCTACACCAGCTCCATGGCGTTTTGTGTGACTACCGCCGTGCTGCAAATGGGCCTCAGTGTCCACGAAGCTGTCCGGGCAGCGACCTACGGCGGCGCCCTTGCGCTGCATAAGGACTCAGGAAACGACGCCGACGGCGAACGCGCCGTGGGTTCCATCGCCGTCGGACACCGTGCGGACCTCCACCTGCTCAACGCCCCGTCCGCGACGCACCTTGCGTACCGGCCGGGTATGCCCCTGACGTACGCTGTATGGCGGGCAGGGACCCGGGCCAGATAGTCAGAACCGGAAATCTGACGTTAGATGATCGTTAGTCCTCTGTTATGATCAAAAAACGTCATCAAGCCGGTGGCGGACGTAGCCGGAGGCCCTCGCATGACCCGCACCGATCGCCTGACAGCCATCCTCGACATCCTTGCCAGAACCGGTCAGGTAGAGGTCGAAGAGATTGTCAGCACCCTCAACGTTTCGCCGGCCACGGCCCGGCGCGACCTGGACAGCCTGGCAAAGCGCCGGCTGCTGACCAGGACCCGGGGCGGCGCCACCACCGGTGCGCTCGCGTACGACCTGCCCGGCCGGTACAACCGGGACGACCATGCTGAGGCCAAGGAGCAGATCGCCCAGGCGGCCTCTGCGCTGATTGCTCCCGGAGCGGTGATCGGACTTTGCGGCGGCACCACCAGTACTGCGCTGGCCCAGATCCTGGCCACCCGCGAGGACCTTAACGCGCCGTCCAACCAGCCCACCCTCACGGTGGTGACCAACGCGATCAACATCGCCGGGCAGCTGGCTGTCCGGCCAAACATCAAGGTCATGGTCACCGGCGGAATCCTCAATCCGCGGTCCTACGAACTCGTGGGACCCTACACGGACATCATCATGCAGAAGGTGGTGCTGGATATCGCCTTCATCGGCGTCAACGGCATCGACCCAGAGGTGGGGCCAACCAACACGGGGGAGGGGGAGGCTTCGGTAAACGCCCTGCTGGCCAGCAGGGCGCGGGTTTCCTATGTGCTGGCTGACTCCTCCAAGGTAGGGGTACGCGCCTTTGCCACCATGGACGGCTACAACTTCACCCGCCTGATTACGGATTCAGGAATCTCGGCCAGGGACAAGGCGGCCTTCGAGGCGAACGGCACGGAAGTGATTGTGGCCGGCGGCTGGTCCGACACCCAATAGCGGTGCGCCGGCACTTCGGCAGGCCCATCAGCCCGGATCCAGAAACTGCAGGCAAGATGGGTACATGCTGGTTCCCTCCCGCCGCCGCCTGCGGATAGAAGTCTGGATCGTCCTGGGTCTCTCCCTGGGCCAGTCCGCCGTGTACTCAGTGGTGCAGCTCCTGGACAAGATGACCCGGGCCCCGCTGGCGGAGGGCACTTCAACACTCAACCGCTCGCAGAGCACCCGTGAGTACTTTGACCTGACCTACCAACTGCTGGACATCATCTTTGCGCTGGTGCCCGTGCTGCTGGTGATCTACTTCCTCACCGACCACAGGCAGTCGGCCTCCGGCGACGGCAGCACTTCGGGTTCAGCTTTCCGAAAGCTCGGATTCAACTTTGAGCGCCCGGGCCGGGACCTGCTCCAGGGACTCGGGCTGGCGGCGCTGATCGGGATCCCATCCCTGGGGCTCTACGCCGCGGGCCGGGCCCTCGGCATCACCACCGCCATCATTCCCAGTGCACTCGACGCTTACTGGTGGACAGTTCCGGTGCTGATCCTGTCCGCGGTGCGCCATGCCGTGGTGGAGGAAGTCATCGTGGTGGGATACCTGTTGAACCGCTTCGGAAAGTTCGGCTGGAGCGTGCCGCTGTCCATCCTGGTGAGTTCGCTGCTCCGCGGCACGTACCACCTGTACCAGGGCTTCGGGCCCTTTATCGGCAATGTGGTCATGGGCGTCGTCTTCGCCTGGCTGTACACGCGCACGCGCCGGGTGATGCCCCTGGTAATCGCGCACGCCCTCCTGGACATCGTGGCGTTCGTCGGATTCAGCCTGTTTGGCAAGGCGGTAGGACTGGGCTAGCCGACCCCGGTGGTCGAGCCGGGCCAGTGGTGAGCCCGTCGAAACCCATGCTGGAACCCGGTGGTTGAGTTTGTGGGGTTTCGACATGCTCAACCGTTTAACCGTGGGCATGTAGGAACTGTTCCAGTCCTTCTTCTCCAGGGGAGAGCCCGATGTAGATGAAGTCCGGCGGATCACCGATGGCGGACTGCGGTTGGTGGGGCCAGTGGGGTGGTTCCCAGTCGTGGTGTTCGGGTTTGTAGTGGCGTCCGGTGGGTGAGGTCCAGCCGGGTGGCGCGTTCTGGGTAGTTGGTGTGGGGGTCCAGCCGCTGTTGTGTTTGAGGCGGTGGTGTTTAGGGCAGAGTTGAGCGAGGTTGCTGATGCCGGTGGTTCCGCCGTGGTGCCAGGCGGTGAGGTGGTCGGCCTCGTTGTCCAAGGAGGGGTTGTTGCAGCCGGGGAAGGTGCATTTGCCGTCCCGGAGTTGAAGTGCTTTCTTCATGGCTTTGGTCAGGCGGTAGCTGGTCCGGCCGATCTCCAGCGGCGCGCCGTCGCGCGGGTCCACGAGGACCCGGTGGAACGAGCTGGCCCCGTCCGCGAGGAGTTTTCGTGCCATGGAGGCCGGGATGGGGCCGTATCCGTCCAGCATTGCGGGTTCGCCGGTGAGGCCCAGCAGGGAGAACACGGGAACGGTGACCAGGACCTGCGCCCGGATCCCCGAGGACGGGCCCGCATCGGTTCCCGCAGCCGCAGAATCACCGAGGCCAGAGCCGGTGGTGCCACTGCCGCTGCTGGTGCCGCTGCCGAGAACCGCTGCGGCGAAAGTATCGGCCTTCAGTTGGGTGAGGGTGCGGGTTTCCTCCGGGCCCTGCATCCCGCGGGCCAGGGCGGTGAGCCGGTTCCAGCCCGCCACCGCCTGGTGGGCGGGCAGGCGGGCGGAGAGCCAGGCCATCCCGTCCTGGTCCGGCCGGTATTCCACCCGCCGGTCCGCGACGCCCTTGGCGTGGCGCTTCTCGATGGATTCGGCGTGGTGGCGTTCCCGCCAGGTCCGCGCTTTGTGGCGGAAGCGGTAGGCCGGGATCTCCCCGATCCGGGCAGCCGTGGCCGGCCGCGGGGTGTCCGGGCCCAGGAACTGGGCCTCCAGCGCCGCTGCCCCGGCCCGGTCAAGGCCCGCCGTTTCATCCACCATGACGAGGGCGTGCTGCCAGGAGATGGTTCCGGCCTGCAACGCCGACAGGGTCAGCGGCAACTCCCTGGCCAGGGCATGGGATGCGGCCAGGAACGAACCCGCCGCGCGGGGGCCGAGGGCCAGCAGGGCGCCGATTTCCGCGGCGATAGCCATCTCCTGCGCCTGCACCGGCGCGTCCGGCGGTGCCACAGCATCGGCGGTGTCCGTGTACTTCACCGCAGCCCGGGCCTTCAGACCCGCGAACCCGGCCTCGGCCACACGCGCCCCGGCAAGGATGTCCAGGCACCCATCCGCCAGCCCGGCCAGCGGATCAGCCTCCGAGAACGGCTCAGAACCACACCCGTCCACCTCAGCATTTAGCACAGCAAGGGCGGCGTTGATGTCGTCATACGCCTTTGCCACCGCCGCTGTGCCCATGAACCCATCATGACAAGGGGGTCAGACATTCCGGCGGGGATGCAATCCGGGCTCACAAAAAAATTCGGCCGCCATCGGCAGGTGACGCCGTTGTCACCTGCTGATGGCGGCCGAAGCTCAGGAGGGCAAAGAAGAGCACCTGCCCAACAGTCGGGGGCCGGGCAGGACTGCCCGGACTCCAGGAAGGATCAGATCGTGACAGCTCCGTTGGAGGTCTCGAACGTCACCGACAGGATGCCGGGGGTACCGTGCGGTGCCACCCACTCCACGGCGACGTCTTCCAACGGCTTTTCCACCGGCTCACCCAGCCATTCGGTGACCCGGGCTGCCGAACCGGCGATGGTCAGGCAGCTCATCTTCACGTTGCTGTCGTAGGCGTTGGAGGGGTGCAGGGAAGGATCGCCGTCCCACTTGAGCATGTAGGGAACCTGGGGGTCGGCAATCAAGCCCAGGATGCCGATCTGTTTCCAGACCAGTTCGCGGCCGTCCGGAAACTTGCGGTTGCCGTTGACTGCGGAGCGTCCCAGACGTTCCTCAAAGGGGGCCAGGTCGTCCACTTCGACGCACCAGCCCATCCAGCCGCCGCCGGCAGCAGACCGCGCACGCACTGCCTGCCCGAAGGGAGCCTTGTCCGAAGCGGGGTGGTCCAGGACCTCCACCACTTCGAGGTACTTGTGCCCCGCGAGCGGGATGATCATATTCCGGGTTCCGAACCGCGGGTGTACCCCGCCCTTGACTGCCTCAACGCCGAGGGCAGAGGAGATACGTTCGGTGGTGGCAGCCAGGCCATCGTGTTCACAGGCGTAAGAGACGTGATCCATGCGCATGGCAACATCTTGGCACTTTGTGATCGGGCTCTCAGCTAAGGGTACCCTTACTGGGATTTTGCCGTGGAAACCCTTCATGAACCCACCTGCCCCCGGGAAATCCTGAGGACTATGTTCGTCATAATCCTGTCGGGTGTTGTGTGCTCGTTCCTACACTGAGCTCAGGTCATGAGTGCCAGCGCCAAGCCCCGGCTCGCTGGCCGGCAACCCTCCATCCGCGGTGGGGTGCCCCGGGTGAGGACCTGGCTGTCCGGCAACGGCCGGATGGCAAGCGCGGCCCGCGGTGCTTCCAGCATGCCGGGCCATGTCAAAGGAGCCTTAGTTGTCCAACGGTTGGTCTTTCGAAACACGCCAGATCCACGCCGGGCAGGAGCCGGACGGCGCCACCGGTGCCCGTGCACTTCCTATCTACCAGACCACGTCCTTCGTGTTCCCCACGGCTGAGAGCGCCGCCAACCGCTTTGCCCTGGCCGAACTGGCGCCCATTTACACCAGGATCGGCAACCCCACGCAGGAGGCGGTGGAGCAACGGATCGCCAGCCTGGAGGGCGGCCTGGGAGCGCTGCTGCTCAGCTCCGGGCAGGCGGCGGAGACTTTCGCCATCCTGAACGTTGCCGAGGCGGGGGACCACATCGTCGCCAGCCCCAGCCTCTATGGGGGCACCTACAACCTCCTCGCCCACACCCTGAAGAAGTTCGGCATTTCAGTCACGTTCGTGGCGGACCCGGACAACCTGGACCAGTGGCGTAACGCAGTGCAGCCCAACACCAAGCTCTTCTTCGGCGAGGTGGTGTCCAACCCGCGGCAGGACGTCCTGGACATCGAAGGCGTGTCCGGGGTTGCGCATGACGCCGGAGTGCCCCTCATTGTGGACAACACCCTGTCCACCCCGTACTTGATCCGGCCGCTGGAATGGGGCGCGGACATCGTGGTGCACTCGGCCACCAAGTACTTGGGCGGCCACGGCTCGGCGATCGCCGGTGTGATCGTGGACTCCGGAAACTTCGACTTCGGCAAGGACCCTGCCAAATTCCCCGGCTTCAACACCCCGGACCCCACCTACAACGGGCTGGTGTACGCCCGCGACCTGGGCGCCGACGGTGCCTTGGGCGCCAACCTGTCGTACATCCTCAAAGCCAGGGTTCAGCTGCTGCGCGACCTTGGCTCGGCAGTATCGCCCTTCAACGCCTTCCTCATCGCCCAGGGGCTGGAGACGCTGAGCCTGCGGGTGGAGCGGCACGTGGCCAACGCCCTGGACGTGGCGCAGTGGCTGGAAGCGCGTGACGACGTCGAATCGGTCGCCTACGCCGGGCTGCCCTCCAGCCCCTGGTACGAGCGGGGCCGCAAATACGGCCCCAAAGGTACCGGCGCCATCGTGTCGTTCAACCTCGCCGGAGGTGCGGAGGCAGGCAAGCGCTTCGTGGACGCCTTGGAGCTGCACTCCCATGTGGCAAACATCGGTGACGTCCGTTCGCTGGTGATCCATCCGGCGTCGACCACCCACAGCCAGCTCTCACCGGAGCAGCAGGTGGTTGCCGGCGTGAACCCGGGTCTGGTGCGGATTTCGGTGGGGATCGAGCACATCGACGACATCCTGGCGGACCTCGAGGCAGGCTTCCGGGCCGCCAAGGGGGCCACCGGAGCCTAGCCCACCACGAGGGTGCCCAACGCGGCGGCAAGCCGGGAAAGTCACAACCAGTCACACTCTTGGCAGCAGGCAGGGGCTGTTTCGTACACTCGAAGCAGGTCATGAGTGCCAGTGACAGCCCCGGCTTGCTGGCCGGCAACCCTCCTTCCGCGGCGGGGTGCCCCGGGTGAAGACCTGGCCTGCCGGTCATACGACGGCGGGCAAGCGCGTAGAAGAGGTCTTGCCATGACGGTTACCGTCACCCGTACAACTGTCCCCGAACACGGGATTGTCCGCTATGCCTCCATCGGAGGCCTGCAGCTGGAGGCTGGCGGATACCTGCCGGACGTCACCCTCGCCTATGAAACCTGGGGCACCCTGAACGAGGACGGCAGCAACGCCGTCCTGATTGAACATGCGTTGACCGGCAGCACCCACGTGACCCGGGGCGACACCGAGGAGCCAGGCTGGTGGGAACAACTCGCGGGGCCGGGTGCGCCCGTGGATACCAACCGTTTCTTTGTGGTGTCCATCAACATCGTGGGCGGCTGTTATGGGTCCACCGGGCCGTCATCGCCCGCGCCGGACGGTCATCCATGGGGCTCGCGTTTTCCGCTGGTCACCCTGCGGGACAGCACCGCGGCCGAGGCCCGGCTGGCCGACCAATTGGGCATCGATAGCTGGTTCGCCGTGCTGGGCGGTTCCATGGGCGGTGCCCGTGCCCTGGAATGGGCGGTGACGTTCCCGGAACGGGTGCAGCGCTGCGCGGTGATTTCCGTGGGTGCCGCGAGCACCGCAGAGCAGATCGCCTTCGCCCAGGCGCAGACGCTCGCCATCCGACAGGATGCCAACTTCAACGGCGGCGACTACTACAACGGAACCGCCCCCGAGGAGGGCCTGGCCCTGGCCCGGCGCATCGCCCACATCACGTACCGCTCCCCGGTGGAGCTGGACGGACGCTTTGGCCGCTCACCGCAGGCCCCCGAATCACCGCTTCAGGGCGAGCAGCTCGCAGCCAGGGGGCGCTACCAGGTGGAAAGCTACCTGGACCACCAGGGCACCAAGCTGGTCCAGCGGTTTGACGCCAACAGCTATATCGCCATCACTGAGGCGCTCATGAGCCACGACGTCTGCCGCGGACGCGGCTCCCTCGTCCAGACCTTGTCCAGTTCCAGTGCGCGCTTTTTTGTTGCCGCCGTGGACTCGGACCGGCTCTACTTCCCGTCCCAGTCGCGGGAGCTGGCCCAGGCACTCCCCGGAGAGGTGGACGTCCACCTCATCGAGGCGCCCATCGGGCACGACGGTTTCCTTACCGAGATCGGCCAGCTGGGGAACCAGCTGCGGGAGCACCTTTCGGCCTGACATCACGCCCCCGACGCCCCTGAATGTGCAATAACGCAGATGCGCTCTGCATGATTCGGCGTTGAGCTGGGCGTTCGGGGCGACCATACTCGATGGGACCCGGCGGTTCGTGACCAAAAACACATGTACCCGCCATAGCCTGTCCCAGTGGTGTCGAAGACGACGCCGAAGGAGTTCACTAATGAGTACGGAACGCTCCGCCGCACGGCGGCCAGAGGAAACCGACGTCAAGGCCACAGGCCTGAGGAAAGTCGTCACGGCCTCCATGGCCGGCACCGTAGTTGAGTGGTATGAGTTTTTCCTTTATGCCTCCGCCGCCACCCTGGTGTTTGGCAAGATGTTCTTCCCCAATTCAGGTACCGAACTCGATGGCATCATCGCGGCCTTCGTTACGTATGCCGTAGGTTTCGTTGCCCGCCCGATCGGCGGCATCGTCTTTGGCCACTTCGGTGACAAGTTCGGCCGCAAGCAGCTTCTGCAGCTGAGCATCGTCCTGGTGGGCGTCGCCACCTTCCTCATGGGCTGCCTGCCCACCTTCGCCCAGATCGGCTACTGGGCCCCGGCCCTCCTGGTGTTCCTGCGCTTCATCCAGGGCTTCGCCGTCGGCGGTGAATGGGGCGGCGCCGTGCTGCTGGTGGCCGAGCACAGCCCCAGCAAGTCCCGCGGGTTCTGGTCCAGCTGGCCGCAGTCCGCCGTGCCCATGGGCAACCTCCTGGCCACCGGCGTCCTGTTCACCCTCTCCGCCACGCTTTCCCCGGAAGCGTTCCTTAGCTGGGGCTGGCGCGTCGCCTTCTGGCTCTCCGCAGTGATCGTGATCGTTGGCTACTACATCCGCACCAAGGTCCAGGATGCGCCGATCTTCATCGAAGCACGCAAGGAAGTCACGGTGGAGAAGAAGGGCTACGGTGTGGCCGAAGTCTTCCGCCGCTACCCGCGCGGTGTCTTTACCGCCATGGGCCTGCGCTTTGCCGAGAACATCCTGTACTACCTCGTGGTGACGTTCTCCATCACGTACCTGAAGGTCGTCGTCCAGACCGACACTTCCCGCATCCTCCTGCTCCTGCTCGTGGCGCACTTCATCCACTTCTGCGCCGTTCCGCTCGTCGGCAAGATGTCGGACGCGTACGGCCGGCGGCCGGTCTACATGGCGGGTGCCATCCTGGGCGGCACCTGGGGCTTCTTCGCCTTCCCCATGATGGACACCGGCAATGACTTCATCATCCTGGCCGCCATCACCATCGGCCTGCTGTTCCACGCGCTGATGTACGCCGGGCAGCCGTCCATCATGGCCGAAATGTTCCCCACCCGGATGCGGTACTCGGGCGTTTCCCTCGGCTACCAGGTGACCTCCATCGTCGCCGGTTCGCTGGCCCCGATCATCGCCACGTCACTGCTGGGAACCTTCAACTCCTCCACCCCGGTGGCCCTGTACCTGCTGGCAGCCTGCATCGTGACCGCGATCTCCGTGTTCTTCCTCAAGGAGACCCGCGGCATCTCGCTCCACGACGTGGACGCCGCCGACGCCCAGGGCACCGCCGACCTGCTGGCTGCCGGCAAGAAATAGGCCCTGCCAGTACCAAGCAAACACAGCACACCAACTGCCCGGACCCGCTACCACGCAGGCCCGGGCAGTTGGGCGTCAGCACCCTTCGAACGAAGTCAGGATTCCCCATGAAAGCAGCCGTCCTCTACTCCACGGTCCCGTCCGGAACCACGTACACCGAAGCGCAACCCCTTCGGGTCGAAGAGCTTCACCGCCCGGAACCGCGCGCCGGCGAGTTGGGCGTGACCATCACGTACTCGAGCCTGTGCCACTCGGACCTGTCCGTGGTGGACGGCTCCCGCGTCAGGCCGCTTCCCATGGCGCTGGGGCACGAGGCTGTGGGCCGGGTTGCCGCCGTGGGGGAGGGCGTCACGGACGTTTCCGTCGGAGACCATGTGGTCCTGGTCTTTGTCCCCAGCTGTGGCGAATGCCGCGCGTGCCGGGCGGGCCGCCCCGCACTCTGCCACCGGGCCGCGGAGGTCAACGGGTCCGGGGACCTCCTGCACGGAGAGGCACTGCTGCGGACGCCTGCGGGGGAAAGGATCAACCATCATCTCGGGGTGTCGGCGTTCGCCGACTACGCCGTGGTGGCCCGGGAGTCAGTGGTGGTTATTGACGACGACGTCCCGGACACTGTGGCGGCGATGTTCGGTTGCGCCGTGCTCACCGGGATGGGAGCCGTCCTGAACACGGCCGCTGTCCAGCCCGGCCAGTCCGTGGCTGTTTTCGGACTCGGCGCCGTGGGGCTTTCGGCCGTGATGGCTGCAGCGCTCGCCGGTGCTTCCTCCGTCATCGCCATCGACCCCAACGCGGGCAAGCACGGGTTCGCCCTGAAGTGCGGGGCAACCGCGGTGGGCACCCCGGACGAGGCTTCCCGCCTGATCGCAGAGGCCGCCGGAGACGGCGTGGACACCGCCATCGAAGCTGTGGGTTCGGCCCGGGTCATTGCATCGTGCCTTGAGCACGTGACCCGCGGCGGCGCAGTGGTCTCGGTGGGGCTGCCGCACCCCACCGCGGAACTGACAGTGCCGGCACTTCAGTTCGCGGGAGCGGGCAAACGGCTGCTCGGCTCCTATATGGGTGACGCCGTTCCGCGCCGCGACATCCCTTTGTACCTGGGGTACTGGCGCGAGGGCAGGCTTCCCGTTGAGCTGCTGCACACCGACACCCGGCCGCTGGAGGAGATCAACGAAGGCCTCGACGCACTCGCCGCCGGGCAAGTGGTGAGGCGGCTCTTCCGCGCCTGAGCGGACCCGGGTGTCCCGGGCCTAGGCTGCCAGCAGGTCGCGGCGTTCCGCCACCTCCTCCTGCAGCGCAGCGATCACTGCCTGCACCCGGGCGGACCGCAGCGACTCCGGCCGTGCCACCGCCCAGATGGGCAACTGACGCTGGAAGGCCTCGGGGAGCACCGGCACAAACTCCGGATTCCCCGCCACCATAAAGTTTGGCAGCAGCCCAATGCCGGCACCGCGGCGCACCGCCTCGATCTGGGCATGGATGCTCGTGGCCTGGAAGCTGGACTTCGGCATCGGCAGTTGCGAGGACCGGTGGCCCAATTCGGCAACCTGGAGTGCCGACTCGACGTAGGAGACGAAGCCGTGCTGCCCCACGCCGTCGGGCGTTTCCGGCAAGCCCCGCCGGGCAGCATAGGCGGGGCTGGCGTAGAGCCGGAGGAAGTAGTTGGTCAGGAAGATGGTCTGGGCGTTGCTCACGTCAGTGCGGCCCACCACCACCTCCAGATCGACACCGGAGCGGTTCTGGCTGACCTTGCGCGTGGCGCTGAGCATCTCCACGTTCAGCATCGGGTGCCGCTGCTGGAGGCGGACCAGTGCCGGCGCCACGAATTCGGCGCCGAAACCGTCTGAGGTGCTGATGCGCACCATGCCGGAGAGGGCGTCGCGGTCCTGGCCGGTAACTGCGGCGAGGGATCCGAGCGTTTCCTCGATAGTTTCCGCTGCCGCGACGGCCGAGGCCCCCAGTTCCGTCAACTCCCAGCCGTGCGGGCTGCGCTCCAGGGTGCGGCCGCCCAATTGCTTGTCGAGGGCGAGGATCCGGCGCGAAATGGTGGTGTGAGTGGTCCCCAGCGTTTCGGCGACGGCATTGAAACGCCCCAGCCGGGCCACCGTCAGCAAAATCAGCAAGTCGTCCGGACTCGGAAGCCGCGCCATCCGATGCCTTTCCTCAGTGTGCATCAGTGCACATAGCGTCTGTAATTTTTCCCCTTGATTGCACTGTAGCAGGGTGTGATGGTGGACACAGACGTTTCGGCCGCCCTCGGCCGGAGCCACAGCAAAGGAGCTTGGGCCATGGCAGTAGTCGGTTGGATCGGTTTGGGGAATATGGGCGGTTCCATGTCGGGGAATCTCGCAAAGGCGGGCCACGACGTCCGGGGATTCGATCTCAATCCTGCCGCTCTCGCCGCAGCGGAGGCCGGAGGAGTGAAGCCGGTGGGGAGCATCGCCGAGGCCGTCTCGGGCGCCGACGTCGTTTTCACCATGTTGCCCAAAGGCGAGCACGCCAAGGCTGTCTACCTCGGCGCGGACGGCGTGCTTGCCCACGCCGATACACGCACCCTCCTGGTCGATTCCTCCACGATCGATATCGCCGCCGCGAGGGAACTGCACGACGCCGCCGCTGCCGCCGGCTTCCGGTTCGTGGATGCCCCGGTCTCGGGCGGGATGAGCGGCGCCGCGGCCGGGACGCTCACCTTTATGGTTGGCGGTGAAGCGGCCGCCGTGGCCGACGCCACTGGCTACATCTCGCCCATGGCCGCCAACATCATCCCAACCGGTGGAGCCACCACCGGCCAGGCAGCCAAAATCTGCAACAACTTGATGCTCCTGATCAACCTGGCCTCCACCGCTGAAGGTGCAGTGCTGGCGGACCGGCTCGGCCTCGACAAAAAGGTGTTCTGGGACATTGCCTCCGTCTCCTCCGGGGACAGCTGGGCGCTGCGCACCTGGTACCCCGTTCCCGGCGTGGTCCCCACCGCCGCCTCCAACAATGACTTCGCGCCAACGTTCACTGCCGAGCTGGCGAACAAGGACATTGGCCTGGCCATCAGCGCCGCCGAAGACACCGGCCTGCCGCTGGAAATTGGCAAGCACGTCCAGCAGCTCTACCAGCGCCTCATCGATGCGGGCGAGTCCGGCAAGGACTGCTCCATGATCATCAAGCTCGTTGACGGCTCGCTGGATTCAGCCAAGTAGAAGAGAGACTGCCATGCAAACCATTCCCCACTTCATCAACGGCCGCCGTGTCACGGATGCTGACCGCTTCGGTCCCGTCTACAACCCCGCCACCGGAGAGCAGGAAAAGCAGGTGGCGCTGGCTTCGGCGGTCCGGGTGGAGGAAGCCATTGCCGCGGCGAAGGCCGCGCTGCCGGCCTGGCGGGCAACGAGCCTGGCCAAACGCAGCAACATCTTCTTCCGCGTCCGCGAAATCCTCACCCAGCGCAAGTCCGAACTGGCCGCCATCCTTACCAGCGAGCACGGCAAAGTACTTTCAGACGCCGAAGGGGAGATCTCCCGCGGCCTCGAAAACATCGAATTCGCCACGGGGTTGTCCCACATGCTCAAGGGGGAGCGCTCCGAACAGGTCTCCAGCGGCGTGGACGTCCACTCCGTCCGGCAGCCTGTAGGCGTGGTGGCCTGCATCACCCCGTTCAATTTTCCGGCCATGGTGCCGCTGTGGATGATCGGCAGTGCCCTGGCGTGCGGCAACACCGTGCTCCTGAAGCCCAGTGAAAAGGACCCGTCCCCGGCGGTGTTCATCGCTGAAGTCTTCGCGGAGGCCGGGCTGCCGGCCGGTGTGCTGAACGTTGTCCAGGGCGACAAGGAAGCCGTTGACGTCCTGCTCGAACATCAGGACGTCAAGGCCGTCAGCTTCGTAGGTTCCACGCCCACAGCGCAGTCCATCTACAAGCGCGCGGCGGACCACGGAAAGCGGGTCCAGGCACTGGGCGGGGCCAAGAACCACATGGTGGTCCTGCCTGACGCGGACCTGGACATGGCCGCCGACGCCGCCGTGTCGGCTGCCTACGGTTCTGCGGGCGAGCGCTGCATGGCGGTCAGCGTGCTGGTGGCCGTCGGCAACATCGCCGATGACCTGGTGGCGGCAATCCAGAACCGCATGGCAACCCTGACCATCGGCCCGGGCACGGAACCGGCATCTCAGATGGGCCCGCTCATCACCGCCGAACACCGGAACAAGGTGGCGTCCTATGTGGCAGGGGCCGAAAACGAAGGCGCGACGCTGGTTGTTGACGGCCGCTCGCAGCAGTTCGATTCAAGCGGGTTCTTCATCGGAGTCAGCCTGGTGGACCACGTCAAGCCGGGCATGAAGGTGTACGACGACGAAATCTTCGGCCCCGTCCTGTCAGTGGTGCGCGTGGATACCTACAGCGATGCCGTCCGCCTGGTGAACGAGAACGAGTTCGGCAACGGGGTTGCCATCTTCACTCGCGACGGCGGAGCCGCGCGGCAGTTCGAGTTCGACGTCGAGGCGGGCATGGTGGGCGTCAACGTGCCCATCCCGGTGCCGGTGGGCACCTTCTCCTTCGGCGGCTGGAAGAATTCCCTGTTCGGCGACACCCACATGTACGGGCCGGACAGCATCCGGTTCTACACCCGGGGCAAAGTGGTCACCACGCGGTGGCCCGATCCGGCGACGTCAGTCATCGACCTGGGCTTTCCGCAGGTGGACTGACGCCGGCGGGCCGTACAGATCCGCTAGCCGTTCATGATCTCGCCGCGGCGGGTCATGTACTCCTCCACGGACAGTTCGCCGTTGCTGTACTTCTCATCCAGTTCGGCGAGCTTGCGTGCACGGTAGCCCTGCGGGGCCGACGGCGGCGGGGGAGTGGCGGGGGCCGCGGGCTGCTGCGGAGCTTCTTCGCGCTGGCCCGGCTGCTGCCCGTACGTCGGCTGCCCGTACGGCGGAACCTGCTGGTCCATCGGCGGAACCGGCGGGACAGGCTGGATGGGCGGCAGGGGCTGGGGCCGGTCCAGTTCCCGGAATCCGCCGCTGAAGTAGTCCTGCTGGGTGAAGCCGTCCCGCGGCTGTTTATTCTGCGGGCCGGCCGATCCCGGGTAGCTGCCGCCGCCCGGGAACTGCTCCGGGTAGCGGCCGGAAAAGCTCTGCTCGTGGTTCCGGCGGGCGACGGACTTCCGGTACATCCGCATGGCCATCGGGATCAGGAATGACAGAATGATGATCCAGAAAAACAAGTTGCTCACGGTGCCGTGCCTCTCATGTGTGTGCTTCCAGCTTAGCCCCGGACTGCACCCGGACGGCCGGCAGCCCGATGAATGCGCCGTACCGGTCAACGGCGTCCTGGACAGCCGCGGACACCGGGGATCCAGGAGCTTCGGCGGCATGGGTCAACCGGATATCCAGCCCGCAGCGGCCGGGAAGCAGCGTGTGCCGCCAGGAACCCGCCATCCGCCCGTCCATCAGGACCACGTGCATCGGCAAACCTTCAAAGGGAAAAGCGGGAGCGCCGCCGCCCATGTAATGCCGCGTGGCTGAATAGCCCATCACGTACTCGTCGTAGCACTGGATCAGGTCTATCCGTGGTCCGTCGCCAGAAGCGGGAGCGAGCCCGGCCGCGGCATCTGGATTCCCGGCGGCGTAGTAGAACACGACGCCGTCAATCACCGTTTCGGCGAGGGCCCCGGGACGTGCCTCCAGGGTGAGCTGCACGCCCTTCCGGACGTCCGTTATGGTCATCCCCGACCAGTCGGCGCAGTCCTTAACCGTCGCGGGGCCACGGCCTGTGAAGTAGCGGCGGGTGAGCTCGGCCAACGCTTCGGGCCGGGTGAACGCCGCCTCCGGCCCGGCGGGAACCCGCTCGTCAAAAAGCGCGTACGTCTGTTTCAGCGCTCCGCCCCGGCTCCGCACCGGCGTGCCGCTCACCAGGATGCCGCTGATCTCGGCGTGCATGACCAGGTAGGCGAGCTCCAGGCCCTTCGCCGCGAACCCGGCGTCCCGCAACCGTTCCGCCAGTTGTTCCCGGGTCAGGTGGTTTCCGCCCGCGACAGCCCCTGCCAGCAGGTCCGCGCTCCGGGCGGCGGCAACCGCGTCGATGCCTGTGCTGCGGTAGGTGAAGGCATTGGCCTGTTCGAGCCGGGGCTCTGAGAGAGCGCGCAGCCAGCGGAGGTCGTCCCGGTGGACGAAGTGCCAGGTGGGCCGGAGGATATGCGTGCGCAGGATCCGGCCATCGGCAACCGCCGTTTCGATGTCCGTGGCCTTTACGGCAGGGGCAACGCCGTTTGATACCCGCTGCGCCAGGCTCCACCTGGCATAGGGAAACTCCTGTGCCTGCACGGCGAGCAGGTTTCGCAGGGCGTCCTCCGGGGTTGCGGCGCCGGGTTCCCGCAGCAGCTGGGACTGAAGCCGCAGCCGCACCACCGCGTCAGGTTCCATACCCGTCACCTGGGCCGGCCTGCTGCCTGCATGTACCTGTCCGCCGTGGGAGCCGGCGCTAGCGCCGGGCAGCCTCGGTGGTCCCCAGCGGACCCTCGCCGGAGCCCAACGGAACGCCCGGCCCGAAGACGGGACCCGGCGTCGGACGCTTGGCGGTGATTCCGTCCCCGGAGGACTGGTGGCGCAGCCGGCGCAGCACCCAGGGCACGAAGTACTCACGTGCCCACACCAAGTCACCGGAGCGTGCCTCGCGCCAGGTGCGCGCCGGCACCGGTTTGGGCTGCAGCGGCTCCAGCGTGTGCTCCACATTCAGCGAGTCCAGCACCATGGCCGCGATGGTGTGGTGGCCCAGCGGCGAGAAGTGCAGCCGGTCCTGGTCCCACATCTGCGGATCGCTGAGCTGGCGCAGGGACCACATGTCGGCGATAACAGCATCATGCCGGGCCGCCACGGTGCGCAGGTTTTCGTTATAGATGGCCACTTTGCTGCGGATCCTGCCCAACACCGACGAGCCTGTGTCCGGGCCGTTGAAGAGGACCACGGTGGCGCCGCCCATGGCCAGGATCTGCACCACGGAATCTAGCTTCTCCGCCAGCACGTCGGGGTCGCCGCCCGGACGCAGCAGGTCGTTGCCGCCGGCTGAGAGCGTGACCAGGTCCGGCTTCAACGCCAGGCAGGGGGCGAGCTGCCGGTCCACAATCTGCTGCAGCAGCCTGCCACGGACCGCAAGGTTGGCATAGGCGAAGTCGGGCTGCGTGCGGCCCAGTTCCTCCGCCACCCGGTCTGCCCAGCCGCGGTAGCCGCCGGGGCTTGTGGGCTCGGGGTCGCCGATGCCCTCGGTAAAGGAATCGCCCATTGCCACGTAGCGGGTCCAGGGGTGGGATCCGGCGTGGGCAGCGGGGGTTCGAACGGCACTCGTGTCAGTCACGGTCCTATCCTGCCTTCCGCTTCGCTGGCTACGCGAACGTAGGTTGTTACCTTTGGGTAACTGTAAGAATAGAAACCATGACTGAAGCCGAAGTATTTCCTGCCCCTGTTGTTTTGTGGTCCCACCCGGAGGATCAGCGCGACGGCAAGCCGCTGCTGGTGCTGCTGCACGGCTACGGCGCCAACGAACAGGACCTGCTCAGTCTGGCTGACCTGCTGCCGGGGGACTTCGCCGTCGCCTCCGTCCGGGCGCCCATCGCCATGGGACCGGGCTTCACCTGGTTCCCTCTCACGGCCTCCATCGACTACTCCCTGGAGCGGGTCAAGGAAGCCTCGTCCTACGTGCTCGACTGGATCGACGCCATCCGGGTGGGGCACCCCTCCGTGACGCTGCTCGGGTTCTCCATGGGTATGGCCATGGCCACCACGCTCCTGCGGCAGCGGCCCACCGACTTTGCGGCCGTCGTCGGACTCTCAGGTTTTGTGGTGGACGCTGGCGACGATCCCAGCTTCAAGGATTCGGAACTGGACGGCACTATTCCCATGTTCTGGGGCCGGGACCAGCAGGACCCCGTGATCACACCGGACAAGATCGACTACACCATGGGCTGGGTCCGCAAGCACGTCAAGCTCACCAAGGTGCTCTACACCGGCATGTGGCACGGGATCAACCAGCAGGAAATCGGTCACGTGGGCGAGTTCCTCACCCACGAGGTCCTCAAGAAGTAAGCGGACGACGGCGGGCGCCGGCCCGGGAGGTCAATCCGCCTGGGGTGCCACCACCCGGACAGTCTGCCCGTTGACCGTGACAGTGTCCCCATTGTGCAGCTGGCGGCCGCGGCGGTCGTCGATCTCGCCGTTGACCTTAACGAGTCCGTTTTTGATCAGCTCCGCCGCCTCCACGCCGTCCTCCACCAGGCTGGCGAGCTTGAGGAGCTGGCCGAGGCGGATCATGCTGTCGCGGATGGGGATGTCTTCAACGGGGTTGCTCATGAAGCAATAATGCCTGACGTAGGGTGGATTCAGTGACCTCGACCTCCCGCCTGCCGCTGCTCGCAGGCCTTCCCCTGGCGGTAGGCGCAGGCCTCGCCATTCCCGTGCAGGGCCGGATCAACGGTGCGCTGGGTGCCCGGTTGAACGACGGCATCGCCGCGTCCGTGGTGAGTTTCAGCACAGGACTGGTGGTGATGGTTCTCATCTCGCTGCTCCTGCCGCGCGGCCGCGCCGGGCTGGCCCGGATCCTGCCAGCCGTCCGGAGCCGGGCCTTCCCCCGCGTCTATGTCCTCGCCGGCGGCATCGGCGCGCTCTTCGTTTTTGCCCAGTCGTTCACGGTGGGAATTTTGGGCGTAGCCCTCTTCACTGTTGCCACGGTCACCGGCCAGACCCTCAGCGGGCTGCTCGTGGACAGGCTGGGCATCGGCCCGGCCGGCCGGAAGCAGGTTACCGCGATCCGGGTCATTGGCTGTGTGCTGACCATCGCCGCCGTCGCCTGGGCTGTTTCGCCCCGGTTCACCGGAACCGCCGGGGGAGGGTCCGACGGCGGCGCGGCGGCCCTGTTGGTTCCCCTCCTGCTCCCCGTCGCCGCCGGGTTCCTGATGAGCTTCCAGCAGGCCATGAACGGAACGGCAACAGTCCATTACGGGACGCCGATCGCAGCCACCCTGGTCAATTTTGTGGCCGGTTCCGTGGTCCTGTGGACGGCTTACGCCATCAAGATGGCCACCGCCGGGCCCGGCAATCCGCTGCCGGGGGAGTGGTGGTACTACGTTGGCGGTCCCATGGGGTGCGTGTTCATCGGCCTGGGCGCGCTGCTGGTCCGCAGCCTGGGCGTCCTGGTCACCGGCCTGGGCATGATCGCCGGCCAGCTGCTCGGCTCGCTGGCGCTCGACGTGATCCTGCCCGCGTCCGGAACCATTGTGGCCCCTGCCACTGTGCTCGGCACCGTCCTCACACTGGCGGCGATCATCCTGGCCACCCTGCCCTGGCCGCGGGGCGCGCTCCGCAGTGGGCACCGGTAGGCTAGGACACGCAGCTTTTTGCATCTTTCCTTCATCCGCCCCCGCGGCAGCCAGCGGTCACCCACCGCCGGCCTTACCGGGGCCTGAAAAACCGCGGACCGCACCCAGCGGCCCTGTAGAAATTGGAGTTTCCCCATGGCAGCAAAATCCGTTCTCGACCAGGTCATTTCCCTCTCCAAGCGGAGGGGTTTTGTGTTCCAGGCCGGTGAGATCTACGGAGGTTCGCGTTCTGCCTGGGACTACGGGCCCCTCGGCGCCGAACTGAAGGAAAACATCAAGCGCCAGTGGTGGCAGTCCATGGTCCGCGGCCGCGAAGACGTGGTGGGCCTGGACTCCTCGGTCATCCTGCCCCGTCAGGTATGGGAAGCCTCCGGCCACGTGGACGTCTTCTCCGATCCCCTGGTGGAGTGCCTTTCCTGCCACAAGCGCTACCGTGCTGACCACCTCGAGGAAGAGTACGAGGAAAAGAAGGGCCGCCCCGCCGAGAACGGCCTGAAGGACATCGCCTGCGCCAACTGCGGCACCCGCGGCGAATGGACCGAACCCCAGGAATTCTCCGGCCTGCTCAAGACCTTCCTCGGCCCCGTGGCCAGCGAGGAAGGCATGCACTACCTGCGCCCGGAAA
The DNA here is from genome assembly GCF_042879835.1 of Pseudarthrobacter sp. NPDC058329. Taxonomy (NCBI): domain Bacteria; kingdom Bacillati; phylum Actinomycetota; class Actinomycetes; order Micrococcales; family Micrococcaceae; genus Pseudarthrobacter; species Pseudarthrobacter sp. NPDC058329. The sequence goes on from NZ_JBHVZR010000013.1 coordinate 58,265, forward strand.
CCGCCCAGGGCATCTTTGTGAACTTCAACAACGTGCTCACCACCTCCCGCAAGAAGCCGCCGTTCGGCATCGGCCAGATCGGCAAGTCCTTCCGCAACGAGATCACGCCCGGCAACTTCATCTTCCGCACCCGCGAGTTCGAGCAGATGGAAATGGAGTTCTTCGTCGAGCCCGGCACGGATGAAGAGTGGCACCAGTACTGGATGAAGGAGCGCATGTCCTGGTACACGGACCTGGGCATCCGCGAGGAGAACCTGCGCTTCTTCGAACACCCGCTGGAAAAGCTCAGCCACTACTCCAAGGGCACCACGGACATCGAATACCGCTTCGGCTTCCAGGGCTCTGAGTGGGGCGAACTCGAAGGTATCGCCAACCGCACCGACTTTGACCTCTCCACCCACGCCAAGGCCTCCGGCACGGACCTGAGCTACTTCAACCAGGCCACCAACGAGCGCTACACCCCGTACGTGATCGAGCCCGCCGCGGGCCTCACCCGCTCCTTTATGGCGTTCCTGGTGGACGCCTACACCGAGGACGAGGCCCCCAATGCCAAGGGCGGCGTGGACGTCCGCACCGTCCTGAAGCTGGACCCGCGCCTGGCCCCGGTCAAGGCCGCTGTTCTGCCGCTGAGCCGCAACGAGGACCTGTCCCCGAAGGCCAAGGACCTCGGCACCCAGCTGCGCAAGAACTGGAACATCGACTTCGACGACGCCGGCGCCATCGGCCGCCGCTACCGCCGCCAGGACGAAATCGGTACCCCGTTCTGCATCACCGTGGACTTCGACACCCTCGAGGACCAGGCCGTCACCATCCGCGAGCGGGACACCATGAGCCAGGAACGCGTCTCCCTGGACAAGGTGGAAGGCTACCTGGCCGCACGCCTGATCGGCGCGTAGCCGTGGCCGTCGAATACCGCGAATGGCGCGAGGGCGATGACCTGGCCCTGCTGGAAATCTGGGGCGGGCCGGAAACCCACCAGGCCCACCAGTTCCGCGGCGCCCTGGCGCCTTCTTCGGACGGCGCAGTCTCCCCGTGGCGGCGCTGCATCGTGGCCGAGGACGTCGTGGACGGCGTCGGCATTCCGGTTGCGGCGGGCGTTGTCTACGAGGCCTCCCTGCACCCGGAGCGGCTCTGGACCTACATCGAGGTAGCACGGGACCACCGCCGCTCCGGTATCGGTGCCACGCTCCTGACCATGCTGCGCCGCGAAGCCGGGCAGTCGCCGTCGGGCGTTTCCAGGCTCCGCGCCAAGGTGGAACCGGGTACGCCGGGCGCGGCCTTCGCGGAGCACTTCGGCCTTTCGCCCATCCAGCGTTCCCGGCTGGTGGTAGTGGAACCGGGTGCCCTGAGGCTTCCCGTGTTCCCGGCCAACGACGGCGACAGCGGACCCACGAACGACGAAAACGCGGGCTCCGACGTTGTGATGGACCTGGCCACCGGCTCCGTGGAACTGACGGACGTGGTGGGCCGCTACTACACCGCCATCCACGGGTGGGATTCACCGGGCGTGCTGTCCATGGGCCAGGTGCAGAAGCTGTTCCTGGACGACCTCACCGGTGCGCACGGCGCGATCGTGCTCCGGGCCCGGCCGGAGTCGGCCTTTGGTTCGGGGGTGGCGCCGAGCAAAAAGGGCCGGATCCGTGCGTTTGCCGTCAGTTACGCGGCGCCGGCAACGGGCCCTGGACAGGACGAGGGCCAGGACAGCCAGGAAGCGACGGACGTTTTCGTCGGCCACGAGCCCTCCCTTGACGCGGATGACGCCGCCGGTGCCGTCCGCGACATGCTCGCCCTGATTGCGTACCAGCACCCGGTGATGCTGGAACTGGACGACTCCATGACCGCGCTCCGCGCCGCCGTCGAGCCCCTGCTCGAACGCGGCAAGGCGCGCCTCTCGGGTCCGGAAACCCTGGTCGTCTCGGACTGAGCCAGCCCGCGCCCAACCAGGTAGCGCCAAGCGTCGATTTGACCGGTCAAACTGACACTCGGCGCTACCTGCTTGCAGTCAGTTTCGCCGGGGCGGCCGGGGGATGAAGCCGCTGGTGGCTTCGACGTACTCGCGGTAGCCCGGGCGCCAGGACATCGCCTTCTCCGTCAGCGGTTTTCCGGTCTTTGCGGCCAGGGTCCACACCATCAACGCGGGCGAGAGCACCGTCAGGACTCCCGGCCACGAATCGGCGGCGATGAGGAACAGCCCGGTCCACACCACGGCGTCGCCGAAGTAGTTGGGGTGCCGGGTATAGCGCCACAAACCGGTGTCCAGGACGGTTCCGCGCCGTGCCGGATCCCGCTTGAACTGCTGCAGCTGCCAGTCGCCCACGGCCTCGAAAAGGAACCCGACCAGCCAGAACAGGACGCCCAGGAGCCCAAGCCAGCCGACGCCGCCGGTGGCGAACATGCCCACCTGGACTGGCAGCGAGACAAAAAACATCACCAGGCCCTGCGGCAGGTAGACCCGCCGGAGCGCATAAACGTCCCTGTTGCCGGGGGCACTGCCGAGCATGGCCTGGTAACGCGGGTCCTCGTGGCCCCCGCGGGCACGTAAACCGATGTGGGCTCCCAGGCGCAGGCCCCACACCGCGGTCAACAAAAGAAGCAGCAGCCGCCGGGTGTCGTCGCCGGCTCCGTTGGAAAGGAACCAGGACACCACCGCGACAGCCACGAAGCCCGGGCCCCAGGCCACATCCATCACCGAGTGCCGCCCCTGGCGGACGGCTACGGCGAAAGTGACGGCCAGGACCACAACGACGGCGAGCGCAGCCCAGGGCAGGGCGGCGGCAAAGTCCGCCCACGGGAAAGGGGTCACAAGGTCACCTGGACCGACGATGCGGGCAGCAGTTGGTCAAATCCCCGGGGCAGGGCAACGTCCGCCCCGGTCGATTCGCGGAAGGATTTCAGGACAAAACCGGTGGAGAGCGTGTGCCACAGCCGGATCTTGCGGAGCATAAAGTGCCCGGCGCCTTTCAGGGCGACGTACTGCATGGACCCGGCGCCTGCGGCGGCACGGCGGGCAAACGCGAGCGACGCCGAGGGGCTGGTCCACCTGTCGATGGTCCCGTGGACAATAAGCACCTTCCGGCCGGCCACCGCCGAGACCGGCGTCCCGGGGCTGAGCCAGGGCGCCAGGGCCACAACAGCCTGCACCTGCGGGTGGTCCGCAGCGCAGACCGCAGTCAGCCCGCCCATTGAGTGCCCCACGAGGAACACCGGAACGCCCGGGTGCCGGCTGCTGATTTGTTCAAGGGCCCAGCGCGCGTCGTGGAGCGGCGACATGTCGGCCCCGTTCCAGCCGCGCACGCTGTTGCGCAGGGACCATACCGCCAGTCCATTCTTCCTGCCGGCCCGGTGCAGGTGCCGGGCAATTGGGACCATTCGTGCGGGACTTAGGTGCGTCGCCTCCACCGGCTCATGGCTGTGCGACTTTCCTCCGTGCAGCACCAGGGCAACCCCTGCGGTGGGACCGGACGCCCGAAGCTCGCTGAGCACAGCCTGGCGGACGGTTCCAGCGGCGGTTGACGTGGCATCAAAGCTGCCGCTTTCCTCAGTGCTGCGGTTGGCCATACCCGGTTCCTCCCCGTAGTGACGATCCATTTATCAACCCTATGGAACCGGACGTAGAGTTCAATGTATGAGGTTCTACTGCTGATGGGGTCCGGCCACTCCCACGCTTCTACAGGTCATTCGGAGCCGTCGCCGCAAGCGATGGCCGCCCGCCGGAAAGCAAACCGCATCCTCGCGGCCGTGCTGATTCCCCTGACGCTCCTGACCCTGGCCGGCATGGCAATGCTCTGGCCTTCCGGAAGCAAGGAAGGCATCTCCCTGGCGAACCCCTACTCCGCTGCTCCCGGGGTTACCTTCGACACCGGCACCATCCAGACCGTGGTCACCGAGAACTGCATGCAGGGCGTGGCGCAGCAGGGTCAAGGGGGCCAGAGTTCGGCCGACCAAAGCCAAAACCAGCAGGGCCAGAGCCAGCAGGGATCCGACTGCACGTTTGCCTTCACTGAGCCGGACAAGGGTGGAAGCCCGGTCAAGGTGGTCATCAACCCGGACGTCGCCAAGTCGCATGGGGTCAAGCCAGGTGACCAGATCCGCTACCTGAACCTTTCCAATGCCCAGGGCGCGTCAGCTTCCCAGGGTTCGCCCGCCTTTATTTTTGTGGACTTCGTCCGGACCCTGCCGATAGTCCTGCTCGCACTGCTCTATGCCGCGGTGGTCATCGCGGTTGCCCGCTGGCGGGGCCTCCGGGCACTGGTTGGACTTGTGGGCGCCTATTTTGTGCTGGCCGGCTTTATGCTTCCCGGCCTGGTGGAGGGCAAACCGCCGTTGCTGCTGGCCCTGGTGGGATCAACGGTGATCATGATCGGGGTCCTGTACTTCGCCCACGGCTTCTCGGCCCGGACGTCCACCGCGCTCCTGGGCACCATGTTCGGGCTCGGGATCACGGCGCTCCTGGCTGCCTGGGCCACCGGCGCGGCGAACCTTGCCGGGGTGGGCAACCACGAGGCAACCACCCTGGTGAACACTTCGGCCAATATTTCCATCTCGGGCGTGATCCTGTGCGGGCTCATCATCTCGGGGCTCGGCGTCCTGAACGATGTGACCATTACGCAGTCCTCCGCCGTGTGGGAACTGTACGAACTGGCGCCCGGAAGCAGCGCACGGAAACTGTTCACCTCCGCGATGCGCATCGGGCGTGACCACATCGCCTCCACCGTGTACACCATTGCCTTCGCCTACGCCGGTGCCGCCCTGCCGATCCTTATCATTGTGATGCTCTACGACCGCCCGCTCGCGGACACCCTCACCAGCGCGGAGCTCTCGGAGGAGGTCATCAGGACCCTGGTCGGTTCCATCGGCCTGGTCCTGGCGATCCCGGTCACCACGCTGATCGCCGTGCTGGTGGTGAAGGCGACCGGCTTACGGGCAGGGGAGCTTCCGGGGTCCGGTGCCCACGGAACCCAACAGGTGGAAACGGACGACGCCGGAGGCCCGGCCGCAACTGGAGGTGCCCGAGCAACAGCGCAGCCAGCCGTCAACCTCGATGATGTCAGCGATACGGGTACGCTGGCGGCCGCGGCCCTGCAGACCCGGCGGGGGCGCCGGGCGGCGGAGCGGGAGTGACGGTGGCTGCCGGGACGGACTGCGTGGGAAGCGACTGACGGCGGCACCCGAGACCCGCCCGCGCCACGATTTGCCCGGCTTTGCAACAATGGACAGGTGACTGTTGCAGCAACTCCTCCCGCCCCCAGGCTGGAACTCCCGCCCCTGAAGCTTGGCCCCATAACCGTGGACACCCCGGTGATCCTGGCCCCCATGGCCGGCATCACCAACTCGGCGTTCCGCCGTTTGTGCCGCGAATACGGCGGCGGCATGTACGTGGCGGAAATGGTTACCTCCCGCGCGCTGGTGGAGCGTACGCCTGAATCCCTGCGCATCATCTCCCACGACGACGACGAGAAGGTCCGGTCCGTCCAGTTGTACGGCGTGGACCCGGTGACGGTGGGCCGTGCCGTGCAGATGCTTGTTGAGGAGGACCGGGCGGACCACATCGATTTGAACTTCGGCTGCCCCGTGCCCAAGGTGACCCGGCGCGGCGGCGGCTCGGCCCTGCCGTGGAAGATTGACCTCTTCACGTCGATCGTGCAGACCGCCGTGAAGGAAGCAGCCAAGGGCAACGTCCCGCTCACCATCAAGATGCGCAAGGGCATCGACGAGGACCACCTCACGTACCTCGACGCCGGCCGGATCGCCCGTGATTCCGGGGTTGCCGCCGTGGCGCTTCACGGCAGGACGGCCGCCCAGTTCTACTCCGGCCAGGCGGACTGGTCCGCTATAGCCCGCCTGCGAGAGGCGCTGCCGGACATCCCGGTGCTGGGCAACGGCGACATCTGGTCCGCCGAGGACGCGGTCCGGATGGTCCGCGAAACCGGCGTTGACGGTGTGGTGGTGGGCCGTGGCTGCCAGGGCCGGCCATGGCTGTTCGGGGACCTGCAGGCTGCCTTCGAAGGCAGCGACACCCGGTTCCGGCCGAACCTGCGCCAGGTGGCCGAGGGGGTGTACCGCCATGCCGAACTCATGGTGGAGACCTTTGGCGACGAGGGCAAGGCGCTCCGTGAGATCCGCAAGCACATCGCCTGGTACTTCAAGGGCTACGTGGTGGGCGGGGAACTGCGCACCCGGCTGGCGCTGGTGACCAGCCTGCAGGTGCTGCGGGATACCCTCGCGGAGCTGGACCTTGAATCGCCGTACCCGGGCGGTGACGCCGAAGGTCCCCGCGGCCGCGCCGGCTCGCCCAAGAGACCGGCTTTGCCCAAGGACTGGCTGGAATCGCGGGCGCTGAATGCGGACCAGTCCCGGGACATCTCCGCTGCGGAACTGGACGTTTCAGGTGGCTGAGACACGAACCACCGCACCGGTCCTGCCGGGCTACGACAGCCACGATTCCGCCCGCTGGGTGGAGGAGCCGAGCAAGAACGTCTACCGTTCGGACTTTGAGCGTGACCGCGCCCGGGTGCTGCATTCCTCCGCACTCCGCAGGCTTGGGGCCAAAACCCAGGTGGTGGCACCGGACACCGACGACTTCGTCCGGACCCGCCTCACCCACAGCCTGGAGGTGGCACAGGTGGGCCGTGAACTTGGCCGGGCGCTGGGCTGCGACCCGGACGTGGTGGACACCGCCTGCCTGAGCCACGACCTCGGCCACCCGCCGTTTGGCCACAACGGGGAATCGGCGCTGAACGAGGTGGCGCACGCGATCGGCGGCTTCGAAGGGAACGCCCAGACCCTCCGGCTGCTGACCCGCCTGGAGCCCAAGGTGTTGACGGCGGACAACCAGCCCGCCGGCCTGAACCTCACCAGGGCCAGCCTTGACGCGGCTGCGAAGTACCCGTGGTCGGCGCTGGAGGCCCCGGTCATCCACGGGCAGCGGACCAGCAAGTTCGGGGCCTATGAGGACGATCTCCCCATCTTCAACTGGATTCGGGAAGGCGCGCCGGAACGCCGGTCCTGCCTCGAAGCCCAGGTGATGGATCTCGCCGACGACATCTCCTACTCCGTGCATGACGTCGAGGACGCCATCGTGGCCGGACATTTCCAGCTGCGTTGGATGGACAACCCTGACCACCGCGCCCGGGTGGTGGGCTACGCCAAGCAGTGGTACCTGCCGCACAACGATCCCGCCGCCATCGATGCCGCCCTGGCCCGGCTCGAAGCCACTGACGTGTGGGTGCGGGAAGCTGACGGCAGCCGCAAGTCCATGGCCGCCCTGAAGAACATGACCAGCCAGCTGATCGGCAGGTTTTGCCAGAGCGCCCTGGAAACCACGCGCGCCGTCTACGGCCCCGAGAACCTCACGCGCTACAACGCCCAGCTGATGGTGCCGGACGAGACCGTGATGGAGATCGCCGTGATGAAGGGCCTGGCCACCACCTTCGTGATGACCACCGATCACCGCCAGCCCATCTATGAACGCCAGCGCGAGGTACTCCACGCCCTGGTCACGGCGTTGAGCGCCACGGGGGACCGGCACCTTGAGCCGATGTTCGCAGCCGACTGGCGTGACGCGCCCGACGACGGTGCGCGCCTTCGCGTGGTGATCGACCAGGTGGCGTCCCTCACCGACGGCTCGGCGCTGGCCATGTACGAACGCCTGGTGGGGAGCCTTCCGTCGCTGTGGTGAGCAACGCCATAACGCGGCAGCCGCCGTCGTACCCCGGGGCTAGGATTGCTCTGTGGCTGGGCTGATCAAACGTGAAGATATCGACGAAGTACGCCAGCGCACGGACATCAAGGAAGTGGTTGACGGCTACGTCACGCTCAAGGGCGCCGGGCTGGGGAGCTTCAAAGGCCTGTGCCCTTTCCATGACGAGCGCTCGCCGTCCTTCACCGTCCGGCCCCAGGTAGGCCGCTACCACTGCTTCGGCTGCGGCGAGGACGGCGACGTCATTGCGTTCGTCCAGAAGCAGGACCACAGCTCCTTTCAGGAGGCCGTGGAAAAACTGGCGTCCCGGATCGGCTATGAGCTCCGGTACGAGGACGGCGGGACCGGCCCCAGCCGCGAGGAAGTGGGCCGCAGGCAACGGCTGCTGGACGCCCACAAAATCGCCGACGAGTTTTTCCGGGCACAACTGCTGACGCCGGGCGCCGCGGAGGGGCGGACCTTCCTGCACGGCCGCGGGTTCGACCGTGCCGCTGCCGAGCAGTTCGGCGTCGGTTACGCCCCGCAGGGCTGGGATGCCTTGCTCAAGCACCTTCGCGGACGGAATTTCACCGACGCGGAGCTGAAGCTTACGGGGATGTTCTCGGAAGGAAACCGGGGCATCTACGACCGTTTCCGCGGGCGCCTCATCTGGCCCATCCGGGACATCGCAGGGGACACCATCGGCTTCGGAGCCCGGAAGCTTTACGAGGACGACCAGGGACCCAAGTACCTGAACACCCCTGAGACCACCCTGTATAAAAAATCCCAGGTGCTCTACGGGATCGATCTTGCCAAGCGCAGCATCGCCAAGGACCGGCAGCTGGTGGTGGTGGAGGGCTACACGGACGTGATGGCCTGCCATCTTGCAGGGATCCCGACGGCGGTGGCCACCTGCGGCACCGCGTTCGGCACCGAACACATCAAGATCGCCCGCCGGCTGCTCTCGGACGACGGCACCGGGGGAGAGGTCATCTTCACCTTCGACGGCGACGCCGCCGGCCAGAAGGCGGCCCTGCGCGCCTTCGAAGAGGACCAGCGCTTCACTGCCCAGACGTATGTGGCCGTGGAACCCACGGGAGCGGATCCGTGCGACCTGCGGCAAAGCAAGGGCGACGAAGCAGTACATGCGCTGGTGCAGTCCCGGCGCCCGCTGTTTGAATTCGCCATCCGGACTACGCTGAAGCAGTTCAACCTGGACACCGTGGAGGGCCGCGTACAGGGCCTGAAGGCCTGCGTGCCGGTGGTTGCCGCCATCCGTGACGCGTCCACCCGGACGGGCTACTGCCAGGCGCTCACGGGCTGGCTGGGAATGCCGGACCCCAACGAAGTGCTGCGCCTGGTGACCGCCGAAGTGAAGCGCGGTAGCCAGGGTGCGCCTGCCGCGCCCGGTTCCCGGACTCCGGCCGGGAGCGCCCAACCGGGCGGGCCCGGCGTGGCTGCCGGGCCGCCGTCGGGCGCTGTGCCTTCCTTCCACCGCCCCGATCCCCGTGATCCGGTGGCCTCCATGGAGCGGCAGGCGCTGGAGGTTGCCCTGCAGGAGCCCGCGCTGCTCGGCGGCGGAATCTGGGAGCGCTTCTCAGCTGCACGGTTCGCCACCCCGGCCTTCCAGGCTGTCCATGACGCCATGCGCGCCACGGACCCGGGCCTGACCGCCGATCCCGTGCGCTGGGTGGAACACGTGATGAACGAGGTTCCCGAACCGCTGCGGCCCCTGGTGTCCGAACTGGCCGTGGTGCCGTTGCCGGCCAGCACGGAGGAGGCCGTGCAGAAATACTGCCGGGACATCCTGTCTCGGCTTTTCGAACTCCAGATCACCCGGGTCAAGGCGGACAAGATGGGCCAGCTGCAACGGCTTGACCCGGCGGCTGATCCGGAAACCTACCAGCGGCTCAACCGTGAACTGATGATGCTGGAAATGGAACGCCGTGCCCTGCGCTCGGATGCCTGACCCGCTCCCCGGACTGCGCCCGCCGGCCCCGATTTCGTTTACCGGCCACACCTTTGCTAGGCTAATACCCGCTTCATTCCTCCTTAGCTCAATTGGCAGAGCATTCGACTGTTAATCGAAGGGTTGCTGGTTCAAGTCCAGCAGGAGGAGCGCACAATCCCCGTTCCGGCCTCCGGAACGGGGATTTTTTATGCCTTGTGAACGTCACGGGCCCGGCCAAACCGCCGATTTCACTTTGGTGCGGATCCTTTGCTAATGTCATACCTGCTTCATTCCTCCTTAGCTCAATTGGCAGAGCATTCGACTGTTAATCGAAGGGTTGCTGGTTCAAGTCCAGCAGGAGGAGCCAAACATAAAAGTTCCCTGTTCCTCCTGTGGAGGGACAGGGAATTTTTGTTTCTAGACGAAGTCCATTTCCACCTGGAGGAACCGCTCTGCCTCCACAATGGCTGCCAGGAACGCCTCCTTTTCGGTGGGCGATTTCCGCGGCTGGCGCGGGTTCCATTCATGGGGCGCGGAGTGCACGCGCACAAAGCCGGTCTCCGGCGGTGCATAGAAGATGCCGAAGCGCTGCACGGGCCACTCGGGCGAAGTTTCCGGGGCTACCAGCAGCGCTGCCATGAAGGCCGGGTTGTACCACTGGGCGATCGGCCGGCGCCGGTCCTCGGTGAACAGGCCCGCGGCGTAGAGGGCGGCGGACTGCTCCCCGCTCTGGGCACACAGCCGGTCCCACCACAGTGGCAGTATCCGGGTATCGCACCGTTGCCACGTGGCCGGAAGCGGCGGTTGATTCTGCCGGCTGGGCACGGACACATTTTATCCCGGGACAGGCGCCCAGCGGCAGGATCAGTGCCGGTTCCATGGCCCGGGGTTGATGCGGTACAGCAAAGCGGATCCCGCAATCATGCCAAGGACAATCCCCATGGCGGGGTTGCCCAGGGCACGGCCGGCGAAGTAGCCCGCGACGGCGCCCAGCACCGCCCCGAGGAAGAGTCCCCGGGGGTTCCGGTGCGGCTTTCGGCTCTTGGGGTGCACCATGGCGTCAGTGGATCGAGGGGACGGTGCGCGGCCGGACTACCAGCCAGAGGGCAGCGATGGCCAGCAGGATGCAGGCTCCCTGGACGGCGCCCATGGGAGCGGCGCTGGTGATGCCCAGCCAGCCGACCACAGGGGAGATGAGCCCGGCCATCATGAAGGTCGCAAATCCCAGCAGCGAGGCGGCGGTGCCGGCCTGGCCGGCATGGCCGGCAAGGGCGAGCACCTGTACGCAGGGGAACATAAACCCCGTTCCCATGATGTAGAACCACAGCGGCACCATCACGCCCCAGAGGCCAAATCCCAGCTGGTCGAACACCACGATCAGCATGGCCATCAGGAACATCCAGGCCGTGGCGCAGGCAAGGATCCACTGCGGCGGCACCCGGCGGATGAGCCGTGCGCTCGTCTGGACACCGGCCACGATGCCCAGTGAGTTGACGCCAAAGAGCAGGCCATACTCCTGGGCGGAAAAGCCGAACACATCCTGGAACAGGAAAGGCGAGGCCGATAGGTACGTGAAGAGCCCGCCGAAGTTCAGTCCGGCCACCAACAGGAGGCCAACAAAGATCCGGTCGCTGAAGAGGACCCGGTAGCGCTCCCGGGCAGTCATGCCGCTTTGCCGGCGCTTTTCCGGCGGCAGTGTCTCCCGCACCAGGAACAGGGCAGCGACGATGACCAGGGTGCCGTAGGCGGCAAGGAACACAAAGATCCCCGGCCATGGCATCACCAGCAGCAGCTGGGAACCGATCACCGGAGCCAGGATCGGTGCCAGCCCGTTGACCAGGGACATGCGGGAAAACATCTTGACCATGGCGTAGCCCGAGAACAGGTCGCGCACCATCGCCATGGCCACCACGCCCCCGCCCGCGGCGCCCACACCCATCAGGACGCGGAATATGCCCAGGGTGGTGATATCGGTGGACAGGGCTGCGCCCAGGGAGGCTGCGATGTGCACGGCCGTTGCCAGGATCAGCGGGACCCGGCGGCCGAACCTGTCGCTGAAGGGGCCCACCACCAGCTGGCCGATGGCAAAGCCGACCGTAGTCCCGGCGAGGGTCAGCTGGACCTGGGCCTCGGTCACTCCCAGGCTCGCCTCCAACGCAGGGAAAGCCGGCAGGTACAGGTCGATCGTGAACGGACCCAAGGCCGTCAGGGCGCCGAGGAGGAGGATGTACAGAAGTTTCCGGCGTCGGCTCAACAGCTCGCCCGGATCGCTGGGTATGGTCACGGAGACTAATCCTAGGCCCGGGGCCGGGGAATTCTGCAGCGTTGTAGGCCGCGCCGTCCGGCAAGCCCCGGGGTTGGCCCATAACCTGAATGATAGTTTTGGTGCCGGGGACTGTGCAGCTGCACTTTCCCGCAGCACATGGAAGCCGAATCGGCCATGAAACAGTAAGGCGGAACCGATGAGCGGACGTCACAGCGGGCGGACCAGCCCGGGATTGCGCATCGCTGCGCTGCCCGGGACGATCAAACTCCTTTTCCGGTTGGCGCCCCGCCAGCTGAACGACGAAGTCGCTTTCGCGAAAATCGAGCTCAAGCGCAAGGGCATTCAGGTCGGCGTTGCCGCAGCCTTCTTCGCAGTGGCCCTCGTATTCCTCCTCTTCCTGGTGGTCGGCCTGATCGTTGCCGCCATCATGGGCCTCGCCACGATCATGCCTGCGTGGCTGGCCGCCCTGCTGGTCTCCGCGGCCTTCCTCCTGGTGGCACTTATCGGTGGCTTGATCGGGCTGCGCAAATTCAAGAAGGCCATGCCCCTGCTGCCGGAGGAAACCATCCGCGGCATCAAACACGACATCGGCATCGCGAAGGAAGGCTCCGCCTTCAATCCTGCGGTCCTCGATCCACAGAGCCCCGAGGCCAAAGCGGCCAAGGCAGCCAAGGCAGAGGCCGACGCCAAGTCGAAGGCCGAGAAGGAAGCAAAGGCAGCGGAGCACAACAAGGACTTCCCGCAGGCCTCCGAACCGGAACTTGTCCGCCGCCTGAACCAGCGCCGCCACCACCTCACGGAAGTCCGCGACGACCTCGGCGAAGAGCTCGACGTCAAGACCCAGGCCCGGTTCGTCCTGGCTGCCGCACGGGGAAAACTCCGCCAGGGCCAGGCTCTTGCCGGCCGGGGCAGGGACCTTGCCGGGCAACGGCTCGCCGCTCTCTCCGCGTCCGCCGGCGGCCTGGACCCCCGGTGGAAACCGCTGGCTGCCTTTGCCGCTGCCGGTGCCGTGTTCGTTGTCCTGGTCCGCAAGCTCCTCCGGACCTACTAGGACCGGCTTTCAACGGAGCTGCCGTCGGGCAGCGCGCGGCAGGGCCGCAGAAATCGTGAGGCCGTGCCCGGAGGGCGCAGGAAGGAAAGGGGAGTCGGATGAAGTTCATCGGTGCCGGCTCCCGTCCCGGACGCCCCCAGGTGGATCACGACCGCGTCTTCACCATCCCCAACCTGCTGACTGTGGTCCGGTTCATGGGCGTACCGCTCTTCGTCTGGCTGGTCCTTGCCCAAAAAGAGTACGGCGCCGCCGTAGTGGTCCTGGCCGTTATGGGCTGCACCGACTGGATCGACGGTTATGTGGCCCGCCGCTTCGACCAGGCCTCCAAACTCGGCCGGGTCCTCGATCCCATCGCCGACCGGCTGGCGTTGATCACCGTCGCAGTCACTTTGGTGATCGCCGGCGTCGTGCACTGGCTGTATCTGGCCGCGCTGGTGATCCCGGACGCCGTGCTGCTGGTCCTCACCCTGTCCTTTTTCGGCGGCCACCCGGATCTTCCCGTCAGCGTGGTGGGCAAGGTGCGCACCGGCCTGCTGCTCCTGGGCACACCGATGCTGGTCCTTTCCCGGCTGGACACAGCATTCTCCGGCGAGCTGCTCGTGGCCGCATGGATAGTCCTTGGGCTGGGACTCATCGGCCACTGGATCGCCGCCTACAACTACTTCTGGGCTATCCTGCGCAAAGGCAGAATGCAGCAAGATGACGACGGCGGGACTTCCTGATGGTGTGGTTGGCAGTTGCGCTTGCGGTGCTTGGCGCCTTCTGCCTGGCACTGGGTGCGCAGCGCCAGGGAAGCGCAGTCAAAGCCGATACCGGCGGCCTGGCGCTAAGCTCCAACGGATTCGTCCGCCTCCTCCGGAACCCGCGCTGGGTGTTCGGCCTCCTGCTGCTGTGCGCCGGGATGGCCATGAACGCGGTGGCCCTCGTGTCCGCCCCGCTCACGGTGGTCCAGCCCATCGGAGCGATCGCCCTTGTCATCACCACCGTCGTCAACGCGCGCGACCAGGACCTCACCATCAACAGGGCCACGATCGTGGCCATCTCCGCCTGCGTGGCAGGCTCGGCGCTCTTTGTCCTCCTGGCCGTCAACGTGACGCAGGAGAACCATGATGTCAGCCTCGACGCCGAACTCACCATCGTGCTGCTGCTGGCCCTCGCCGTCGGGCTCTTCGGCACTCTTGCGGTGATGTTCAGGCACCGGATGAACGCGTTTGTCTATATCCTCGGCGCCGGAGTCCTCTTCGGTTTTGTGGCTGTGCTCACGAGGATCATCGGCAAGCACCTGCTTAATCCCAACGGACTGTTCCTGCTGAACGTGCAGTGGTATTCGGTGGTGGCCATCATCGCCGCGGGCGGCCTGGGATCCTGGTTCGTGCAGAGCGCCTATTCCACGGGCCCGCCCGACCTGGTGATCGCCGGCCTGACAGTCATCGACCCCATTGTCGGCATCGCCATTGGGATTGTTATCCTCGGTGAACTCCGCCCCGATGTCCACGCCGTGATGGCCATTGCCATGGGAACGGCTGCATCCCTTGCTATCGTGGGGGTAATCGCCCTTTCAAGGCACCATCCCGAGGTTACCAAGCGCAAAAAAGACGCTCGGAAGGCCGCGGGCAGGCCGACCCACTAGTCCGTCCAGCAACTACACGAGGCCCCGGCCCCACGCCGGCGGCCAACCGTGCTGCCAGTGCCAGCTGTCCGCACCGTGACCATCAGGAGCCCTCCACGTGACCACGCCCGCAGACCAGCAGCCCTTGACCGTCCTGATCGCCGCGGACACCTACCCGCCCCACATCAACGGGGCTGCCCAGTTCGGGTACCGGCTGGCCAAGGGCATGACGGGCCGGGGCCACAACGTGCACGTGCTTGCGTGCCGGGCTGACAACGGGAAGAGCTTTACCGAGTTCCGGTCCGAAGCAACGGTGCACCGTCTCCGCTCACACGGCGTCCCCACCCACGAATATTTCCGGATCTGCTTTCCCTGGGAAATCAAGAAGGAGATCAGCCTCCTTTTTGACCGCGTCAAGCCGGACGTCGTGCACATCCAGAGCCACTACATGATCGGCGAGCACGTCCTGTACGAGGCCGACAAGCGGGGCATCCGGATCGTCGCCACCAACCACTTCATGCCGGAGAACCTCAACCCGTTCCTGCCGTTTCCGCAGTGGTTCAAGAACATCATCGGAAAGATCTCCTGGAAGGACATGGGCAAGGTTATGGGCAGGGCCGACGTTGTCACCACGCCCACTCCGCTGGCGGCCAGGGCCATGCACCAGCACGCGTTCCTCCGCAAGGTCCTTCCACTGTCCAACGGCATCGACTCGGCTGCCTACGAGCTGCAGCCGGGCGAGCACATCGAGCCGCACGCGCACCCCACCGTTGTGTTTGCCGGGCGCCTCGCCGAGGAAAAGCATGTGGATGTGCTGATTGAGGCCATCGGCAAAACACCTGCGGAGCTGAACGTGCACCTGGAAGTCGTGGGTGGCGGCGAGGTCCGTTCCGCCCTCGAAAACCTCGTCCAGCGGCTCGGGCTGGGGGACAGGGTGAAGTTCCTCGGCCTGGTCAGCGATGAGGACCTGCGCAAGACCTACATTAAGGCGGACCTCTTCTGCATGCCCGGGACTGCCGAACTGCAGTCACTGGTCACCCTGGAGGCGATGTCCGCATCCACCCCGGTGGTGCTGGCGGATGCCATGGCATTGCCGCACCTGGTCCGCGACGGCGAAAACGGGTACCTGTTCACGCCGAACGACAGCGATGACCTCGCCAAGAAGATCACCATGATCCTTGAACTGCCGGCAGACCAGCGTGCCGCCATGGGCCAGGTCAGCCGGCAGATGGTGGAACCCCACAGCATCGAGGGCACCCTGCAGACCTTCGAGGACCTGTACCGGGGTGCGCGCTTCGAGGACAAAGTGGTCTGAACGCTTTCCGGGGTTTGCTAGAGTAATTCTGCCCTGCAGGCGAAACCCTTTTGCGGAGACCAGCCAGGGCATCTGGGGCTATAGCTCAGCTGGTTAGAGCGCGGGACTCATAATCCTAAGGTCCTCGGTTCAAGTCCGAGTAGCCCTACCCATGGACGCGGAAACCGCGGCCGGCATATCTGCCGGCCGCGGTTTCTTTCATAAGCGCCGCACCTGCGGTATGTTACTGAGCAGTAACTTACCGTGCTTCTTAGCGCCGGTCACCGCTGATCATCTGCGAGGTAAACATGTCCATTTCCGCTGCCGACCTCAACAACCTGCCCTATGCCGACGGCGACTTCTATTCCTTCGAGCAGATGCTCAGTGGCAAGGAGCAGGACCGGCTGGCGGAGATCAGGGACTTCCTGGCCCGTGAGGTGCGGCCCATCGCAGTCGATTCCTGGAACCGCGGCGAATTCCCCATGGACCTTATTCCCAAGCTGGCCGACATTGACCTGGTCAGTCCCGTGCGCAGGCAGGGCCACTCCAACCTGTTTGCGGGCCTGATGCATGCAGAGGTGACACGCGCTGACGCGTCCATTTCCACCTTTATGGGTGTCCACGACGGGCTCTTCACCGGTTCCATTGAAGCGCTGGCCTCCGAGGAGCAAAAGGACGCGTGGTTGCCTGACATCTACTCGCTCAGGAAAATTGGAGCGTTCGGCCTGACGGAGCCCCTGGGCGGATCGGACGTGGCGGGTGGAACGCGGACCACAGCCCGCCGCGAGGGCGGTTCGTGGATCCTGAACGGGGCCAAGCGCTGGATTGGGAACGCCACCTTCTCCGACTGGGTGGTCATCTATGCGCGGGACCTTGCGGACAACCGCGTCAAGGGCTTCCTGGTGGACACCATGCTGGAGGGATTCAGCGCGGAAAAGATCGAGAACAAAATCGCACTCCGGACGGTCCAGAATGCCGATATCACCCTGGACAACGTGGTGGTGCCGGACTTCTTCAAGCTCGCCCACGCCAACAGCTTCCGCGATGTCAACAAGGTCCTGAAGGTCACCCGCCTCGGTGTCGCCTGGCAGGCCGTGGGCCAGCAGCTGGCCGCGTTCGACGTGGCCCGGCGCTACGCCGTGGAGCGCAGCCAGTTTGGGCGGCCGCTGGCCTCCTTCCAGCTGGTGCAGAGCCAGCTGGTCCAGATCCTGGGCAACGCCGTCAGCTCCATGGGCATGATGGTGAGGCTGTCCCAACTGGAGGACGCCGGGGAGGCCAAGGACGAACAGTCCGCCCTTGCCAAGGCGTTCACCACTGCCAGGATGCGTGAAAGCGTGGCAATCGGCCGGAACCTCCTGGGCGGCAACGGCATCGTGACGGACTTCGAAATGGCAAAGATCTTCGCCGACGCCGAAGCCATCTACTCCTACGAGGGAACGCATGAGATCAATACCCTCGTGACCGGCCGTGCCATTACCGGAATCTCCGCCATCGTTTGACCCGCTGCGGACCGGCGGTGCCGGGAGGTTGCACAGTCACCGCGGCGGTGCGCCGAGCGGCAGCAGGATGGATGGCCGCAAGTCCATCACAAACTGCAGCGGATTCACGTAGTCCCCGCCCCGCCGGACGCCCCAGTGAACGCAGGATGTGGCAGGGCAATGTCCCGGAAGGGCAGTGCCAATCACCTGGCCTGCGGTGACAGCACTGCCGGCAGCCAGGCTGCTCTCCACCGGTTCAAAGCTGCTGCGCAGGCCGTTGCCGTGGTCGATGGTGATCACCGGCCGGTCCACCACCACCCCCACGAAGCTGACCGTGCCGGCCGCGGGCGAGGTGACCTGGGCGCCGTCGGACGCTGTTCCCAGGTCCACGCCCCGATGACCGCTGAGCCAAGGCTTGGGCGGCGGGTCGAAGTCCCGCAGTACCGGCGGGCGGGGCGCAACCGGCCATCGCCAGGACGGCCCCGGCTCCGCGCCGGCAGGCGCCGGATCGAAGGCCAGGGTCTCCCCGGCAGGGGCCAGGGAAGCCGGCAGCAGAAGCAGGGCTGCGAGCAGCACCGAAGGTTTCATAGGCCCAGCCTGAACCGGTTGGGAAGGGGCCGGCAGGGGCGTGCGCTCCTATGTGGATAAGGCGGTGCTCCGGCGTCGTTCCTGTCTTTCGGGTGCGGGCGCCTGTAGTACACTTGATGGAGCAGTTTGCTGCGCCCTCAACGCTTTCCGTCCGGCGGCTATCCACAGGTTTTTTCCAACGGTATACGCCCCTGTCCGGTTTGCGTCGGCACATCTCATTCAGGAGTGTGGGGGAGCGGTGGCTGACTACGCGTGTCCAGCCCTCCACGGAGGATCGGGCTTCTTGCGGTCAGGGCCACGGTCCTGATGAGAGGCACGATGGACGCCAGGAGCACGGCCCGCCCGGGCCACGCTAATCAACCGTCAACTATTGGCAGGGTAAGAAACCCCAGGGGTTTCTCATGAATGACCTGCCGGAAGGAGCGCCGGCATGCCCGTCGTAACTATGCGCCAGCTGCTTGACAGCGGCGTCCACTTTGGACACCAGACCCGCCGTTGGAACCCGAAGATGAAGCGCTTCATCTTCACCGAGCGCAACGGCATCTACATCATTGACCTTCAGCAGTCGCTGTCCTACATCGACCGCGCCTACGAGTTCGTGAAGGCCACCGTTGCACACGGCGGCACCGTCCTCTTCGTCGGCACCAAAAAGCAGGCCCAGGAAGCAATTGCCGAGCAGGCAACCCGCGTGGGCCAGCCGTACGTGAACCAGCGTTGGCTCGGCGGTATGCTGACCAACTTCCAGACGGTCGCCAAGCGGATCCAGCGCATGAAGGAACTCGAAGAGATCGACTTCGACGACGTCGCCGGCTCGGCCTACACCAAGAAGGAACTGCTGCTCCTTCGCCGCGAACTCACCAAGCTCGAGTCCAACCTCGGCGGTATCCGCAACCTCACCAAGGCGCCCTCCGTGCTCTGGATCGTGGACACCAAGAAGGAGCACCTCGCCGTTGATGAGGCCAAGAAGCTGAACATCCCGGTTGTGGCCATCCTGGACACCAACTGCGATCCGGACGAGGTCGACTTCCCGATCCCGGGCAACGACGACGCCATCCGCTCCGTGAACCTTCTGACCCGCGTTGTTGCCGACGCCGTTGCCGAGGGCCTCATCGCCCGCAACAACCGCGCCACCGGCACCACCGAAGCTCCGGAAGAGCCGCTGGCTGAGTGGGAGCGCGAGCTCCTCGAAGGCAGCAAGGCTGAAGAAGCTGCCGCTCCGGCCGCTGAAGAAGCTGCTGCTCCGGCTGCCGAGGACGCACCGGCTGCTGCCCCGGCAGAAGCTGAAGCTCCGGCTGAAGACGCCAAGTAACAAATAAATCCGGATTCTCCGGCGCCGCCTGCGGCGCAGGAGCTGCTGACAGGATGGCGGCCCACCAGGTGGGCTGCTGTCCTGTCGGTCCGTACACCACAACAAATTTCTAGACAGAGGGGTTCACATGGCGAACTACACTGCCGCGGACATCAAGGCCCTGCGCGAGCGCACCGGCGCCGGCATGATGGACGTCAAGAAGGCTCTTGACGAAGCCAACGGTGACGCCGAGAAGGCCATCGAAATCATCCGCATCAAGGGCCTCAAGGGCGCTACCAAGCGCGAGGGCCGCTCCACCGCTGAAGGCCTGGTGGCCGCCAAGGTCAGCAACGGCGTCGGCGTTATGATCGAGGTCAACTGCGAGACCGACTTCGTGGCCAAGGCTGACAAGTTCATCCAGCTGGCTGACAAGGTCCTGGCCGTTGCCGTTGAGTCCGGTGCAGCCGATCTCGAGACCCTGCTGGCCACCGAAGTTGACGGCAAGCCGCTCTCCGAGGTTGTTGTCGAAGAGGGTGCAATCCTGGGCGAGAAGGTTGTTGTCCGCAGGATTTCGCGCATCGAGGGCGGCACTGTAGACGCCTACCTGCACAAGACCTCCAAGGATCTCCCGGCCCAGGTCGGCGTGCTGTTCGCTGTTGACGGTGAAGGCGAAGCCGCTGCCACTGCCGCGCACGACGTTGCGGTCCACGTTGCCGCCATGTCCCCGAACTACCTGACCCGCGAAGACGTTCCGTCCGAGCTGGTTGAGTCCGAGCGCCGCATCGCCGAAGAGACCGCAAAGGCCGAGGGCAAGCCCGAAGCCGCGCTCACCAAGATCGTGGAAGGCCGCGTCACCGGCTTCTACAAGGGTGAGGTCCTGGTTGACCAGGCCTTCGCGAAGGACGCCAAGAAGTCCGTGGCACAGGTCCTCGAAGAGGCCGGTGTCAAGGGAACTGCGTTCACGCGTTTCCGCGTCGGCTCCTAGTCGAAACAGCAAGGGGTGGCCACTTCGGTGGCCGCCCCTTTTGCATGCGCGGGGCCGGCCCGTAATGAGACCTTTGCCCGCGCAGCAGGATAACCTTTTTTAGAGTTCACCAACGGGAAGGCATCATGGAAGCCGTCAACACTGTAGTCCAGCCAGAGAAAAGTCGACGCCGGGTCCTCCTGAAGCTTTCCGGCGAGGTCTTCGGCGGCGGGAAGCTGGGCGTTGACCCCGAGACCGTCCGGGACGTCGCCAAGCAGATCGCAGCAGCCGTCCCCCAGGTGGAGGTGGCGATCGTGGTAGGCGGCGGCAACTTCTTCCGCGGCGCGGAGCTGTCCCAGAGCGGCATGGACCGTTCACGGGCTGATTACATGGGCATGCTTGGAACGGTGATGAACTGCCTGGCGCTGCAGGATTTCCTGGAGCAGGCCGGCGTCGAAACCAGGGTCCAGAGCGCCATCACCATGGGGCAGGTTGCCGAAGCTTATATTCCCCGGCGCGCCATCCGGCACATGGAAAAGGGCCGCGTGGTCATCTTCGGCGCGGGTGCCGGACTGCCGTACTTCTCCACGGACACAGTTGCTGCCCAGCGGGCACTTGAGGTCCACGCCGACGTCGTCCTGATGGCCAAGAGTGGCGTGGACGCCGTCTACACAGCTGACCCGAAAAAGGACCCCACCGCCGAGCGGCTTGAAACCCTCAGCTACGACGACGCCCTCCGCCGCGACATCCGCGTGATGGACCAGACGGCGATGACCATGTGCAAGGACAACAACCTGTCCATGGTTGTTTTTGGCATGGAGGGTGAAGGCAATGTCACCCGGGCCATCCTGGGCGAGAAGCTGGGCACCCTGGTCACGGCCTAGCTACGGCTAGGATGTCTTCCAGAACAGTTCCGCCCCTGCCTTCGCGGCGAGGGGCGGAAGCACCACAGAACCACGTTTGTGCATGGACCCGGCGCCCCGGACTGCACCAGAATCTTCAGGAGAGACCGTGATCGAAGAAACCTTGCTCGAAGCCGAAGAAAAGATGGACAAGGCCGTTGAGGTAGCCAAGGAAGACTTCGCTTCCATCCGCACCGGTCGGGCCAACCCGGGCCTCTACAACAAGGTCCTGGTGGACTACTACGGCTCACCCACGCCGCTGCAGCAGCTCGCCTCGTTCGCTATTCCGGACGCCCGCACCATCCTTATCACCCCCTTTGACAAGACGGCCCTGCGCGACATCGAACGTGCGCTCAGCGATTCCGAGGTCGGCGCCAACCCGTCCAACGACGGCAACGTCATCCGGATCACCATTCCGGAGCTGACCAAGGAACGCCGCAAGGAATACGTCAAGATCGTCAAGACCAAGGGCGAGGACGCCAAGGTCTCCATCCGCAACATCCGCCGCAAGGCCAAGGAAACCCTGGACAAGCTGGTCAAGGACGGCGAAGCCGGCGAGGACGACGGCACCCGGGCCGAAAAGGAACTGGACGGCCTCACCAAGGCGCACGTGGACGGCATCGACGAGCTGCTCAAGCGCAAGGAAGCAGAGCTGCTCGAAGTCTGATGGGCCAGGCAGAGCAGGCCCCGGCACAACGGGCGCGCACACGGGGGAAGCAGCCCAGGACCAACCCGACGCCGAAGGCCGGGCGGAACCTGCCAGCCGCGGTGGTGGTGGGGCTTGCCATGCTCTTCGCCGTACTGGGTGGCCTGCTGTTCCTTCCCCTTGGCTTTGTTGCGGTGACCACCGCTTTCGCCGTCTTCGGGGTGTGGGAAATCTACCGTGCCCTGGAGGCGAACGGGACCAGGATGCCCATCGTGCCGGTGCTGACCGGCACGGTGGCCATGCCCTTTGCCGCCTACTTCGGCGGAATCGAAAGCCTGCTTTTCGCGATGCTGCTGAGCTCCGTGGCAGTGCTGCTGTGGCGTTCCATCGAGAGCGCCGCCGGCTCGGCCAACAGCATCTTCGCGGGCGTCTTCACCCTGGGCTGGGTGCCGTTCTTCATCAGCTTCGCGGCGCTCCCGCTGCACGCTTCGGGCGGTGCCACTCCATTGGGCCTGTGGCCGGGTGGAACCATCCCCGACGGCGCGTGGCAGGTGGCGGTGATGCTGCTGCTGGTGGTCTCCAATGACACCTTCGGCTACCTCGTGGGCGCGTCTTTGGGCAAGCACCCGATGGCCCCCAAGATCAGCCCCAAGAAATCCTGGGAAGGGTTTGCCGGCTCCATCGGCGGCGCCATACTGATCGGCATCCTTGCCAGTCTCTTTGTGCTGGACAAGCCCTGGTGGGTGGGTGTGGTCCTGGCGGTGGGACTGGTGGCGGCATCCACAGCCGGCGACCTCGCCGAATCAATGGTCAAACGCGAACTGGGCGTGAAGGACATGAGCAGCATCCTGCCGGGACACGGCGGCGTGATGGACCGGCTGGACTCCATCGTTTTTGCAGCCCCGGCGGCCTTTGTCCTGTACGGCCTCGTTTCCGGGGCCTGAAACACCAACCCCAGCCGGACCCCGGGCGCCGCATAAACTGGTGCAGGAGCGGTACGGCTTGAAGAGCATCGAAGGAATCAAAAGTGGCATTGGACATTCATCGGCAGTTCCCTGCGTCCTTTGAGCGCGTGCAACGCAGCGCTTACGGCTACAACGCCAAGCAGGTGGACCAGTTCCTGCAGCGGGCACGGGTGTCACTCGAAAGCCCGGACGCCGCGGCCCAGCCCATAAAGAGTGCTGATGTCAGGGCAGTCTCCTTTGACCCCGTCAAGGGCGGATACTCCGCCGCCGTCGTTGACGCGGCCCTGGACCGCCTTGAAGACGCTTTTGCCCGCCGTGAGCGGGACGAACTGATCGCTGCCCGGGGCGAGGATGCGTGGCTGCGCGAGATTGGCAACCTGTCCGGCATCCTCCGCGGCCGGCTGCACCGCCCCGACGGGGACCGGTTCCGCCGTCCCGCAAAGAAGAAGGCGCGCAGCTACAACACCGCTGACGTGGACCGGCTGTGCCACGAACTCGTGGCTTACCTTGAACAGGACAAGCCGCTCAGCGTCGACAACGTCCGCCGGGCGGTTTTTCGTCCCGCCGTTGGCCAGGACGGCTACGAGGAAACACAGGTGGACGCCTTCCTGGACCGCGTGGTGGAACTGATGGCAGCCATCGACTGACCCGCGTTCAGTGAGGTGGCCCAGTCACCTTTCGGTGGCCAGCGGCCGCTCCGGGGTGTGGAGCCGGGTCATGACCCGGGACATCGTCTTGGGGACCCGCTGAACGGTGGCGCGTGAAACGACCACCATCACGGCGAAGGCGGCCGGCACTGTCCAGGCGGCAGGCTGTGCCAGCCAGGGCGCCAGGTTGGATGCGCCCGCCACGGCGCCCGCGATCATCGCGCCGCCGCACAGCACCCCGCCCGTCACCATTCCGGCGATGGCGCCGGCGTCGGTAAGTCCCCGCCACCAGATGCCCAGCAGGAGTACCGGGCACACCGTGGAGGCGGTAAAGGCGAAGACCAGGCCCACGCTCCCGGCAAGGGCCAGCGAGTCCGTCATGGAGGCAAAACCCAGCGGCACCACCATCGAGATCACTGCAGCCAGCCGGAAGCCGCCAACCCCCGCGCCCAGGACATCCTGGCTGATGACCCCGGCCAGGGATACCACCAGGCCCGACGTGGTGGAGAGGAACGCGGCAAAGGCGCCGGCCACCACAAAGGCCGACAGCAGGTCGCCTGCGGCGCCGCCAATCAGTTCGCCCGGGAGCAGCAGGACCATGGCATCGGCCTGGTTGGCGCGGGCGAGCCCGGGCGCAAACATCCTGCCCACCAGTCCGTAGGCCGTGGGGAACAGGTAGAACACGGACAGCAGGCCCAGGACAATCAGCGTGGTCCGCCGGGCCGAGTGCCCGTCCGGGTTGGTGTAGAAACGGACCAGCACGTGGGGCAGCCCGAGGGTGCCGAAGAGAAGGGCCACCAGCAGCGACACGTTCTGGTACACCCCTGCTGGGCCCAGATTCGTGGGGTTCACGGCCGGCGGAGACAGGGCAGGGGTCCCGTTTCCGGCAAGTACAAAGAGGATGAACAGGATGGGGACCGCCAGCGCCGTGAGCTTGAGCCAGTACTGGAACGCCTGGACAAAAGTGATGGACCGCATGCCGCCGGCAACCACGGTCAGGCACACCACTATCACCACAGCCACCGATCCCACCCAGGACGGCAGCCCGGTGGTGATCCGGATGGTCAAAGCAGCCCCATGCAGCTGCGGCACGATGTACAGCCAGCCCACCAGCACCACCACCAGGCTGGTAACCTTCCGGACCGCCCGCGAGTCCAGCCTGGCCTCCGTGAAATCAGGAATTGTGTAGGCGCCGGAGCGTCGCAGCGGCGCGGCCACAAACAGCAGCAGCATCAAGTACCCGGCGGTGTAGCCCACCGGAAACCACAGGGCGTCCGTCCCGGACAGCAGGATGAGTCCGGCAACACCGAGGAAGCTTGCGGCGGAGAGGTACTCCCCGCCGATGGCCGAGGCATTCCACCACGGCCGAACGGTCCGGGACGCAACGTAGAAGTCGCCCGTAGTCCGCGAGATCCTCAGGCCGTAAAAGCCGATCACCGCAGTGGCCACGGACACCACTGCGAGCGCGGCTATGGCCACGCCTGGGTTCATGGCGCCGTCACTGGTCCTTGGCCAGGTCCCGGTACCGCGCCTCATTCCGCGCAGCGGTCCGGATGTACAGCCAGGCGCTCAGCCCGATCAGGGGGTAGATGCCTGCGCCCAGGAGGAGCCAGTCAAAGGGGATGCCTGCAATGCGGGCCTCCTTCAATCCGGGCACCACGGCCAGCAGCAATGGGAAGGCGCCCAGGATCAGCAGGAAACCGGCAGCCACCACCAGCGCCAGCCGCAGCTGGGACCGGATCAGCGACCTGACGAAGATCTGCCCCACTTCGGAGTCCTGCGCCGCTTCCCGGCTGTCCCGGGGAGGAAGTGCCGCCGAGCGCGGTGCGGTGACCCTTACCCGGCTCATGCGTGCGGCCTGATCCGGGTGGCGCCCAACTTTTCGCGCACCGTTGGCAGGTGGCGCCGGCTGATGGGAAGCCCGGCACCCGCCACCGTGACGCTGGGACCGTCCGCCGCCAGCTTCATGGATGTCACGTGCTTCAAGGCAACAAGGTAGGAGCGGTGCGTCCGGATGAAGCCGGCGTCCGCCCACTGCTGCTCAAGGTCGGCGAGCGGCACCCTGATCAGGTAGCTCGCATCTGCGGTGTGCAGCCTTGCGTAGTCGCCCTGGGCCTGAACGTACGTGACATCGTCACGCCTGATCATCCGGGTGGTCCCGCCCTGGTCAACGGTGATCATCTCCGGTGCCGTCCCGCCGTCCCGCAGTTCGCTGATGCGCCCCACAGACCGTGCCAGCCGTTCGGCCCGGACCGGTTTGAGCAGGTAGTCCACGGCGGCGAGCTCGAACGCCTTCAGCGCGTGGTCTTCGTCCGCGGTCACAAAGACCACCGCCGGGGGATTCCTGCTGCCGGAAATGGCGCGGGCAATATCGAGCCCGGAGACCGCCGGCATATGGATGTCCAGGAAGACGGCGTCAACCGGGCCGGCTGCCAGGACCCGAAGGGCTTCGGTGCCGGAAGTGGCGCGGAGGACGGTGCCGATGCGGTCGTCCCGCCCCAGGAGGAAAGCCAGTTCCTCGACGGCGGGCAGCTCGTCATCGACGACGAGGACGTTAATCATGCTTCAAGGGTACTTTCCGGCGGGACCGGCAGATTCACGCGTCGTGGCCCGGCTGGGACTTCGGGACCCGCATGGTGATCAGCGTTCCCTCGCCGGGGGCGGTGTCGATGACCAGCCCGTGGTCGTTGCCGTAGACCTGGCGGAGGCGGGCGTCCACGTTGCGCAGGCCCACGTGCTCGCCATCGGTATGGCCGGCCAGCATGGACTGCAGCTGCGCGGGGTCCATGCCCACGCCGTCGTCCTCAATCGTCACCTCGGCGAAGGCGCCGGCGTCGTTCGCGCTGATGCTGATGTGCCCGGGCCCTTCCTTGGCCTCCAGCCCGTGGCGGACGGCGTTTTCCACCAGCGGCTGCAGGCTGAGGAAGGGGATAACTGTGCTGAGGACCTCCGGCGCCACCCGCAGGCTGACCTGCACGCGCTCGCCGAACCGGGCGCGTTCCAGGAGGAGGTAGCGGTCGATGCAGCGAAGCTCCTCGGCGAGCGTTGTGAAGTCGCCGTGCCGCCGGAAGGAATACCGGGTGAAGTCGGCGAACTCCACCACCAGTTCCCGGGCTCGGGCCGGGTCGGTGTTGATGAAGGACGCGATGGCGTTGAGCGAGTTGTAGATGAAGTGGGGGCTGATCTGGGCGCGCAGGGCCCGCACCTCGGCTTCCATGAGCAGCGTCCTTGAAGCGTCAAGCTCCGCCAGCTCCACCTGCACTGCCACCCAGTCAGCCACCTCTCCGGTGGCGCGGACCAGTCCCGCGCTGGCCGACGGCGCAAACGCCGCAACCGCGCCCACCACGCGGGTTCCGGCCCGCACCGGAGCGATCACCGCCGCGAGGGGACTGCCCGTACCGGTCTTCTGTGCACCGCCCGGCCCTGCAGGGTTGCCCGCCGGAAGCACCGCCGTCCGCCCGCCTGCCAGCACCCCTTCGGCAAGTGCCATCAACCGGGGCTTGAGTTCCTCGGCCGCGCCGTCCCAGGCGAGCACCCCGGTGGTGTCGGTGATGGCCAGCGCCTCGCAGCCCAGCAGCGCGCGGAGCTGCCGGCAGGCTTTCGCCGCGCCCGCGGGATTGAGGCCGCGCCGCAGGTGCTGGCCGGCCTGGGAGGCCGCATGCAGGGTGTGGTAGGTGGCGCGCTCGGCATCCGTGCCGAGGTCGCGGAAGGAGCGAAGCACCTTGAGTCCCACGCCGACGACGACGGCGACGGCCATGGCGATCACTGCCACGGCCGCGGCGGTCAGGAGGGGTGAGTCCGGCATGGAGCCCAGCGTAATGGCGGGTGCCGTTTGTCGCAGCATCGCGACCGTTGAGCGACCGCGGCAGTGCCGGGTCTGGCATGCGCCGCCGGCGCCCAGCAGAGTGATTGCAGTCACACTTGCGGTACCCCTGACAGGTTTTGCGGCCGGTGTGTCCCAAGCAAGTCTCAATGAGGAGGAACGATGGGTAAAGATGCCCACACTCCGGACGCAGCGGCGTCCGTTGACTTCGAACAGGTCCAGTCGACCGGGCAGTTCCAGGAATTGCGCAAGCGTCACCGCAGCTTTGTCTTCCCGATGGCCATCGCCTTCCTGCTG
This sequence comes from Pseudarthrobacter sp. NPDC058329, assembly GCF_042879835.1. Taxonomy (NCBI): domain Bacteria; kingdom Bacillati; phylum Actinomycetota; class Actinomycetes; order Micrococcales; family Micrococcaceae; genus Pseudarthrobacter; species Pseudarthrobacter sp. NPDC058329. The sequence continues at coordinate 85,712 of NZ_JBHVZR010000013.1, forward strand.
TGGTACTTCGCCTACGTCCTGCTGGCGGACTACGCGGTGGGCTTTATGTCCACCAAGGTCTGGGGCAACATCAACATCGGCCTGATCCTCGGCCTGCTCCAGTTCGTCTCCACGTTTGCGATCACCAGCTGGTACGTCAGCTACTCCAACCGGCGGCTGGACCCCATCGCCGCGGAAATCCGCGACGAAATCGAAGGGCACGAATTTGATAAAGACGGAAACCGAGTGGGCGGGGTAAATAAATGATCGGGATCGCCACAGCGGTAGACGTTGCCGCCCTCAAGGACACCACCCTGCTGAACATGGGCGTCTTCGGCCTGTTCGTGGCCGTGACCATGGTGATTGTGTTCCGGGCCAGCCGCAACAACAAAACCGCAGCCGACTACTACGCCGCCGGCCGTTCCTTCACCGGCTCGCAGAACGGAACGGCCATCGCGGGGGACTACCTCTCGGCTGCCTCGTTCCTGGGCATCACCGGTGCCATTGCCATCAACGGCTACGACGGCTTTATGTACTCCATCGGCTTCCTGGTGGCCTGGCTTGTGGCGCTGCTGCTCGTTGCGGAACTCCTGCGGAACACCGGCAAGTTCACCATGGCTGACGTGTTGTCCTTCCGCCTCAAACAGCGGCCCGTCCGCATCGCCGCCGCCATCTCCACCCTCGCCGTCTGCTTCTTCTACCTCCTGGCCCAGATGGCCGGCGCCGGCAGCCTCATTTCACTGCTGCTGGGTATCAGCGACTGGGGCGGCCAGGCCCTGGTGATCATCGTCGTCGGCGCCCTGATGATCATGTACGTCCTCATCGGCGGCATGAAGGGCACCACCTGGGTGCAGATCATCAAGGCAGTCCTGCTCATCGCCGGCGCGGCCGTGATGACCCTCTGGGTCCTGGCGATCTACGGCTTCAACCTCTCCAGCCTGCTGGGAGCAGCGGTGGAGACGGCCAACAACCCTGCAGTCCTCAACCCGGGCCTGCAGTACGGCAAGACGGAAACCTCCAAGCTGGACTTTATGTCCCTGGGCCTGGCGCTGGTGCTTGGAACCGCCGCCCTGCCGCACGTCCTGATGCGCTTCTACACGGTTCCCACGGCGAAGGAAGCCCGCAAGTCCGTAGTGTGGGCGATCTGGCTGATTGGGCTCTTCTACCTCTTCACCCTGGTGCTGGGCTACGGTGCCGCTGCACTTGTTGGTCCCGAAACCATCCGGACGGCGCCCGGCGGAGTGAATGCCGCAGCCCCGCTGCTGGCCTTCTACCTGGGCGGACCGCTGCTGCTGGGCTTCATCTCAGCCGTGGCCTTCGCCACCATCCTCGCTGTTGTGGCGGGCCTGACCATCACCGCCGCCGCGTCCTTCGCCCACGACATCTACGCCAGCGTCATCTCCAAGGGCAAGGCCGACGCCGACACCGAAGTCAAAGTTGCCCGCCGCACCGTGGTGGTCATCGGTGTCCTGGCCATCCTGGGCGGCATTCTCGCCAACGGGCAGAATGTGGCGTTCCTCGTGGCGCTGGCCTTCGCCGTTGCCGCCTCCGCCAACCTGCCCACCATCGTCTACTCCCTGTTCTGGGGGAAGTTCACCACGCAGGGCGCCATCTGGAGCATGTACGGCGGTCTTGGCGCGGCCATTGTCCTGATCATCTTCTCGCCGGTGGTTTCCGGCGGTGCCACCTCGATGATCAAGGACGCCAACTTCGCGCTGTTCCCGCTGAGCAACCCGGGCATCGTGTCCATCCCGCTGGCCTTCTTCCTCGGCTGGCTGGGAACAGTGCTGGACAAGAGGCGCGAGGATCCGGCCAAGCAGGCGGAAATGGAAGTCCGGTCCCTCACGGGGGTCGGGGCAGAGAAGGCAGTCAACCACTGACCCTGCCGGATTAGTCACCTGCGAAAACCATAAAGAGCCCCGGCGCTGCGGCGCCGGGGCTCTTTGATGTTGTGTGTGGAACCGGCTAGGCCTTGGGCCGCAGCTTAATGTTGGTCATCTTCAGGTCCTCGGTACCTTCAAAGCGGTAGGCCAGGTCCACTTCCTTGCCCCCGCAGGTGATGACACCCGCCACGTCCGCAGCTTTGACCCCGTTGTCGGTGCTTACCTGGAGATCGTTGTAGGTCGGTTTGCACGATTCATCCATCTCCAGGGTGTCCACTCCGGCGATGAACGCTTCCTTGGACAGCTGTTCCTTCAGGGCGGGGTCGAGGTACTCGTCGTAGGCTTGCGAGCTCTGGCCACCGATGACCATCTTGGTGAAACCGTCGGCGAGGCCCCTGGCCTGGTTGGTGGCACTTCCCGCCACGTTAATCAAAATGACGATGCCCAGGACCACCAGGAGCAGGACGCCGCCTATGCCGGCCAGGATGATCCACAGTTTCCGCCGGTTCTTGGCCGGAGGATGCTGGCCTGGCAGGCCGAACGGGCCCGCTTCCGGGTACGTGCCGGCGGGAGCCGGGAAAGCGCGTCCGCTGTTGCCCGGCAGTTGCTGCGGAGGCAGGGGTGGCTGCGGCGGCGCTTGCCCGGGCTGACCCGGCTGGTACGGGTCCTGAGGACTGCTCAAGATGGAGCCTTTCCGGCGTGATGCATGGCACCGCCTGGTTGCGGGGACCTCCCGGAACCCGTGAATAACTTGCAACAGCCTATAGGCCGCCCTGCCGCCGTCGTATTTTGTGGCTTCGGGGCGGCGGTGTCAGCTGCCTTGCGGGCCCCGCTCCAGCAGGGGCTGCACCCGGAAGGGAATGAGCTCACCCATGGCCAGTGCAGTATCGGTCCGGTCCACGCCGTCGCAGGCCAGGATTTTCCCGTTGATGCGGAACAGGTCCTCGGCGTCCAGTGCCACCACCCGAAGCAGCAGGTCCGCGGAGCCCGTGAGCCCGTAGCCTTCGAGGATTTCCGGGATATCGGCCAGGGCTGTGGCCAACTGGGCAAGCTTTTGCTGCTGGACATGGACGGAAATAAACGCCATCAGCGGATACCCGAGCGCCACCGGATTGATCCTGCGTTCAAAGGAAAGGAAGACGTGCTTTTTATCCAGCTGGGCCATCCGTGCCTGGACCGTATTCCGGGACAGTCCCAGCTTCTGGGCCAGCGCCACCACCGTCCGCCGGGGATCCTGGGCCAGGGCAGACAAAAGGCGGGTGTCAGTGCCATCCAAAGCTTGCATAATGCGCAACATTAGCACCGTGTCCGGGGGCCGGACAGAGCATTGTGCTCAACGAAGGTCCCGGTGGTTGTACCCAATGAGCATTGTGAGTAGGGTCACAGTATCCGGGGCAACGGCGCCCGGCGTCCGGCGGCGGGCGGGATCACAAGTCCCCAAATCCGTTGGTCAACAACGTGAGAAGGTGCGGCTATCGTGTCTACAGACGGAACGGGCCAGAACGGCGCAAATACCCCCATTGCAGGTTCCCCGGGCGCTGATGCCAGGGCGGAAATCCCCGGGCCGGGCAGGGGCCTCGTCCAGCTGATCACTCCGTCCGGGGAGCGGGTGAGCCACCCGGAATTCGATCCCTGGGTACAGGACGTCACGGACGAGCAGTTGAGCTCCCTGTTCGAGGACATGACGGTAGTCCGGCGCATCGACGTCGAAGCCACGGCCCTGCAGCGGCAGGGTGAGCTCGCCTTGTGGCCGCCCCTGCTGGGGCAGGAAGCAGCGCAAGTGGGTTCCGGCCGGTCCCTCCGCGCGGACGACTTCGTTTTCTCCAGCTACCGGGAAAACGGTGTGGCGTACTGCCGGGGTGTGGACCTGACGGACATCGTCCGGGTCTGGCGCGGAAACGCCTCCTCCGGCTGGGATCCGTACTCCATCAACATGGCGACGCCGCAGATCATCATCGGCGCCCAGACCCTGCACGCCACCGGGTATGCCATGGGGATCCAGAACGACGGCGCCGATTCCGTGGCGGTGACCTACTTCGGCGACGGAGCGACCAGCGAAGGCGACGTCAACGAAGCCATGGTCTTTGCGGCGAGTTTCCAGGTGCCGGTGGTGTTTTTCTGCACGAACAACCATTGGGCCATCTCCGAGCCGGTGCGGCTCCAGTCCCACATCCAACTGGCGGACAGGGCGGCCGGATTCGGCATCCCCAGCCTGCGGGTGGACGGCAACGACGTCCTGGCGGTGATGGCGGCAACGAGGGTGGCCCTGGACCGGGCACGGCGCGGCGGCGGCCCCACCTTTGTTGAGGCCGTCAGCTACCGGATGGGTCCGCACACCACAGCCGATGACCCCACCCGCTACCGCGACGCCAACGAACTGGAGGACTGGGCAGCCAAGGACCCGATCAGCCGGGTGGAAGCACTGCTGGACCGCAAAGGCCTGCTGACGGCAGCGCTGAAGCAACAGGTCAAGAACAAGGCCGACGCCGTGGCCCGGGAGATCCGCACGGGCTGCACCACCATGCCTGAGCCGCAGCCGCTGGACGTCTTCAAGCACGTCTACAGCACCCCGAACTCCTGGCTGGACCGGCAGCAGGACCACTACACCCGGTACCTGGCCTCTTTCGGCGATCCCGCAGAAGCCGTCTCAGAAGAAGGGGCACGCTGATGACCCAGATGACCTTTGCCCGCGCCATTAACGCCGGCCTGCGCAAATCCATGGAAAACGATCCCAAAGTCATCCTGCTGGGCGAGGACATCGGTGCGCTGGGCGGCGTCTTCAGGATCACCGACGGCCTGCAAAAGGACTTCGGCAAGCACCGCGTGGTGGACACGCCCCTGGCCGAGTCCGCCATTGTCGGAACCGCCGTGGGGCTGGCCTACCGGGGCTACCGCCCGGTGGTGGAGATCCAGTTCGACGGATTTATCTACCCGGCGTTTGACCAAATCGTCAGCCAGGTGGCCAAGCTGCACTACCGGACACGGGGCGCGGTGAAAATGCCCATCACCATCAGGGTTCCTTTCGGCGGCGGCATCGGCTCGCCGGAACACCATTCAGAATCTCCGGAAGCCTACTTCACCCACACCTCCGGGCTGCGGGTGGTCACCGTTTCCAACCCGCAGGACGCCCATACAGTCATCCAGCAGGCCATTTCCTGCGACGACCCCGTCCTGTACTTCGAGCCCAAGCGCCGCTATCACGACAAGGGCGAAGTGGACGAGACCGTTGATCCGCTTTCCGCTGTGCCCATGGACCAGGCGAGGGTGCTTGCCGAGGGCACGGACGTCACGCTGGTGGCCTACGGCCCGCTGGTGAAGACTGCCCGGGACGCCGCCCTGGCCGCCGCCGACGAAGGCCTTTCCATCGAGGTCATTGACCTGCGCTCGCTGGCCCCGGTGGACTACGGCACCGTGGTGGCGTCGGTCCGCAAGACCGGCCGCCTGGTGATAACCCATGAGGCCGGCCAGTCCGGAGGCATTGGCGCGGAGGTGGCAGCCAGCATCACCGAGCGGTGTTTCTACTACCTCGAAGCGGCGCCGGTCCGGGTGACCGGCTTCGACATCCCGTATCCGTACTCGAAACTTGAAATGCATCACCTGCCGGGCCTGGACCGCATCCTCGACGGCGTGGACCGCGCCCTGGGCCGGCCGAACTCCCTCAGCGGGCTGGAAGGATGAGCGCCACCATGATCAAGGAATTCCGGCTCCCGGACCTGGGCGAAGGGCTCACTGAATCGGAAATCCTCAGCTGGAAGGTTGCGGTGGGGGATACGGTCAGCCTCAACCAGGTGATCGCCGAGGTCGAAACCGCCAAGGCAGTGGTGGAGCTCCCGTCCCCCTTCGCGGGGGTTATCCGGGAACTCCACGAACAGCCCGGCACCATTGTGGAGGTGGGCAAGCCCATCGTCTCGTTTGAGGTAGCGGACGACGCCGGCGCCCCCTCGTCCGGGCCCGGAACCGCCGCTTCGTCCCCGGCTGTTTCGTCCCCGGCTGTTTCGTCCCCCGCGGCGGGGCAGGAAGGGGAGCCTGCCAGGAGGCAACCCAACCTGGTGGGGTATGGCGCCGTCGTCGAAAGCTCCGGACGGCCGGCACGGCGCCCCCGCAACCTGTCACCCGTAGGTGAGGCTGCCCAAACCAAACCTGCCGAAACCAAAGCCCCGGTAGTTGAGCCTGCAGGAACCGGGCCCGTCGGAACCCGCCCCCGGTCCACCCCGCCCGTGCGCAAGTTCGCCAAGGATGTGGGCGTGGACCTGACGCTGGTCACAGCGACAGGACCGCAGGGACTGATCACCCGCGAGGATGTCCAGCACTTTCTGAATGGCGGGCCGGCCCATGCTGCTGCGGCTGCCTCGGAGGCAACTGTTCCAGACGCGGCACTGCAAGGCACGGGGAAGCGGGAAACACGGACGCCCATCAAAGGCGTGCGGAAGTTCACGGCGGCCGCCATGGTGCAAAGCGCTTTCACCGCCCCGCATGTCACCGAGTTCCTCACGGTTGATGTCACCCCCGCCATGGAACTGCTGGCCAAGCTCAAGGGAAGCCATGAGTTCAGCGGCCACAAGCTGACCCCGCTCACCCTGGTCGCCAAAGCGGTGCTTATCGCGCTGCGGCGGAATCCCGCGCTGAGTGCACGGTGGGACGAGGCGGAGCAGGAGATCGTAACGTTCAACTACGTGAACCTGGGCATCGCCGCCGCAACACCGCGGGGACTGACAGTTCCCAACATCAAGGACGCAGACTCGCTGTCGCTCCTGCAGCTCGCCGATGCACTGACCGGGCTGACGGAAACAGCAAGGGCGGGCAAGACCACCCCCGCTGACCTGTCGGGGGGGACCATCTCAATCACCAACATTGGTGTCTTCGGGATCGACGCCGGCACGCCCATCCTCAACCCGGGGGAAGCCGCCATCCTTGCGCTGGGTGCGGTGCGGAACATGCCTTGGGAGTATCAGGGCCAGGTGGCACTGCGCCAGGTCCTCACGCTGAGCCTGTCCTTTGACCACCGCCTGGTGGACGGGGAGCAGGGCTCACGCTTCCTGGCGGATGTGGGCTCGATCCTCGCCGATCCGGGAATGGTCCTGACCATGGTTTAACCCCCTCTCCCGGGTTTTGGGCAGATGCAAGGACTTGGCCGGTCCCGGCAGTCCCGGCATCTGCCCAAAGACTCCCGGCTGCTGCCCCAGAATTCCGGCTAAGGTCCCGGTTCCGGGGCTTCCACCAGCAGCGCGGCCAGGGCCATGTTTTCCAGCAGCGGACGGGCGGACCGCGACGCCATCTTCCGGCCGTGGCTGCGGACGGAGTGCGGCGTGGAGTTGATCAGCCCGAACGTGGCGTGCGCGCGCATCCTCAGCTCCCCGATCTCCGTGTCCGGCCGCAGCTTCGCGAGAACGGCCACCCAGACCTCGACGTAATTCAGCTGGAGCGACCGGACGGCCGCCTGGTCCTGTTCCGAGAGGTTGCTGAAGTCCCGGTCCTGTACCCGAATGACGTCCGGCTTGCCCAGGGCGAAGTCCACCTGGAACGCGACGAGGCAGCGCAGGGCGGATGCGGGATCGGGGTTCCGGGCCACCACCTCCAGGCCGCCGTCGAGCAGTTCCTGGCTGACGGTTACCAGCAGGTCGGCGAGCACTGCCTGTTTGCCGGGAAAGTGACGATAGACAGCGGGGCCGCTGACGCCTGCTGCTGCTCCGAGGTCCTCAAGGGACACCCGGTTGAACCCGTTGACGGCGAACAGCGAAGCCGCGGCCGACAGCAGAGCCTGACGGCGGTTCTCCTTTGCCTGGCCACGTTGTGTCGGCGAGGCCCGCTGAGTGGACGGGCCGGCATGAGTGGACGGGCTTCGATGTGCAGAGGGTTCACGGGGCGGAGCGGCGTCCGGCGCGGCGTCGATCGAGGACGCGCGTCCGCCGGCCTGGGTGGCGTTGGTGCTGGCCACGTTTCCTCCTCGGACCCGCAGGTCTAGCCGGGGCGATAGGTGTTGGACTTCACAGTTAATACAGACTAACCTGAATTTCAGTTATTGGGCGCTAACCGAGTTGGCCTTCAGCGGCTCGGATCGGAACAGGAACGGACCGTCAATGGAGACCCTTGCCACCCGGCTTGACGCTACAGCCGAGGCGTTTTCGTCGAACCGTGCCGCCCAGCTGGCGCTCGCAGAAGAGCTGCAGAAGAAGCTGGCCGACGCCGCCCTGGGCGGGCCCGAAAAGTCCAGGGAACGCCACGTGGCCAGGGGGAAACTCCTGCCCCGCGAGCGCATCGACCAGCTGCTGGATGAGGGCAGCCCATTCCTTGAGATCGCCCCCCTCGCCGCCAACGGAATGTATAACGATGAGGCTCCCGGCGCCGGCGTCATTGCGGGGATCGGGCTGGTACACGGCCGCCATGTCCTGGTGATCTCCAACGACGCCACCGTCAAGGGCGGCACGTACTATCCGATGACGGTGAAGAAGCACTTGCGGGCCCAGGAAATGGCCTTTGAAAACCGGCTGCCCTGTATTTACCTGGTCGATTCCGGCGGAGCCTTCCTGCCCAAGCAGGATGAGGTGTTCCCGGACCGGGACCACTTCGGGCGTATCTTCTACAACCAGGCCCGACTCTCCGCGGCCAAGATTCCCCAGATCGCGTCCGTTATGGGCTCCTGCACCGCGGGCGGCGCCTACGTCCCTGCCATGAGCGACGAAACCGTCATCGTCCGGAACCAGGGCACCATCTTCCTGGGCGGGCCGCCGCTGGTTAAGGCCGCGATCGGTGAAATCGTCAGTCCGGAGGAACTCGGCGGCGGGGAAGTGCACTCAAGGATCTCAGGTGTGACGGACCACTTGGCCGAAAACGATGAACACGCACTGCAGATCATCCGCGACATCGTGGCCACCCTGCCGCCCCCGGTGCCACCGGCATGGGAGGTGGCGGCCGCCGTCGAACCCGCTGCAGACCCGGCCGGGCTCTACGGCGCCGTGCCCACAGACGTCAATGCGCCGTACGACGTCCACGAGGTGATCGCCCGGCTGGTGGACGGCGGCCGGTTCCACGAATTCAAGAAGGAATACGGCGCCACCCTGGTGACAGGCTTTGCCCGGCTGCACGGTCACCCGGTAGGGATCGTGGCCAACAACGGCGTGCTCTTCAGCGAGTCCTCCCTGAAAGGCGCACATTTCATCGAGCTGTGCGACCAGCGGGGAATCCCGCTGGTGTTCCTGCAGAACATCTCCGGTTTTATGGTGGGCAAGGATTCGGAGCAGGGCGGCATCGCCAAGAACGGCGCCAAGATGGTGACGGCCGTGGCCACGGCCCGGGTGCCCAAGCTGACGGTGGTGATCGGAGGCTCCTTCGGTGCCGGCAACTATTCCATGTGCGGCCGCGCCTACTCGCCGCGGTTCCTGTGGATGTGGCCCGCCGCCCGGATCTCCGTGATGGGCGGCAACCAGGCCTCCAGCGTCCTGGCCACCGTGAAGCGTGAACAGTACGAGGCTGCCGGCCAGGAGTGGTCAGCCGAGGACGAGGAAGCGTTCAAGGCGCCGATCCGCCGGCAGTACGAGGACCAGGGCAGCCCCTACTACTCCACCGCCCGGCTGTGGGATGACGGCGTGATTGATCCCGCGGACACCCGCACGGTCCTGGGCCTGGCGCTGGACGTGGTCTCCCGCACCCCGCTCCCCGAAACCTCCTTCGGCCTCTTCAGGATGTGACCGCATGACCACACCATCCCTCACCAGCACGTCCGTCACGCCCAAACCGCTGTTCCAGGCAGTCCTGGTGGCCAACCGGGGTGAGATCGCCTGCCGCGTCATCCGCACGCTGCGCGCGCTTGGCATCCGGTCAGTCGCCGTCTACAGCGATGCCGACGCCGGCGCCCGGCACGTGCGCGAAGCAGACACTGCCGTCCGGATCGGCCCGGCCGCTGCCGCTGAGAGCTACCTGAAGATCGAGGCCATCATCGATGCCTGCCGCAGGACCGGAGCCGAAGCCGTGCACCCGGGCTACGGCTTCCTGAGCGAGAATGTGGACTTCGCCCGTGCCCTCGACCAGGCAGGGATCACCTTCATCGGCCCGGGCGTCGAGGCCCTGAACATGATGGGGGACAAGATCCGGTCCAAGAACCACGTGTCCGGATACGGCGTCCCCGTGGTACCCGGCATTGCCCAACCGGGAATGACGGACGGTGAGCTGGTACGGGCTGCCGCCGCCCTGGGGTTTCCGCTGCTCATCAAACCCTCCGCCGGGGGTGGCGGCAAGGGCATGCACGTGGTGGAACGCCAGGAGGACCTTGAAGCCACGCTCGCCACGGCGCGGCGGGTGGCGGCAAGCGCCTTCGGCGACGACACCCTGTTCCTGGAACGGCTGGTGTCCACCCCGCGGCACATCGAAGTGCAGGTGCTCGCGGACAACCACGGCAATGTCATCCACCTCGGCGAGCGCGAATGCTCACTGCAGCGGCGGCACCAGAAGGTCATCGAAGAGGCGCCATCTCCGCTGCTCGAAGCGCTTTCCGACGGCGGCGCGATCCGGGCCCGCATCGGCGAAGCCGCCTGCAACGCCGCGCGGAGCGTGAATTACAGCGGCGCCGGAACCGTGGAGTTCCTCGTCTCCGACGATGCACCGGAGGAGTTCTATTTCATGGAAATGAACACCCGGCTGCAGGTGGAGCATCCGGTCACCGAGTTGGTCACCGGCATTGACCTCGTTGAATGGCAGGTGCGGATTGCGGCCGGCGGGGAACTCACCGTCCGGCAGGCCGACGTCGAACTTAACGGACACGCAGTGGAAGCCCGCGTCTACGCCGAGGTTCCCGAGAGGAACTTCCTGCCGTCCACCGGGACAGTGCTGCTGCTGGACGAACTGCCCGGAGGACCAAAGCGGCCCAGTGCCCCGTCGCGGACCCAGGTTACTGCCGGCAACGGCATCGTGCGGGTGGATTCGTCCCTGGTGGAGGGGCTGGAGCTCTCGGCAAGCTACGATCCCATGATGTCCAAGGTCATCGCCTGGGGCGAAAACCGCGCGGCTGCCCTGGCTACCCTCGACGCGGCGCTCGCCGGATATACAGCGCTGGGGCTGGACACCAACGTGGAGTACCTGCGGCTGCTCATCAATGATCCCGACGTCCGCGCCGGCAGGCTCGATACCGGCCTGATAGAGCGCAAACTGCAGGATTTCTCGTTCCGCCGGGTTGCCGATTCGGAAGTGGTCGCGGCAGCGCTCTACTCTGTCGGGGCCGGGGAACAGGACAACGCACCCCGGCAGCCGGGTCCCTGGTACGCGCGGAATGGCTGGCGGCTGGGAGCACCGGCACCCCGGCAGGTCAGTTTGGGAACGCCCGACGGCGGCGTGGCCACGGTGCGCATCAGCGCTGCCGCCGGGACTACGGCGGATGACGGCGTCACCGGGGGCGCCACCACGGGGGGCACTGCTACCGGGGGCGCCACCACCCGGGGCACTGTCACTCGGGTTGTGGGCGCTGGCCGAGCTGTCCTCGTGGCTGTGGACAACGGGCCCGCACGCCCGGCGCGGCTGGAGTTCCTTTCTCCCCGCGCAGCCGTGCTGACCCTCGACGGGCGTGCAACAACCTACGCCCTCGCCCCGGTTTTCCGTGGCCCGGGGGCCCCGGCACATGATTCGCCGGTCGTCGGGGTTCCCACGGAGCTGTTCCTTGGCAATGAAGGCTGGTCCTGCCGGCTGGAGGTACTCACCCGCGAGTCGCGGCTTGAACGGGTACTTGCGGCCATACACCGGGAGGAAGGCGCCGCGGACCCGGCGGTGCGCTCGCCGATGCCGGGGACGGTGGTGTCCGTGCCGGTCACTGACGGGGACTCTGTAGCGGCCGGCCAGATCCTGGTTTCAGTGGAGGCAATGAAGATGGAGCACCAACTGCTGGCTCCCTTGGACGGGACGGTACACCTGACCGCCAGACCCGCCGACCTTGTCAAGGCGGACCAGGTGCTGGCAACCGTCCACCCGCATGCTGCTGCCGCTGGCAGCAGCGGCCACCCCACCGGCACAGACCAATCAGGCACAGACCAAGCAGACACAGATCCATTAGACACAGACCCATCACACGGCAAAGGAGCCTAGACATGGCAGGTTTTGAACTGAGCGAGGAATACCAGGACCTCAGCGACACCGTCCGGGACTTCGCGGACACCGTCGTGGCTCCGGTATCTGCCAAGCACGACGAGGAGCACAGCTTCCCGTACGAGGTGGTGAAGCAGATGGCCGAGATGGGCCTGTTCGGCCTGCCCTTCCCGGAGGAGCTTGGGGGCATGGGCGGGGACTACTTCGCCCTGGCCCTCGCGCTGGAGCAGCTGGGCCGGGTGGACCAGTCCGTCGCCATCACCCTTGAGGCAGGCGTCTCGCTGGGCGCCATGCCCGTCTACCGTTTCGGAACCGAAGAGCAGAAGCAGGAGTGGCTGCCCATGCTGGCGTCCGGCCAGGCGCTCGCCGGCTTCGGCCTCACAGAACCTGAGGCGGGCTCGGATGCGGGCGGTACCAAGACCTCCGCCCGGCGGGAGGGCGGACAATGGGTAATCAATGGCAACAAGGAGTTCATCACCAACTCCGGCACGGACATTACCCGCCTGGTCACCGTTACGGCCGTGACCGGCCAGAAGGAACGCCCGGACGGCAGCCTGCAGAAGGAGATCTCCACCATCCTGGTCCCCACGGACACGCCCGGGTTCAGGGCGGAAAAGCCGTACAACAAGGTGGGCTGGAATGCCTCGGACACCCACCCGCTGACCCTCAGGGATGTCCGGGTGCCGGAAGCGAACCTGCTGGGGGTGGAAGGCCGCGGTTATGCCAACTTCCTGTCCATCCTGGATGAGGGCCGCATCGCCATCGCAGCCCTGGCCACCGGCGCAGCCCAGGGGTGTGTGGACCTTTCGGTCAAGTACGCCAAGGAACGCAGCGCCTTCGGGCACCGGATCGGCAAGTACCAGGCCATTTCGTTCAAGATCGCCCGCATGGAAGCCCGGGCTCACACTGCCCGCCTGGCCTACTACGATGCGGCGTTCCGCATGCTGGCCGGAAAGCCGTTCAAGACCCAGGCGGCCATCGCTAAGATGGTCGCAGGCGAGGCGGCCATGGACAACGCGCGGGATGCCACCCAGGTATTCGGCGGCTATGGCTTCATCAACGAGTTCACCGTGGCACGCCACTACCGCGACTCCAAGATCCTTGAAGTGGGGGAGGGCACCACGGAGGTCCAGCTGATGCTGATCGCCCGCGAACTGGGACTGTAGTACTGGGACTGTAGCCGGCCTGAGAGGATCACCGATGATTAACAAGGTTGTTGCCACCGCGGAGGAAGCAGTTGCGGACATCCCGGACGGCGCCTCCCTGGCCGTGGGCGGGTTCGGCCTCTGCGGCATCCCGGTATCCCTGATTGACGCGCTGCACCAGGCAGGGACATCGGAGCTGGAAACGGTCAGCAACAACTGCGGCGTGGACGACTGGGGCCTGGGGATCCTGCTGCGCGACGGGCGCATCCGCCGCACCATCAGCTCCTACGTGGGGGAGAACAAGGAGTTCGCCCGGCAGTACCTGGCCGGCGAGCTTGAGGTGGTCCTTACACCGCAGGGGACCCTGGCCGAAAAACTCCGGGCAGGCGGCGCCGGCATCCCGGCCTTCTACACCAAGGCGGGGGTGGGCACCCAGGTCTCCGAGGGCGGCCTGCCGCAGAAGTACGACGCCGACGGCGGGATTGCCGTCGCGTCCGCACCGAAGGAGGTGCGCACCTTCGCCGGCGTGGACTATGTGCTGGAGGAGGCTTTGACCCCGGACTTCGGACTGGTCCACGCGTGGAAGGGCGACCGCCACGGAAACCTGGTTTTCCACGCCACCGCCATGAACTTCAATCCGCTGTGCGCCATGGCCGGGCGGATCACCATCGCCGAGGTGGAGGAACTCGTGGAACCGGGCGAGCTGGACCCGGAACATATTCATACCCCCGGCATCTTCGTCCAACGGGTGGTGCTGGCTGCCAGCGCAGAGAAACGCATCGAGAAGCGGACAGTAGCCCTCACGGCGCCATCCGGGCTGCCTGCAAACCAGAGCGGCTCCGCCCCCGCGGGCCCCTACCAGAACGCCGCCAACCAGAACGCCGCCAACCAGGACGTCACCACCCCGCAGGCAGGAGCTTAGCCATGGACCCGAACAGCCCCTACGCGCCGCGGCCGGAAGGTGTCCGCCCCGAATACCGCCGGGCACCGGCCCAGCAGCACGAGGTGCCGGCGGACGGAGCCGTTGCCAAAGGCTGGACCCGCAACGAGCTGGCAGCCCGGGTGGCCCGGGAACTCAGCAACGGCCAATACGTCAACCTGGGCATCGGAATGCCCACCCTGATACCCAACTACATCCCCGCCGGCGTGGAAGTGGTGCTCCACTCCGAAAACGGGATCCTCGGCGTCGGCCCCTATCCGGCGGAGGACGGCGTTGATCCGGACCTGATCAACGCCGGCAAGGAAACTGTCACGGTCAACAAGGGGGCTGCCTTCTTCGACTCGGCCTCCTCCTTCGGAATGATCCGCGGCGGCCACGTGGACGTTGCCGTCCTTGGCGCCATGGAGGTGGCGGAGAACGGCGACCTCGCCAACTGGATGATTCCGGGCAAGATGGTCAAAGGAATGGGCGGCGCCATGGACCTGGTGTTCGGCGCCAAGAAGGTGATCGTGATGATGGAGCACCTGGACCGCAACGGGAAACCGAAAATTGTCCAGCAGTGCTCCCTGCCTCTGACCGGCAAAGGCTGTGTGGACCGGATCATCACGGACCTGGCTGTCATCGACGTGGTAGCGGACGCCTCCGGCTCACGGCTCGTACTCCGGGAGTTGGCGCCCAACGTTTCCGTGGAGGACGTGGCGGCCGCCACCGGCGCCGAGCTTTTTGAGGAAGACCGGGAACTGACTGTATGAGCGGCGACGTTCCGGCAGGCCACACAACCGGGCAGGCAGGCCCACCCACCGGGCAGGCAGGCGCAACCGCCGGCCCAGCCACCGGAGAGCGGCGCGTCATCGAGCAGCGCGGACTCTACTTCGACGAGCTGGAGGAGGGCGCGCTGTACGCCCACCGGCCAGGCCGCACGGTTACGGAAGCGGACAACGTCCTGTTCACCACCCTCACCATGAATACCCAGGCCTTGCACCTCGATGCGGCCTGGAGCGCCGGGCAACCGTTTGGCCAGCGGCTGGTGAACTCGATGTTCACCCTCGCCACCATGGTGGGCCAGTCCGTCTCCCAGCTCACCCAGGGCACCATCATCGCCCAGCTGGGGCTGACCGACGTCTCCTTTCCGCACCCGCTGTACCCCGGTGACACCCTCTACACCGAGACGGTCATCACCGGGAAGCGGCTATCCTCGTCCCGGCCAGGCCAGGGAATCGTCACCATGGAGCACACCGGCCGCAACCAGGACGGCACGGTGGTGGCGCTTGCGAAGCGCAGCTGCCTGATGTGGACGCGGGAAGCACATCCCGGGCAGCCAGGCGGCGCGGGAGAGGGGACAATACCGGTATGACCTTTGTGATGGGCCCTGCCCTGCTTTTTTGCCCTGCGGACCGGCCGGAGCGCTACCAGAAAGCTGCAACCCGGGCCGACGCCGTCATCCTGGACCTCGAGGATGCGGTGGCCCCGGCGGACAAACAACGTGCGCGCGGTGCAATTCTCGCCCAGCTCGGCGCCACCGGTGACGAGCCCGAGCTGGATCCCAGCCGGACCATTGTCAGGGTGAACCCGGCCGGGACCGAGGAATTCGAGAAGGACCTCCACTGCCTGGCCCACACTCCCTACAAAACAGTGATGCTCGCGAAAGCCGAAAGTGCGGCGCAGCTGGAGGCTTTGTCCGGCTACCAGGTCATCGCCCTGTGTGAGACGGCAGCGGGTGTCCTTAATGCCGCGGCAATCGCCGCTGCCCCCAACGTGGTGGCGCTGATGTGGGGAGCCGAGGACCTGCTCGCGTCATTGGGCGGGACTTCCAGCAGGATGGACGACGGCGGCTACCGGGCCGTCGCGCTGCACGCCCGGTCTTCGGTCCTCCTGGCCGCGCGGGCCTTCGGCAAGGAAGCCGTGGACGCGGTTTATACCAACATTCCCGATGTGGCGGGCCTTGCAGCGGAGGCTGCGGACGCCGTCGCTACAGGCTTCGGCTCCAAGGCATGCATCCATCCCAGCCAGGCAGCCGCTGTGCGCGGTGCGTTTGCGCCGTCGGAAGCGGAAGTCTCGGCTGCGGCAGCGCTGCTGCAGGCGGCTGCGGCGGCCGGACAGGGCGTTTTCCAGTACCAGGGCCACATGATCGACGGCCCCATCCTCAAGCACGCCGAGGCTGTGATCCGGCGGGCAGGGGAGCACGTCTAGCGTTTCCGCCCGCCGGACCGCCGCAGCGAAATTGGAGGAATCGGCTCGTGGAGCAGCGTCCGCACCCAGCGGTCCCCGGTCTGGCGGTGTTCCTGGCGCGTTGCAAACCGGTAGTGGTAGCTGCGTACGCGCACCCAATGCGGCGGCTCGGCGTCGAACGGGTCATGCCGGAGGAGCCGCAGAGTGGGGCGGTCCGCTTCCAGCAGCTTGCCGAGGAATGCGTAAAACCACTCCTCATGGACGGTCCGCAGCGGGAGGAACCACATCAGCCAGTCAAGCCGCAGGTGGTACGGCGCCCACTGGCGCGGGATCCTGCGGACATCGCCCGGCTTGCCCTTGAAACCGTACTCCCGCCACTCCGAGGAGTCGTCCGGGTCCCCGTCCAGTGTGCCTTCCACCACGATCTCGATGCGCTTTTTGGTCACTGACCCGAACGCCCCGTAGGTGTTGACCAGCTGCCAGCGGTTGAAGCTGGCGTTCATCAGCTGCCGGCTGGAGAACAGGTTCCGCAACGGCCAGTAGCTGAGGATGACCAGGAGCAGGGTGACTGCCAGCGTGATAACCAGCCACCACAGGGGAGTGTCCCTGCCCACGGCGGCGCTGGATGCACCAGCCCCGTGCCAGTCCAGTGGAATAACCGGCACAACGGCGTGTGCCACCGGGTCGCTGACCGCCGCGAACGCCAGCACGATGGCAATCCAGTTCAGCCAGGCGAAGTTGCCGCTGGCCACCAGCCACAGCTGGGTCAATATGACCACGGCCGCCGCTGCGCTGCCAACCGGCTGCGGCGCGAACAGGAAGAACGGCACCACCAACTGGGCGAAATGGTTGCCCAGCACTTCAACTTTATGGAGGGGCTTGGGCAGCAGGTGCGCCTGCCGGCTCAGCGGCCCCGGCATGGGCTGGGTCTCGTGGTGGTAGTACAGGGCGGTCAGGTCCCGCCACTCCCGGCCCCCGCGGATCTTGATCATGCCGGCGCCGAATTCCAGCCGGAACACCAGCCACACGACCAGGATCAGGATGGTGCGCGGCGGGTCTGTCTGGTTCGACCCCAGGAAGGCCACCGTGAAGCCTGCCTCCAGAAGCAGCATCTCCCACCCAAAGCCGTAGAACGTCTGGCCGACGTTCACGATGGACATGTAGAGCAGCCACAGGCCCAGGAACGCCATGAGCGGAACCCAGGGCGGCCCCTGCTGGGGGAGCCCGGCCACCAGCAGTGCCGACACCACCATCCCGGCCGCGCACACCCAGCGCAACAGGCGGTCGGAATAGCGCCAGCGGAAAAGGGTGGGCCGGCGCAGGCGGCTGAAACCGGAAAGGTACTTCGGCGCGGGCAGGAGGCCGCGTTCGCCCAGCAGCACAGGGAACTGGTTCAGGGAGGACAGGAACGCAACGAAATACAGTGCTGCCACGCCCCGCTGCAGCACCTGCCGGGCGAACTCGTATTCCGGCGCGTCAAACCAGGAGAGCCAGTCCACGGAGTCCACGTTACGCCCGGCCACCACGCGGTCAAGGCGCTTCAGGTCAAGGTTGGTGCGCGATACTTAAGCAATGCAGCCACGCAAGATCTCCCTTCTCGGATCCACCGGCTCCATCGGCACTCAGGCGATTGACGTCGTCGACGGCGCTCCGCACCTTTTCGAGGTGGTGGCCCTCAGCGCCGGAGGAGGCAACCTGGAACTACTGGCGCGCCAGGCGGTGCACACCGGGGCGGCGGCAGTTGGCATTGCCGGTGGTGACCCCAGCCGCCTGGCAACGTTGATCGATGACGCTGCAGCCGCAGCGGGCAGGCTCGGTTACCGGCCAGAAATCATCGCCGGAGCGGATGCGTCCACCCGGATCGCCGAAGTCGAGGCCGACGTTGTGCTCAACGGAATCACGGGCTCCATCGGCCTGGCACCCACGCTGGCGGCCCTCAAGTCCGGCGCTACCCTCGCCCTGGCGAACAAGGAATCCCTTATTGTCGGCGGCTCGCTGGTGAAGGCGGCAGCACGGGCCGGCCAGATTGTGCCGGTGGACTCCGAGCACTCGGCGATCGCCCAGTGCCTGCGTTCCGGGTCAGCGGCCGAGGTGGACAGACTCATTCTCACCGCCTCGGGCGGCCCCTTCCGCGGCAGGACCCGGGAGGAACTCCACGGTGTCACTCCGCAGGCGGCGCTGGCACACCCCACCTGGGACATGGGCGTGATGGTAACCACCAACTCGGCCACCCTCGTGAACAAGGGACTGGAAGTCATCGAGGCGCACCTGCTGTTCGACGTGCCGCTGGACCGGATCGACGTGGTGGTCCATCCCCAGTCCGTGGTGCATTCAATGGTCCAGTTCATCGACGGCTCGATCATTGCGCAGGCGTCCCCTCCGGACATGCGCCTCCCCATAGCCTTGGGGCTGGGCTGGCCGGACCGGGTGCCCAGTGCCGCCGCCGCCTGCGACTGGACCCAGGCCACCACCTGGACTTTTGAACCGTTGGACGTGACCGCGTTCCCTGCCGTTGATCTCGCCAAGGACGCCGCCCAACAGGGCAGCACCTACCCCGCCGTCTTCAACGCCGCCAACGAGGAGGCTGTCACGGCGTTCCACGCCGGCCGCATCAGGTTCACGGACATCGTGGACACCATCGCCGCCGTGCTCAGCGAACACTCAGGCTCCTCCGGGCTGACAGTGGAAACCGTGCTGGATGCTGAAGGCTGGGCACGCGCACGCGCCAATGAACGTTTAGCAGTCAGCAGTCTCTAGGAAGCAGCAAGTACCTCCATGACCCCCGTTCTCCTTTTTATCCTCGGCGTTGTCTTTGTGGCCATCGGCATCGCTGCCTCCATTGCGCTCCACGAAGTGGGCCACCTCCTGCCCGCCAAGATCTTCAAGGTCCGCGTCACCAAGTACATGATCGGCTTTGGCCCAACGCTCTGGTCACGGCGGAAGGGCGAGACCGAGTACGGCGTGAAGGCCATCCCGCTGGGCGGCTACGTGTCCATGATCGGGATGTACCCGCCCAACCAGGAGGACGGATCCGTTCGCCCCTCCAGCACGGGCATGTTCCAGACCCTGGCCACGGAGGCGCGGTCCGCAGCCCACGAGGAAGTGGGCCCGGGCGATGAAAACCGGGTGTTCTACCGTCTTCCGGTGTGGAAAAAAATCATCGTGATGCTGGGCGGCCCGGCCATGAACATGGTCCTGGGCGTGGTGCTGACGGCCGTCCTGCTGATGGGCTTTGGCATGGCCACAGCCACCACCACCATTTCCGACGTCTCCAAATGCCAGGTTGCAGCGGGCGAAACCGTGGACCCGGATTCAGCCGACTGCCAGCTCACTCCCGCCGCCGCAGCCGGCCTCAAACCCGATGACACCGTCACCTCCTTTGACGGGAAAGCCGTGGCCAGCTGGGACCAGTTGACCGAATGGATCAGGGCGTCGGCCGGGCGTGAAGTGCCTATCACCGTGGAGCGGAACGGAGCCCCCGTTTCCACCACCGTGACCCCCGTGCTGTCGGCCCGGCCCATCATTGGTGCGGACGGCCGGCAGGCGAAGGACGACGCCGGCAGCCTCCTGTACCAGGACGTCGGCTTCCTCGGCATTGGCGCGCAGACAGAGCTGGTGGCCCAGCCGGCGTCGTCCGTCCTGCCCATGGCCGGCGAGAACATCCGGCAGGTGGCAGGGGTGGTGTTCAACCTGCCCGCGCGTGTGGTGGGCGTGGCGAAAGCCGCCTTCAGCGAGGAACCACGCGACCCCAATGGTCCCATCAGCGTGGTGGGTGTGGGCCGGGTGGCCGGTGAAGTGGCTGCCATGGAGGAGATCCCCGTCCAGTCGAGGGTGGCCACCCTCGTGGGACTGCTTGCCGGGCTGAACTTCGCGCTGGCGGTCTTCAACCTGATCCCGCTGCTGCCGCTGGACGGCGGCCACGTTGCGGGCGCGCTGTACGAAGGTGCCCGGCGCCAGCTGGCCAGGCTGTTCGGCAAACCGGATCCCGGCGCCTTCGACATCGCCAAGCTGCTGCCGGTGACGTATGTGGTGGCGGCCCTGCTGATGGGCATGAGCGCGCTCCTCATTTACGCCGATATCGTAAAGCCGGTGAACCTCTTCGGCTGACCTTCCGGTTCCGTCAACTACGGTCCGGCCCGCCTGGAAAGAGGTGGACACAGTGAACACGCGGTACACCAGCCGGTGGGTCCGGGCAGGGTTGTGGGCCCTTCCCGTCTCATGGCTCGCCACAGCCTGGTCAAGCCTGGAACCCCAGCCGGACCCGGAAAAGGACCCGGCTGCCTGGGCCCGGTTCGTCAGCTCCGATTACTACCAGGTGAGCCATCTTTTCGGGAGCACGGGCGGCACCATCGTGTCCCTCTTCGGGTTGTTCGCCCTGGGCTGTTATCTTGCCGGCAGCCGTTCGGGACGGCTCGCGCTGCCAGCAATGGCGGCCGCGGCGGCGGGCACGGCTTTACTGCTGGTGCCGGCCGTAATTTCCACGTTCGTGACACCCGCGGTGGGGAAGGCCTACCTGGGCGGAAACGAGGACGTGATGCAGCTGGACTTCCCGGAGTCCATGAGCGCAGCGTTTTTGCTTGGCCTGCTGCTCGCAGTGGTGGGCAGTGTCCTGCTGGGCATCGCAGTCTGGCGTTCCGGTGTGCTGCCGCGCTGGGCCGGCGCGCTCTGGATTGCAGGTGCTTTGCTGTTCTACGTCCTGGGTGCAGTTCTGGGGATGGCGACAACCGGGAGCAGCCTGCCAACCCAGCCCGCGGGAGCGGTGCTGATGGCAGTTGCCGGCGCGTGGGTCGCTTGGACAGGCGTGAGGCACGCCGTTCCTTCAGAAACCCCCACTAGGTGATTTTGGTCTATCAGCCTTCACTGGCTGATTTTCAATAATCAGCTATTTAGGGTTGATTCATTACGATCAGCTGCTTAGGGTTGTGGCATGTACGTTCTGACCATTGACCAACGGGGCAGTTCTTCGGACGTTGACCGGGTCCCGGACCTGATCTCCGCCCTGCAGGACGTCACTCCCGCCGCCTTCGAGCGTTCTGTGGGCGACGAGCTCCAGGGCGTGGTGGAGCACGCCCCGGAAGTCGTGGACATTGCCCTCCAGGCGCTGCGCAGCGGCTACTGGTACGTCGGAATAGGCATCGGTAACGTGCAGCTGGCTTCCGGGCAGAGCCCCAGGGAAGGATCCGGCAGCGGCTTTGTGGCGGCGCGAAAAGCCGTTGAACTCGCGAAGACCGCAGCCGGCCAGGTTCCGTTGTCAGTGGTATCCGGCACTATGGGCCGTGGCCGGGACATCCCGCCACACGCCAAGGAGGGCGCCAACGCCACCGCAAATGCCCAGGCAGTGCTGCGCCTGATGGGGAGGATAGTGCAACAGCGAACCGAGGCGCAGTGGCGGGTGGTGGACCGGCTGCGCGCGTTCCAGAGCGGCGAGGGCAGGCATGGCAGCCAGAAGCACGTTGCCCACGAGTTGGGAATTACGGAGCAATCGGTGAGCCGGGCCGTCCTTCGATCCGGCTGGCAGGAAGAATGGGCAGCCAGGCCGGCTGCAGCAATGCTCCTGGACTACGCCCACTCCCACATTGTCCGTTCCCAGAATGAAGGAGCCCGGTGACCGCACTCTGGATCACTGCCGCACTGCTCGTGGCAGGCTTCGCCGGGTGGCCGGTAACCGCCCTGGTGTTCCGCTTAGCCAGAACCATCGACGACAAAGCCGATGCCGCCAGGGCTGCGGAGGAAGCCAGGAGGGCAGCCGAGGACCCCGCAGCTGACGTGACGGTGGACGCGCCACGCACCCCAGCCCAGAACGTGGATGGCGAGCTGACAGCGGCGGCAGACGCGCCTTCGTCGGCCGCTTCCGTTTCTGCACCCCTCCCCAGCCAGCGCATCCTCCGCGGCGGGGCCATCATCGGAGTGCTGGAGCGGCTCGGCGTGTGCCTGGCGATCCTCACCGGCCAGCCTGTGGCCATCGCTTACATCGTGGCCATCAAGGGCCTGGGCAGGTTCGCGGAACTGAAGGAAACACCCGTGGCGGCCGAACGCTTCATCATCGGAACACTGGCCTCCATGCTGTGGGCGGCCGGAACAGCAGCAGCGGTTAAAGTGCTGTTCCTCTCCTAGGAACAGCCCACCGGGTCACCAGCACACCCACCGGCCGCCCCGGATGGGTGCAAGGGCAGGCAGGGCGATAGGGTAGCGGTATGACAGTTTTTGCCGTTGAGTACGTTTACGCCGCTGATTCCACCGATTCCCGGAGCACTGCCCGTCCGGCCCACCGTGAATGGACCGCGGGCCTGGCCCAGGACGGTGCCCTTCTGGCCAGCGGACCGTACGGGGACGGAGCAGGAGCACTGCTGATCTTCAAGACGGCAGACGAAGCCGCCCTGAACTCCATCCTCAAGCAGGACCCGTTCGCCGCTGCCGGGGTCATCGCCGGAACCCGCATCACCGAATGGTCGCCCGTTACCGGCATGCTGGCCGGCTTCACCGCGTAGCCGCTTCAACACCCCTTTCTACTCTAGGAGTCCACGTGACCTCGGTCAGCCTGGGAATGCCCGCAGCACCGCCGCCCGTCCTCGCCCCCCGCCGCAAGACCCGCCAGATCAAGGTTGGTTCGGTAGGGGTTGGCTCGGACTTCCCCATCAGCGTGCAGTCCATGACCACCACGCCCACCACGGACATCAACGCCACCCTGCAGCAGATTGCAGAGCTCACGGCGTCCGGCTGCGACATTGTGCGCGTGGCGTGCCCTTCTGCGGATGACGCCGAAGCGCTGCCCATCATTGCCAAAAAGTCCCAGATCCCGGTCATTGCGGACATCCACTTCCAGCCCAAGTACGTCTTCGCGGCGATCGAGGCCGGCTGCGCCGCGGTGCGTGTGAACCCGGGCAATATCCGGAAGTTCGACGACCAGGTCAAGGAGATTGCGGCTGCGGCCAGGGACCACGGCACCTCTATCCGGATCGGCGTGAACGCTGGCTCGCTGGAGCCCGGCATCATGAAGAAGTACGGCAAAGCCACTCCTGAGGCGCTGG
Organism: Pseudarthrobacter sp. NPDC058329; assembly: GCF_042879835.1. NCBI lineage: Bacteria > Bacillati > Actinomycetota > Actinomycetes > Micrococcales > Micrococcaceae > Pseudarthrobacter > Pseudarthrobacter sp. NPDC058329. The sequence continues at coordinate 108,921 of NZ_JBHVZR010000013.1, forward strand.
TGGAATCCGCCGTCTGGGAAGCTTCCCTGTTCGAGGAGCACGGCTTCCACGATTTCAAGATTTCCGTCAAGCACAACGATCCCGTGATCATGGTGGCGGCATACGAGATGCTGGCAGAAAAAGGCGACTGGCCGCTGCACCTCGGCGTGACCGAGGCAGGCCCGGCATTCCAGGGAACCATCAAATCCGCCACCGCCTTCGGTGCCCTGCTGTCCCGTGGCATCGGCGACACCATCCGCGTTTCCCTCTCCGCCCCGCCGGTAGAGGAAATTAAGGTGGGCAACCAGATTCTCCAATCCCTGAACCTGCGCCCGCGGAAGCTGGAGATCGTTTCCTGCCCGTCCTGCGGCCGTGCCCAGGTTGACGTGTACACGCTGGCAGAGCAGGTCACTGCCGGGCTTGAAGGCATGGAGATTCCGCTGCGCGTGGCCGTTATGGGCTGCGTTGTGAACGGTCCCGGTGAAGCCCGTGAGGCTGATCTTGGTGTTGCTTCCGGCAACGGCAAGGGCCAGATCTTTGTGAAGGGTGAAGTCATCAAGACTGTGCCCGAGAGTGAAATTGTTGAGACACTGATCGAAGAGGCCATGCGTATCGCGGAAGAGATGGGGGAGGCCGATGGCGAAGATGCTGTCAAGGGTAGCCCCGTGGTTAGCGTCTCGTAAGGACGTCCCCGACCCTCCGGGGATTTCCGTCCGTACGCTGGACGGGGCGGATACCGCCGCGCTTCGGCTGCTGGCGCAGCAGGACCCGGTGACCAACGTTTTTATTCTCGCGCACCTGCGTGCTTCCGGCACCGCCGCACCCACCAGCGGCGGCGCCGGCGTCATTGGCGTGTTCAACGACGGAGTCCTGGTGGGTGCGTGCTGGGCGGGGGCCAACCTGGTTCCGGTCCAGCTGGACGCCCAATTTGCCGGGGCCGTCGCCGTGGTGGCCAACGCGTCAGGACGCCGGTACGCCTCCGCATTCGGCCCGGCGGAGTCCGTTCTTGCCCTTCACGCTGAACTCGTGGAACTGGGCCACCGGGCGCACGAAGTACGCGACGAGCAGCCCCTGATGACCATCGAGGGCCCGCCCTCGATCCAGCCCGACCCCGGCCTGGGGCTGGGAAACCTTGCCGACTTTGACCGCATCCTTCCTGCTTGCGCCGCCATGTTCGAGGAGGAAGTGGGCTATTCTCCCTTCCTCGGCGGAAGGGAGTTCTACAGCCGGCGGGTGGAAGGGCTGATCCGCCAGGGCCATTCGCTGGTTCACCTCAACAGCGCCCGCGAAGTGGTGTTCAAGGCCGAACTGGGTGCCGTCACGTCGGAGGTCACCCAGATCCAGGGAGTCTGGATGAATCCGCTCTACCGGGGCCAGGGGCTCAGCTCCGGATATATGGCCGCCGTAGTGGAGCAGGCACGGAAGATCGCTCCCGTCACCAGCCTTTACGTCAACGGCTTCAACCTGCGGGCCCGCGCCACGTATGAGCGCGTCGGCTTCCGGCAGGTGGGCACGTTCGCCACCGTTCTGTTCTAGACCGCCACTATCCCGCCGGAGTCTCCGCGGGGTGGTACATCACGCAGTCCGCCTGCGCAGCGTCAGGGACGCCAGGACCAGGCCGCCCACGTCCTGCCACATCCGCTCCGGGGCGGACGGCCTGGAACTCCGTCCTGGCGAACGCGGAACACAACAGGCCCAGCGCCAGGCCCAGGACGGCGTTGATGACGGCGATCATGACCACGAAGCCCGGCGGGCCCTGGATGTCCAGGCCGAAAATCCAGTAGGCCACGGCCGTGGCCACCAGGGACTGGAGGGCCGCCATGATCGAGAAGGCCAGGCCGTACCCGAAGAGCAGGTCGGCCTTGTGGACGGGTGTTGTGAGCAGCCGCTCCAGGGTGCCGGAGGGCAGCTGCTCCAGGACCCGGCGGGCAGTGGCAAGCATCATCATCGCGTTCACGGCTGCACGCTCCGGCCACGGGCAGCCCCGCCCTCCGGAGCTATGCCGGGAGGGCCTCCGGCTGCGTCCTGGATCACGTGGAGGTAGGCCTGCTCAAGATCCGTGCTGCGTCCCCGGCGGCTCAGTTCTGCGGGTGTCAGCTGGGCAAGCAGCCGGCCTTCGCGGAGGAGGAGAAGCATGGCGCAGTGGCTCGCCTCCTCCATCACGTGGCTCGAAACGAGCAGGGTTGTCCCTTCCCCGGCCATGGAACGGAAACGGCCCCAGAGGTCCGCGCGCAGCACGGGTCCATCCCGACGGTCGGTTCGTCCAGGACGAGCAGCCGAGGTTGTGCCACCAGGGCGCAGGCAAGGGAGACCCGGCTGAGCTGGCCCGCGGACAGGTCCGCGGTCTTCTGCCGTGCCTGCCGTTCGAGTCCGACGGCGGCAATCGCCTCCGCCACCGCGGGGTCGCGGAGGACCTGAAGCCGGCCGCGCCGGACGGTGCGGCCGCTGGTAGCCACCGCCCCGCCGTCGTTGTGTCCCTGCGGTTCTTCAAAAGCCGAACGTGACATGGCCGCCTCCGCTGAACCGCAAGGTGCTTCGGACCGGCCGGCCCGCCAGTGCATCACCCGACGGAATAAAACCAGGCCTGAATAAGTCGCTAATCAGCGCCCCCAATAGCAAGGATACTTGTCAATTGTGGCCGTCATCACTTAGGTTCGATCTAGCTGCGCTGGAGTGGCGTGGGCGGTCTCACCAATCCTCACCAGTACTTAGGCGATAACGGCGCTGAGCCACGCCCCGGATGCGATGACCAGCCCTTTTGGGGGGCCAGGGGCTTTGTATTCCCGGGCGTGGCTCTTCTGTGCTTGGCGGTAGATTAGTACCCAGACGAAATGCCCGGCCTGCTGTTGCTCCAGCACCTCCCCAGAAACGGATACCCACCCGTGGTTACAAGACTGTCCCAGCTATTCCTGCGCACCCTGCGTGAAGATCCTGTCGACGCCGAGGTGGCCAGCCACCGCCTGCTGGTCCGCGCGGGCTACATCCGCCGCGCGGCCCCCGGCATCTACACCTGGCTGCCGCTGGGCTTGAGCGTCCTGCGTAAGGTCGAAGCCATCATCCGCGAGGAAATGGCGAACATCGGGGCTCAGGAAGTCCACTTCCCGGCACTGCTGCCGCGCGAACCCTACGAGACCACCAACCGCTGGACGGAATACGGCGAGGGCCTGTTCCGCCTCCAGGACCGCAAGGGGGCCGACTACCTGCTGGCCCCCACGCATGAGGAAATGTTCACGCTGCTCGTCAAGGACCTCTACTCCTCGTACAAGGACCTGCCGCTCAGCCTTTACCAGATCCAGAACAAGTACCGCGACGAAGCCCGCCCCCGCGCCGGCCTCCTGCGTGGACGCGAGTTCATCATGAAGGACTCCTACTCGTTCGACGTCGACGACGCCGGCCTGGACGCCAGCTACGCCGCCCACCGCGGCGCGTACCTTCGGATTTTCGACCGCCTCGGCCTGGAGGTCATCCCGGTCACCGCCACCGCCGGCGCCATGGGCGGGTCCAAGAGCGAAGAGTTCCTGCACCCCACGGAGATCGGGGAGGACACCTTCGTCCGCTCGGCCGGCGGCTACGCCGCCAACGTCGAGGCCGTCACCACGGTGGCGCCGGCAGACATCGACTTCTCCGCAGCTCCGGCCGCCGAGGTCCTCGACACTCCTGACACCCCCACGATCGAAACGCTGGTGGCGGCCTCCAACGAACTGGCCCCCCGTTCGGAGGCCGACGGCGGCGCCTGGACTGGCGCGGACACGCTCAAGAACGTTGTCCTCGCGGTTACCCTGCCCACCGGAGAGCGCCAGCTTGTGGTCATCGGGCTGCCCGGCGACCGCGGGGTGGACCTGAAGCGCGTGGAAGCGAACATCGGATCCTTCCTGCCCATCGCCGGTGAGATCGGACTGGAAGCAGCAAACGATGACGATCTCAAGAAGCAGCCGCTGATCGTCAAGGGCTACCTCGGACCCGGCCTGACGCTGTCCGAACCGCTGCTGGGCGCCGAAAGCGCCACGAAGCTGCTTTACCTGGTGGATCCGCGCGTCGTCAGCGGCACGGCCTGGATCACCGGCGCCAACGAAGCCGGCAAGCACGTTTTCGGCCTGGTGGCAGGCAGGGACTTCACCTGGGACGGTGTCATCGAGTGCACCGACGTCCACGAAGGTGACCCGGCTCCTGACGGCTCCGGCCCCCTGGAGATTGCCCGCGGGATTGAAATGGGCCACATCTTCCAGCTCGGCCGGAAATATGCCGAAGCCCTGGAGCTGAAGGTCCTGGACCAGAACGGCAAGCAGGTCACGGTGACCATGGGCTCCTACGGCGTGGGTGTCACCCGGGCCGTTGCGGCGCTGGCCGAATCCAACAACGACAGCAAGGGCCTGGTCTGGCCGCGCGCCGTGGCGCCCGCGGACGTCCACGTTGTGGCTGTCGGCAAGGGCGAGGACATCTTTGCCACCGCCGGGCAGCTGGCAGCAGACCTCGAAGCTGCGGGCCTTGAGGTCCTGCTCGATGACCGGCCCAAGGTCTCGCCAGGGGTCAAGTTCGGCGATGCCGAGCTGCTGGGCGTGCCCACCATCCTTGCCGTGGGCCGCGGCCTGGTGGACGGCGTGGTGGAAATCAAGGACCGCCGCAGCGGCGACGCCGAAAACGTCGCCGTGGACAAGGCAGTTGATTACGTAGTCAACGCTGTCCGCAACTCCTAATCCCGGAGGTGCTTCCCGGGCTTGAGTCCATCCAGCTCACAACGCTGGTTTTGATCCTGCTGGCCGGTTTCGCTGCGGGCTGGGTGGACGCCGTGGTGGGCGGGGGCGGGCTGATCCAGCTCCCCGCCCTGCTGCTGGTCCCGGGCATCACGCCCGTGCAGGCACTGGCAACGAACAAGATGGGGTCCATTTTCGGAACCGCGACCAGCGCCGTGACGTACTACCGGCGGGTGGGACCGGACCTGAAGACGGCACTGCCGATGGCCGTGATCGCGCTGGCGGGCAGCTTCGGCGGTGCCGTACTGGCCGCTACGCTGCCGTCCAGCGTGTTTAAGCCCATCATCGTGGCCGCACTGGTGGCAGTCGCGCTGTTTACGGCCCTTAAACCGGACGCGGGCCACATCACCGCCTTGCGGCACGACGGCCACAATCACTATGTAGTGGCGTGCATGATCGGTGCCGTCATCGGCTTCTACGATGGCCTCATCGGCCCGGGGACGGGTTCCTTCCTGGTCATCGCCCTGGTTTCGGCGATGGGATACGCGTTCCTGGAAGCCAGCGCCAAGGCCAAGATTGTGAACATGGCGACTAATGCGGGCGCCCTGATGTTCTTCCTGCCGCACGGCTCCATCCTGTGGGGACTGGGCCTGCTGCTGGGCGTTGCCAACATGGCCGGCGGGTACCTCGGAGCCAGGACGGCGGTAGCCCGGGGGAGCCGGTTTGTCCGCATAGTCTTCCTTGTGGTGGTGGCCGCCCTGATCCTCAAGCTCGGGTACGACGTCTGGCAGGAAAACTTCGCCCAACAGGGTTAGGACAGGGCCTCGTGGGCACCCAAACGCGGGGCGTAGCATGCAGCTATGCCCCACGGTGAAGAGGAGTACGCCCCTGCTTTAGCTGCCGCGGCACGCCACGCTTCGGCCTGGCTGCGCAGCCTGCCTGACCGGCCCGTCGGCCCCCGCCTGCCTGCCCACGACCTCACCGGCGCCTTCGGCGGGCCGCTGCCCACCTCCGGCATGCGTGCAGAGGACGTCGTTGACCTCCTGGCGCAGGCAGCCGAACCCGGGCTTATGGCGATGCCTTCGGGCCGCTTCTTTGGCTGGGTGATTGGCGGGACGCTGCCCGCTGCCCTTGCCTCTGACTGGCTGGTGAGCGCCTGGGACCAAAACGCCGGCCTCCGCTACGCCACCCCCGCCATGGCCGCCATCGAGGAAGGCGCCGGGTCATGGCTGCTGGAGCTGCTGGGTCTTCCCGCCGGGTCCGACGTCGGCTTTGTCACCGGGGCCACGATGGCCAACTTCACGGGCATGGCAGCCGGGCGGTGGCGGCTCCTCGCCGACGCGGGATGGGACCTGGACCGGGACGGGCTGAGCGGGGCACCCCGCATCAGATGTTTCGTGGGCCGGGAGCGGCATGACACCGTGGACCTTGCCTTCCGTTACCTGGGGCTGGGCAGGCCGGTGGTGGTGGATGCTGACGATCAGGGGCGGTTGGTTCCCGCAGCCCTCGACGCCGCGCTGGCGGGAGGTGCCGGGCCCGCCTTGGTGTGCCTGCAGGCAGGAAACCTCCACTCCGGGGCGTTCGACCCGTTCCCCGAAGCCCTCCGGATCGCACGGAAGCACGGCGCGTGGGTCCACATTGACGGCGCTTTTGGCCTTTGGGCGGCGGCGGCGCCCGAACTGCGGGACCTGACGGCCGGCTATGAGGACGCCGACTCCTGGGGGACTGACGCGCACAAGACCCTCAACGTGCCGTATGACTCCGGCATCGCCATTGTTCGTGACTCAACGGCCCTCCGGTCCGCCATGGGCCTTCACACCAGCTATCTCATCCAGGACGCAGAGGGCCCGGGGGACCCGTTCGAAAAGGTGCCTGAGCTGTCCCGCCGTGCCCGCGGTGTGCCGGTGTGGGCGGCGCTGAAAAGCCTGGGCCGGGACGGCGTGGCCACCCAGGTGCGGGGGCTAGTGGCCGCAGCGTCGGAAATCGCGGCAGGGTTGGCAGCGCTCGACGGCGTGGAGGTCCTGAACGACGTCGGCTACACCCAGGTGTCGGTGGCTTTTGGTGACGACGCCACCACCCGTGCCGTGACGGCACGCATCATCGCCGACGGCAGGGTCTGGATGTCCGGATCCCGTTGGCGGGACCGGGACATCCTTCGCATCTCCGTCAGCAACTGGCAGACGGCAGGGGACGAGGTGCGCACTGCCGTGGCCGCCGTCGGTTCCGCCCTCGCTGCCGTGCGGGGAATCTGACCTGCCACCGGCGATGGTCAACGCGCCCCGACAGCCTCTCCAGGTTCGGGCAAACGGTGTGCTGACGGAAGCCCGGCGAGGGTTTTGCCAGCCAAAGTGCTGGCCACCCACAGGGACCGCGCGAGGTCGCCGCCATGGTTCGGCTTTCCCGCGTACGCCAGGGCGTTCTCCACTTCCCGGGCGATGCCCCACTGCCGTGCAACGTCAGGGTCCAGGCCTGCAGCAGAACTGAAATCGGCACAGCGCCGCCGCAGCCCGGCTTCGGAGCCGTGCAGTGGCAGGTCGGCGAGGCGGTTCCACAGCAGCGGAGCCACCGCGAACTCCGGCTCGCCGATCATGGGCTGCGGATCGATGGCTGCATAGCCTGCCGCCGTCGGAGAGGCCCGCGGGTTTGTTGTGCCTGGCGGTGCGGACGCAGCCGGACGGGCCAGGACGTTGAGGAAGTGCAGGTCCGTATGGACCAGGACATCGCGTGCCGAACGCCGCCCCACCGCCCCCCGGGTCTGGCACACCTCAAGGGCGGCCTCCAGCAGCCAGCGCGGAAACGGGCGCCCCAGCTGTTCCCATTCCGCCGGCAGGTCATCACTCCACTGCTCAGCCCGGGCAGCAATGTGTTCGAACTCCTGCCACTGCGGCCGGTCATCGGGGGTGATGCCCAACTGCCGCACCAGGCCGCCCCACACCTCCACGGCCTCCTCCAGGGGGACGGCCGCGAGCGGGCGTTCGCCGTCGAGCCGTTCCAGGAGCATGGCGCAGGTACCCGCGTCGGAAGCCAACAGCGCCACAGTGCCCCGCCCCTGCCAGAGTGCCAGTGCGTGCCGCTCCACCCGGGCTTCATCATGCGGGAAGGCGATTTTGAGGGCAGCCTTGGTGCCGTCCCCCTGGAGTACCGGGATGACCACCCCGCCGTGGCCGTTCCAGGGAAGGGCACCCGGACGCAGGTCAGGCGTCAGCTGCCAGTTCTCCAACCGGCCCTGGACAAGGTCCGGCAAGGACGCGAGCCACGCCCGACCAGCACTGCTGCGGCTGTACCGCGCAGTGAGGTCAGGTGGGATTGGTACTGCTGCCGGCCCGCTCATCAGCTCCAGCCTAGGCGCAGGGGCGGGGGCACCGTGGCAGGGCGCTTCTTTAGACCACGCCGGTGGCCCCGAGCAGGGTGCCAACGCTGAAGGTGGCGGCGAGCGCGAGCGCCCCTCCTGCCACCACCCGTGCGGCTGCCCGGGCTTTCGAGCCGCCGCCGATCCAGGCCCCCAGCGCACCCGTCAGGGCCAGGGCAAGGAGGACAGCGGCGAAGGTGACGGGGACCCGGACCTCCGGAGGCGGGAGCAGGATTGCCAGCAGGGGGAGGATGGCGCCGGTGATGAAGGCGACGGCGGAGGCGAACGCCGCGCTCCAGGGGCTGACAATGTCAGTCTCGTCGATGTTGAGTTCGGCGGACAGGTGCGCGGCCAAGGCGTTATGCTCTGTGAGTTCCCGGGCCACCTTGCCGGCCGTTTCCGGGCTGAGGCCCTTGGCCAGGTAAAGGGCAGCAAGTTCGGCAAGTTCTTCTTCCGGTTCCTCCGCCAACTCACGGCGTTCCTTTTCTATCAAGGAGCGTTGGCTGTCGCTTTGGCTGCTGACGGAGACGTATTCTCCCAGTGCCATGGATATGGCCCCGCCCACCAGACCGGCGGCTCCTGCCGTGAGTATTGGCCCGGTTTGTGCGGTGGCTCCCGCCACACCAACAACAATGGCCGCGACCGAGACAATGCCGTCGTTGGCACCCAGGACGCCTGCCCGCAGCCAATTCAGCCGCTGCGCAATGTCGTTGCCGTGCGGTTCGTTGTTATGGAAAGAAGGGGCTGGTGCGGCGTCCATCCCTCCAGCAAACCACCCGGCGTGGCAGGCCCGCCATCATCGGCGGTTTATGCAGCCGGCCCGGGCAGCGGGCAGCGATCTTCGGGCCCTTACGATGCCAGCTGCGGAAGCTGGGCTTCGTCCAGGACCAGGCCGGGCAGCGGGTCTGGACCGGCGCCCCAATGCTGGGCGCGGCGGGCCGTCCCCTGCAGTGCTGCCAGGGCCCACAGCCGCGTCTCGCCGTCAGCCACCGCCACGAGGTCCCCGTAAGCGGGCAGAGTATCCGCCTCCAAACGGGCAAGGCCCCCCGCCGGAGCATCGAGGAACCCCTGGTCAAGGACGTACCCCGGCGGTTGCGGGGCCGGGGTTCCGCAGTGCTTCAGGCTGAGGGTCCGGGCCTGGTCCGCGAGGTCGTGGTGCTGTTGCAGGAAGTCCGAGGCCGTGGACACGCCTTCAGGGGGCAGCCGGGTGAGCGCGGCCTGGTAGCCGTATACCGCCTCCAGTTCCGCCTCGGCGGTGGCTGCAAGCGCGGCACCCACGCTGGTGCTGGTGCTGGTGCTGGTGCTGGTGCTGGTGACGTTGCCGTCAGCGGTGCCGTTGTTGTTGCTGGCATCCGCCTGCCCGCCCGGCGTCGCCGGGCAGCCGGACGCCTCCGCAGGATTAGGTGACTCCGGGCTGCCTGGCATCCCGTCCTGTGCCGTACCTTCGTGCGGCTGGTCTTCCTCGGCTGATGCGCCCTGTACCCCAAGCTGCCCGGCTGCCAGCTGCTGCGCGGTGCCGGCGCCGGCCAGCAGGCGTGCCATGCCGCCGTCGGCTGTTTCTGCGTCCTTCAGCCGTTGCTGCCCGCTGGCCGCGAGGGCGGCGGCGAACTCCGCCACAGTTGCCTGGGCGGGAGGGGCCGGCGACGGGGGAGAAACTGAAGGCGAAGCGCCGACAGGAGGCGACGCCGTCGCTGTGGCTGACGCCGCAGCGGAGGCCGGATCCCCGGGAAGCAGCAGCGCCCGGGCTTGGATGGTCAGCAAGGTCACAACCGGATCCAACGGTACCGCGGGAGATCCCCCGTCGGCGGTCTTCGGGCCGGAAGCAGCGAGTTCCAGCCCCGCGGACCGGAGCTGCAGAACATCTTCCAGGGCGGCCGCACGGGCCCGCTCCGAGAACGGCGGTTCCGCAGGTGCAGGCGGTTCAGCCGGGATCAGCGCAAAACCCAGGCTGAGGACGAGGAGGGCCGCGAGCGAATAAACGGCATACCGGAAATAGCGCATCCGTGGGCGGTTCTCCTGGTTGTCGTCTTTCACAACAGACCATGGTGTCACGCGGAGGGGGGACTCCGTGCACCAATGAACGGCTAAAATAGCTACGCTAGTACACACAACATCATCTAACGGGAGGCGGCCGGCATCGTGAGCAATGCAGAAGCCACGGCTTCATCAGACCAGGCCGGAACGGGTAAGGCTGAGGCCGCACCCAGTCCGGAAGCTGCACGGCTCAGGGCCCTCCTTGAACCCTCGGTCCAGGCCAACCGCCTGTACCTCGAGGACGTGGCGATCATCCCCGGCTCCCACCGGGTGGTCCACGTGGTGGTGGACCTGCCGCAGGAGGAAACCGGCGGCGTGAGCCTTGACGTCATTGCCGACATCTCCAAGGTGCTCTCCGATGTGCTGGACAATGATCCCGGCGACGACGGCCGTCCCTACGACCTCGAAGTCTCCTCGCCCGGCGTCGGCCGGCCGCTGACGGAAGCGCGCCACTGGCACCGCGCCAAAGGACGAATGGTCAAGGTCAACGTTGTCCAGGGCGACAACGTTATGGGCCGCGTCCAGTCCGTGGATGACGGCGGCGTGATGATCGTGCCCGAGATCGCCGTCAAAAAGGGAATGAAGCCCAAACAGGGCGATCCCATCAAGCTTCCTTTCGACAGGATCCGCAACGGAAAAGTCGAGATCGAATTCAGCCACCTCAACGGGGACGGTCTGGAAACTGAACACAATGGACCTTCTGAGGAGGCCTGATGGATATTGACATGAGCGCACTGAGACTTCTGGAGCGTGAGCGTGAAATCCCGCTGGACCTCCTGATCCCCACCATTGAGCAGGCCCTTTTGGTGGCCTACCATAAATCACCCGGCGCCTTCGAGAAGGCCCGCGCTGAGCTGGACCGCAAGAGCGGCCACGTCACCATCTGGGCTGTGGAAATTGACGACGACGGCGCCCCCATCGGCGAGTTCGAGGACACCCCGGAAGGGTTTGGCCGCATCGCTGCCAGCACCGCCCGCCAGATCATCCTGCAGCGGCTGCGCGACGTTGAGGACGACAATGTCCTCGGCGAGTTCAAGGGCCGTGAAGGCGAACTCGTGGCCGGAACCATCCAGCAGGGGCACAACCCGCACATGGTCCAGGTCAACCTGGGGGCAGTTGAGGCACTCCTGCCGCCTCCCGAGCAGGTGCCCGGGGAGAAATATGTCCATGGCAACCGCCTGCGCGCCCTCGTCATCGATGTGCACCGCGGTTCGAAGGGCCCGTCCGTGACGCTGTCGCGGTCGCACCCGGGACTGGTCCGGAAACTCTTCGAACTGGAAGTGCCGGAAATCGCCGACCGCTCCGTCGAGATCGTCGCACTGGCCCGGGAAGCAGGCCACCGCACCAAGATCGCCGTCAAGGCAAACGCCGCCGGCATCAACGCCAAGGGCGCGTGCATCGGTGAAATGGGTTCACGCGTGCGGGCGGTCATGACCGAACTGAATGATGAGAAGATCGACATCGTCGACTTTAGCGAGAATCCCGCCACGTTCATTGCCAGTGCACTCTCGCCGTCGCGGGTGAATTCGGTCACGATTACCGACGAGGCCACCCGTTCCGCCCGCGTGGTGGTTCCCGATTACCAGCTTTCCCTGGCCATCGGCAAGGAGGGCCAGAACGCCCGCCTCGCCGCCAAGCTCACCGGCTGGCGCATCGACATCGTTTCCGACGCCGCAACCGCGCGCGAAAACTAGCTCGGCCCCGGAGGGGCCGGCCACGCCGGAACCGCACGGCGGTTTCGGGCAGAATGGCCCGGAGGGGCTAGAATAGAAAAGGCCGCGCCCAACGGCCGGCAGTCGTGCGCCCTGTGTGTACCCCCTTTCGCTGGACAAGCGGAGGCAAGGTGCAACAAGGCCAGCAGATTATGAACGTCAGGAAGATGACCGTGGCAGTGCTTCACAACGGGAGTCAACCGGAACGTACCTGCATCGGCTGCCGGAAGAAGGGCAAGCGGTCTGAACTACTCCGGCTCGTCGCCGAAGGCAGCGGCTCAACCGCTGTCCTGGTGGATGAACGACGCCGGATGGCTGGCCGGGGTGCATGGCTGCACCCCAGCGAATCGTGCCTGGCTCTGGCGATTAAACGGCGGGCTTTCGGACGTGCCCTTGCGGGCGCAACCGGAACGGCCGCCGTCGAACACTGGATCAAGTCCGGAACGAGCGTTGCAGCCACGGCAACTGCAACACCAACCGTCCAACCTGAAAGCGGGTCAGAAAACTGATGGAAACCCGATGAGTTCCCAGCGATGAGTGCGCAACGATGACAACTTTGTTGCGCTCTGCAATGGGCCCTTCTGCAGTAATCGCGGCTTGGGCCCGCAGTAAGAAGTAGACGGTTCGTGCCTGGCTCGGTGCGGACCGAGACAGGAGAAATGTGGCCAAGGTCCGCGTACACGAGCTCGCCAAAGAGCTCGGTATTACTTCCAAAGATGCAGTGACAAAACTGCAGGAACTGGGCGAATTCGTTCGCTCCGCCTCTTCCACCATTGAGGCTCCCGTTGTGCGTAAACTGCGCAACGCCTTCCCCGACGCCGCTGCCAAGGCAACAGCCCCGGCCGCCGCGCCCAAGGCAGCCGCTCCGGCGGCAGAAGCACGTCCTTCAACCCCCGCTCCCGGTCCGGCAGCGCCCAAGGCTCCGGCCCCCAAGGCGCAGGCACCTGCCCCCGCAGCCCCGGCAGCACCTGTCCAGGCTGCTGCCCCGGCGGCTCCGGCAGCACCCGCTGCCAGCGCTCCGGCGGCCCCCGCTGCGCAAGCTGCTCCGTCCACCGGCGCAAAGCCCGGTGCACGCCCGGCCCCCAAGGCCGAAACCCCGGCCGCACCCACCCGCCCCGGCGGATCACAGGGTGGCTCCGCACCCCGTCCCGGCGGTCCCCGTCCGGGCAACAACCCCTTCGCCACCTCGCAGGGCATGCCCCGCGGCCGTGGCGGCGACGGTGAGCGCGCTCCCCGTCCGGGCAACAACCCGTTTGCCACCTCGCAGGGCATGCCCCGCCCGGGTGGAAGCCGTACCGAGGGCGACCGCCCCGGTGGGCCCCGTCCCGCGGCAGGTGCCGGTGGCCCCCGTCCCGGTGGTCCGCGTCCCGCAGCCGGCGCCGGTGGGCCCCGTCCCGCTGCAGGTGCCGGCGGCCCGCGCCCCGGTGCACCGCGTCCCGGTGGTGCCGGTGGAAACCGTCCTACTCCGGGCATGATGCCCAACCGCACTGAACGCCCGGCTCCGGCCGGTGCCGGACGTCCGGGTGCCGGCGGCCGTGGTCCGGGACGCCCGGGTGGTGCTCCCGGAACCGGTGGTCCCGGTGGCGGCGGCGGTGCTCCCGCCGGTGGTGGCTTTGGCAAGGGCGGCCGCGGACGCGGCGGCACCCAGGGTGCCTTCGGCAAGGGCGGCGCCGGTCGTGGCAAGCAGCGCAAGTCGAAGCGGGCAAAGCGCCAGGAACTTGAGCAGATGAGTGCCCCGTCGCTGGGTGGCGTGAGCGTACCCCGCGGCGACGGCAACACTGTGATCCGCCTCCGTCGCGGCTCGTCCATCACGGACTTCGCCGACAAGATCGAGGCGAACCCCGCCGCGCTGGTAACCGTGCTGTTCCACCTCGGTGAAATGGCAACGGCCACCCAGTCGCTGGACGAGGAAACCTTCGCACTGCTGGGCGAGGAGCTTGGCTACAAGCTCCAGGTTGTGTCGCCGGAGGACGAGGAGCGCGAGCTGCTCTCCACCTTCGACATCGACTTCGAAGCAGAGCTCGAAGCCGAAGGCGACGAAGACCTCGAGGCGCGTCCTCCGGTTGTCACCGTCATGGGCCACGTGGACCACGGTAAGACCCGCCTGCTGGATGCCATCCGCAAGTCCGACGTTATGGCGGGCGAGCACGGCGGCATCACGCAGCACATCGGCGCCTACCAGGTCACACACACGCATGAGGATGTGGACCGGAAGATCACCTTCATCGATACACCGGGCCACGAGGCGTTCACCGCCATGCGTGCCCGTGGTGCGAAGGTCACCGACATCGCCATCCTTGTGGTCGCAGCCGACGACGGCGTGATGCCCCAGACCGTTGAAGCCCTCAACCACGCCCAGGCAGCCAACGTGCCGATCGTGGTGGCAGTGAACAAGATCGACAAGGAAGGCGCCAACCCGGACAAGGTCCGCGGCCAGCTGACCGAGTACGGCCTGGTTCCCGAAGAATACGGTGGTGACACCATGTTCGTGGAGGTCTCTGCCCGCCAGAACCTCAACATCGACGAGCTGCTCGAGGCAGTCCTGCTCACCGCAGACGCCGCCCTGGACATGCGCGCCAACCCGAACAAGGACGCCCGCGGCATCGCGATCGAAGCCAACCTGGACAAGGGCCGCGGTTCCGTGGCCACCGTCCTGGTGCAGTCCGGCTCGCTGCGCGTCGGCGACACCATCGTTGCCGGCACCGCCCACGGCCGCGTCCGTGCGATGTTCGACGACGACGGCAGCGCCCTGACCGAGGCCGGCCCGTCCCGCCCCGTCCAGGTGCTGGGTCTGTCCAACGTCCCGCGTGCAGGCGACACCTTCTTCGTGACCGCTGACGAGCGCACCGCCCGCCAGATCGCCGAGAAGCGTGAAGCAGCGGACCGCAACGCCGCCCTGGCCAAGCGCCGCAAGCGCATCAGCCTGGAAGACTTCGACCAGGCAGTGGCCGACGGCAAGATCGACACCCTCAACCTCATCCTCAAGGGTGACGTGTCCGGTGCCGTGGAAGCCCTCGAAGACGCCCTGCTCAAGATCGACGTCGGCGAAGGCGTGCAGCTGCGGGTCATCCACCGCGGTGTTGGTGCCATCACGCAGAACGACGTCAACCTGGCGACGGTCGACAGTGCCGTCATCATTGGCTTCAACGTCAAGCCTGCCGAGCGTGTTGCCGAACTGGCAGACCGCGAAGGCGTGGACATGCGCTTCTACTCCGTCATCTACTCCGCAATTGATGACATCGAGATGGCGCTCAAGGGCATGCTCAAGCCGGAATACGAAGAATTCCAGCTGGGCACCGCCGAGGTCCGCGAAGTGTTCCGCTCCTCCAAGTTTGGAAACATCGCAGGCTCGATCGTCCGCTCGGGCATCATCCGACGCAACACCAAGGCACGCATCAGCCGCGACGGCAAGATCATCGGTGACAACCTCACCGTTGAGACGCTCAAGCGCTTCAAGGACGACGCCACCGAGGTCCGCACGGACTTCGAGTGTGGTATCGGTCTTGGCTCGTACAACGACATCACCGAAGGCGACATCATTGAAACCTTCGAGATGCGTGAGAAGCCGCGCGTCTAGGCTGTTCGTTTAGCGGGGTCGCCTCCGAGTTTTGGGGGCGCCCCGCCCCTACGCTGGGCGGTAAAGGATCTTGCGATCCTTTACCGCCCAGCTCCGGTAGGCCCGATGCCACTCCCGGGCGCCCCCAAAACTCTCCGGCATCGTCCCTGACTTACCAAGGTGCGGGGCAGCGACGGCAACCCAGAAGCCGAACCAGCCCCGCCGCCGTCGTACGTCCCACATCTTTTCTTCTTCTTTAGGAGTTGTTCATGGCTGATCCGGCACGTGCTGCCAAGTTGGCGCAGCGGATTAAGGTTGTTGTTGCTGAGGCCTTGGGCCGGAAGGTTAAGGATCCCCGGCTGGAGGGCATCACTGTTACTGATGCCCGGGTGACCAATGATTTGCAGCATGCCACTATCTACTACACAGTGTTTGGTGACCAGGCTGTGCAGGCGGATGCCGCCAAGGGGCTTGAGAAGGCCAAGGGCGTGCTTCGCCAGGAGGTGGGGCGCAACGTCACCGTTCGCCTGACTCCCAGCCTTGAATTCGTGGCGGACCAGGTTCCCGTGGTTGCCTCCAACCTGGAGGAACTGCTCCGGGAAGCCAAGAAGCGGGACGCCGAAGTGGCCGCCCTGGCAGCGAAAGCGAGTCACGCCGGGGAAGCCGATCCCTACAAGAGTGATGCGTCCACCGATGTGGACATCGACGAAGACGACTTTGATGAAGAGGACTTCGACGTCACAGACAACGAGGAACTCGACGAGGACGGCAACAAGCAGTAGCCGGCGTCGGCAGAAGCCCCGGACCACAATTGCGGTCCGGGGCTTCTGCTTGCCAGGAAGGTTTTCCTTGTACTACCGGATTCCGGCCTTGATCACCTTTCCCTTGCTTGGATCAGCGAAATTGAACCCCGCCGTGGCGTAAAGCGTCGATCCACGGACTTCGACTGCCGCCGGCCCGTCGATGGCGAGGAACTGCGATTTGTCACGGGTCCAGGCGTCGACCCTGATGATCTCGTTGCCGAACATGGACGCCACGTACGCGTCGCCGTCGTCAGTGAAGGCCAGGCCAGTGGGACTCAGGATGTCTTTCGCCCACACGTGGGAAGAGCCGGACCAGGGGTTCACGCGGAAGATGGCTCCGCGGGCTCCCAGGGACCTATCTTCAGGCCCGCCGGGAAGGGACGTCACGTACAGCCGGCCGTCCGGTCCGAACTCCACATCGGTCGGCACGGGTTCAAAGGCGTACTCGTGTCCCACCACGCACGCAGGAACCTCCACAGTGTTGCCGGCCATATCAACCGGAATCCTCGTCCCCGCCGGGATCACGGCGGGCCGCGGCGGCAGGACTGCCAGTGTGGATACGTCCCCGGTCTCTATGTCGACTTCCAGGATGGCGTTCACTCCTGCGTCAGCGATGTACGCCGTACCGCCCCGGACGGCCACGCCGTAGGGATGCGAGTCCACGGCGCCCTGGTAACGGGCCGGCGGGAACGCAGGCCAGCCGGCAAGGCATTCGGCTGATACCTCGGGGCCGAACCCGTAATGCTGGTCGCGGTCCGGGTTGTGGTCGCGTTCGTAGGCGGCCAGGTTCGCGATGGTTCGCACTTCACCCTGTTGATCGATGGACTTCAGATAGCCCTCGAGAGCATTCGGATCACCTGCGCCGGCACCCACGCTCTCCACAAAGTAGGTGGTCCCGCGCCGGGATTCCACGCCTGCCACGTCCCAACCCTCCTTGCCCGTGTACACGGTGGTGGCAGTTCCGTCGTCGTTGACCCGGCTGAGGAGGCTGGCGAAATTCTGGGTGACCAGAACGGACTCTTCGGAGTCCACGGCCAGGCTCAGGGGTCCCATCAGGTTCTCCGCCAACGTGCGCGGCTCCGAGTGCTCAGGGGTGGACCCCGCCATCGCGGGCCCGGCAGGAATTGCTATCGCCGCAGCAGCGAGACACGCGACGATGGAAAACTTGTTCTTCATTGGGTACTCCGGGTTAGGCGCCCTTAGAGGGCCGGAATAAGGAGCCTCGAAAGAGGCAAACAAACGGAAACCCCCGGCGCCAGATTACGCCTGCCGGACAAGAATCCACTCGGGATTTTCCCCCTTTTCCGCCCCCTATTTTTATCCCCTAACGCCGGCCCCTTGGCTAGGATCTAGCTATGACTGAGGCGGACCACCAGCAGCGCAATGCCAATCATTACCTGGAACAGGCGGTAGCCCTCGCCACCCGAAACGTCGCTGACGGGGGCGGACCGTTCGGGGCGCTGGTGGTGACGAGGGACGGGCAGGTGCACGAGGGAGTAAACCGCGTCACCCGCGACAACGATCCCACCGCCCACGCCGAGGTGGTGGCCATCCGCACGGCGGCTGCCGCAATCCGGAGTTTCGACCTGCGGGGAGCGGTCCTCTACGCCAGCTGCGAGCCATGCCCGCTGTGCCTGGCCTCTGCCCTCTGGGCGCGGATCGACCGGGTGTATTTCGCAGCGGACCGGTACGGTGCTGCTTCCGCAGGCTTTGATGACGCCGTCTTCTACGACTACTTCTCGGGGACCCGCCCGGACCTGTTGCCGGTCAGCAGGGGTGAGGTCCCGGCGTCGGACGCTCCCTTCCAGGCATGGGGCGCCCACAAAACCAGGAAAGACTACTAGGGATGGAAGCCACCCTCGTCAAATGTCCGCACTGCGGGAAGACCAACCGGATTCCCGCCACCGCCGCCGGCAGTCCCCGCTGCGGCAGTTGCCGGGGCGGGCTGCCCTGGATTGTGGACGCCGGGGATGCTGACTTCAGCTCCGTGGCCGAACAATCGCCCGTTCCGGTGCTGGTGGACTTTTGGGCGGCGTGGTGCGGGCCGTGCCGGATGGTAAGCCCGGTCCTGGACAAATTGGCCCGTGAACGGGCCGGCGAAATCAAACTCGTGAAGGTCGACGTCGACACATCCCCGGGCCTGTCCCGGCGCTTCGACGTGCAGGCCATTCCCACGCTGATGGTGGTCGTTGACGGCAAAGTGGTTGCCCGGCAGGCCGGTGCTGCCCCCGCGGAAGACCTGCGCAGGTGGTTGGACAGGTCTCTTTCCGGTACCCGCCGCTGACGAAGGGGGCGCTGGCCGGGGAGCCCCCACACCTCGGCTTAGCCGCGGTCCGGCAGCCGGGCCAGGCCTTCCAGCAGTTCCTGCCTTTTGCCGCACAGCGCGATGCGCACCCAGCCCTCTCCGATGGAGCCAAATGCCGTTCCCGGCGCAAGCGCGACGCCTGACTCGGCCAGGAAGCGCCGTACCCAGGCGCGCACGTCGCCGCCGCTGGCATGGGACACATCTGCCCAAAGGTAGAACGCGCCGTCGGCTTTCAAATACGGAATGCCCTTGGCATCGAGCACGGCGGAGGCGGCGTCCCGGTTGGCCCGGTAGTGCGCGTGCGTCTGCCGGACGTAGTCCTGCGGTCCGGTGAGGGCCGCGAGCGCGGCATATTGTGACGGCGATGCCACGCACGAGACGATGGACTCCATCACGTTGTTCATCGTCCGCTCCAGGCCCGGCGGGCACACCAGGGCGCCGATCCGGAGCCCCGTGAGGCCGTAGGTCTTGGACAGCGTCAGCAAGGTGAAGACGCGCGCCTCTCCGGGCAGAACGCCGTCGAACCTTGCCGGGCTCACATGCGGCACATCGTAGGTGAACGCTTCATAGCACTCGTCCGAAATCACCCACAGGTCGTGGCGGCGGGCCAGCTCCACCAGCTCCCGGGTCAGGTCCTCACTGAGGACCGCGCCCAGCGGGTTGGAGGGCGAGTTCAGGACCAGCACCCGGGTCCGGTCCGTGATGAGCGCCTCGATGTCCCCGGTCCTGGGCTGGAAGCCGTGGTCCGGGTACAGCGGGTAACCCACCGGCACGGCGTTCAAAAGGCGGCTGGTCATCGCAAACGTCGGGTAGCCCGGGTTGGGAATCAGGATTTCATCCCCTGGGGAGAGCAGCAGGCTCATGGCGAAGTGCAGCCCCTGCTGGGCGCCGTCCACCACGTACACCCGGTCCGCGCCGATGCTGTTGCCGGCGCCCGCGCGCTCCCTGAACCGTGCCGCAAAAGCTTCCCGCAGCGCGGGAATGCCTGCGTTGGGCGTGTAGTTGGTCTCGTCCCTGTCCAGGCAGGCCATGCCGGAGTCGAGGATATGGCGGGGGAGCGGGAACCCTGGTTCGCCGATGCTGAGGACCAGGGCGCCGGGGGTGCGCCACGCGGCTTCGGTGATTTCCCGGATCTGGTTGACGGGGACGTCGCGGACGTGGGCGGCAAGCTCAGGCATGCCTGCCATCCTAACGGGCGCCGCAGCGGCGTTGGCGGTGATACCCGGCCCCTTCGGAGGTGGGCGGGCGCCGGGACCAGCGCCGATATACTGGGAAGCGTGCTTTCTGGACTGGTGATAGTGGACAAACCGCAGGGATGGACCAGCCATGATGTGGTTGGCCGGATGCGGCGCCTTGCCGGTACCCGGAAAGTGGGGCATGCCGGCACCCTGGATCCGATGGCAACCGGGGTCCTGGTGGTGGGCATCAACAAAGCCACCCGCCTGCTGACGTACATCGTGGGCACCTCCAAGACCTACACCGCCACCATCCGCCTGGGCCAGTCAACGGTGACGGACGACGCCGAAGGTGAAGTCACTGCCACGGCAGGCACTTCCGCTGTTGCCGAGCAGGCAATCCGCGACGGCGTTGCTGCCCTCACCGGGCTGATCCAGCAGGTGCCGAGCAGCGTGAGCGCCATCAAGGTCAACGGGGAACGCGCCTACGCCCGGGTCCGCTCCGGTGAAGAGGTGAAGCTCGCGGCCCGCCCGGTCACCATCCACCGGTTTGAGGTGCACGGCATCAGCAGGGATGCAGGGGCCGACGTCGTGGACCTGGACGTTACCGTTGAGTGTTCCTCAGGGACGTACATCCGGGCCCTTGCCCGGGACCTCGGCAACGCGCTTGGCGTCGGCGGGCACCTCACCGCCCTCCGGCGGACGCACGTCGGGCCCTACTCACTGGAGCAGGCACGCACCCTCGAGCAGCTTGCGGAGGAGCTCAACGTCCTTGACATGTCCGAGGCCGCCCGTGCGCTGATGCCCAACCGTGAGCTGAGCCCCGAAGAAGCCACCGAGATTTCCTTTGGCCGGCGGATTGCCGCAGGTGCTGCCCCCGGCAGCCCGGAGTCAGCCACCACCGACCATCCCGCAGCCGCCTTCGCCCCCGACGGAAGCCTGGTGGCGCTGCTGGCCGACGCGGGCAGCTTCGCCAAGCCCGTGCTGGTATTTGCCCCCGGCACCGGTACCGGCGCCTCCGGGGTGGCCTGAGGGTGGACGCGTATTTCTACATCATCCTGGTGGCGGGGCTCCTGTCCACCGGGATCTGCCTCCTGGCCGGCATCCTGAAAAAAGCACCAAACGACGTCACCATCCTCTCGGTCGCCGTGGTCGAGGTGGCCCTCCTGGTCTACCTGGTGGGATCCATCGTGCGTGTTATTGCCGGTGAGCCCATCGCCGGGGAGGCCTGGGAATTCTGGGGCTACCTTGCCACGGCCATGCTCCTGCCGCCCGCCGCCGTCTACTGGTCCATCCTGGAGCGGACCCGGTGGAGCAACTTTGTCCTGGCCGCCGTGGGTGTCACCGCGCTGGTGATGGCCGCCCGAATGAACCAGATCTGGTACTGAAGTGGAAGAAGCACACAACGTGAAAGACCAGCACTCCGCTGTCCCCGGCACCGCCCAGGACCCGGCCGCGAACGTAACCGGCGGGAACACGCGCAACACGGGGCCGGGGCGCCTGCTCATCGCCGTCTACGCTGTCTTCGCCATCTCGGCCTCGGCCCGCGCCGGCTACCAGATCCTCACCAAGTTCTCCGAGGCGCCGCTGGCGTACCTGCTGTCCGCGTTCGCGGCGCTGGTGTACCTTATTGCCACTGTCTCCCTGGCCCGGGCCGGCAGCACCTGGTTCAAGGTGTCCGTTGCAGCCGTCCTGGTGGAACTGGTGGGGGTGGTGGTGGTTGGCGGGCTGAGCCTCTTCGACCCGGTCCAGTTCCCGCACGAGACGGTGTGGTCCCTTTTTGGCCGCGGCTACGCCTTTATTCCCCTGCTGCTGCCGATCCTGGGCCTGGTATGGCTCTACCGGCGGCGGCCGTCCCGCAAGTCCTGACCTCAGTCCGGATGGGCGGACGGCATCCCGGGCAGCGTGGCAAAGTTGGCAGGGTGAATACGGGTAATCTTTAGAGAGTTCCGCGGCCGGAAGGGTCTGGAACGTTGATATTTGCACGCAGATATTTGCACGCAGTAAAAGGCGAGGGTGATGGTCTACATCTGGAACGATCCGTCCGAGGTCCCGGCGGACTTCGGCCCATCTGTTGTCACCTTTGGGAACTTCGACGGGGTGCACCGCGGCCATCAGCAGGTGCTGTCCCAGCTGATCCGTACGGCCCGGCTCACCCGGTCAAAATCCGTGGCTGTGACTTTCGACCCCCACCCGGCCCTGGTGCACCGCCCGGAAGCCGCGCCTGAGCTCATCATGGGGCTGCACGACAAGCTGGAGGCGCTGGGTGAGCTGGGCCTGGACGCCATCCTGGTCATGAAGTACTCCCTGGAC
This sequence comes from Pseudarthrobacter sp. NPDC058329, assembly GCF_042879835.1. Lineage (NCBI taxonomy): Bacteria > Bacillati > Actinomycetota > Actinomycetes > Micrococcales > Micrococcaceae > Pseudarthrobacter > Pseudarthrobacter sp. NPDC058329. Next base: position 130,838 of record NZ_JBHVZR010000013.1, read on the forward strand.
CTCGCCAGCCTCACCGCCGAAGAATTCGTGGAGCAGTTCCTGGTGGACTGCCTGCACGCCAGCCACGTGGTGATCGGCCATGACGCCCGGTTCGGGCGCGGCAACTCCGGCGACCTGGACACCATGAAGGCGCTCGGCGAAAAATTCGGGTTCGAGGTCCAGGTCATCAGCGAGTTCGGTTCCGAAGGTTACCCCCTTCATGACGACGACGGCACGGACCGCCGCTGCTCCTCCACCTGGGTGCGCGAAGCCCTGCAGGAGGGCGACGTATCCACTGCCGCGGCTGTGCTGGGGCGCGCCCACCGGATGCGCGGGGAAGTTGTCCACGGCGCCGCCCGCGGCCGCGCCCTCGGATTTCCTACCGCCAACCTCGCCGGCAACGCCAGCGGACTCATCCCGGCTGACGGCATCTACGCCGGCTGGCTGGTGGACCAGGCCGGGACGCGCTGGCCTGCTGCGATTTCCGTGGGGTCGAATCCCACGTTCGACGGCGTGAGCCGGCAGGTCGAAGCCCATGTGATCGACCGGCCCCAAGAAGCCGTGGAGGACTTCGATCTGTACGGCCAGACAGTGGTTGTGGAATTCGTGGCCCGGCTCAGGGGCATGGTGGCATACCGTGGGCCTGAGGCCCTGGTGGACCAGATGCGGCTGGATGTGGTCCAGGCGCACCACCTCCTCGCCAGGCGCTGATCCGTCCAACGGCATTACGACACAGGGAAAGGCAGTTCCGTGTCCGTGGAGAAAAACACCAGGAAACTGGACGAAGGCGTTGTCCGTGATTTCAGTTCGCGGATGAGCTACTCCTCCTACCTGCAGCTGCCCAAACTGCTCAGTGCGCAACAGCCCGTCAGCCAGCCGGAGCACCACGATGAAATGCTTTTTATCATCCAGCACCAGACCACCGAGCTCTGGCTCAAGCTGGTGCTGCACGAGCTCCGGAGCACCGCAGCGTGGCTCCGCGCGGATGACCTCGGCTCGGCGCTGAAGGGCATTGCCCGCGTCAAGCACATCCAGAAGACCCTCACCGAGCAGTGGTCGGTGCTGGCCACGCTGACGCCCACCGAATACTCGCAGTTCCGGGGTTTCCTGGGCCATGCCTCCGGCTTCCAGTCGAGCCAGTACCGCGCCGTTGAGTTCATCCTTGGCAACAAGAACGCCACAATGCTTTCGGTCTTCGAGTCCGATCCCGAAGCCCACGCGATGCTGGAACATCTGCTCAACGCGCCCAGCATCTATGACGAATTCCTGGCCTACCTGGCACGGCAGGGGTTCGATGTGCCCGGCGAAGTGCTGGAGCGGGACGTCACCCGGGCCCACGAGTTCACACCCGCGCTGGTGCCGCTGTTCAAGCACATCTACGAGAACGCCGTGGACAACTGGGGCGCCTACGAGGCTTGCGAGGAGCTGGTCGACCTGGAAGACAACTTCCAGCTGTGGCGCTTCCGGCACCTGCGCACCGTGCAGCGGACCATCGGCATGAAGACGGGAACCGGCGGTTCCAGCGGTGCCGCCTTCCTGCAGAAAGCCCTCGAACTGACCTTCTTCCCGGAGCTATTCGCAGTCAGGACGGAAATCGGCCAATGAGCATCCAGCAGCAGCCTATCGCGGGAAACACAGAAAACGCCGGACCGGCCCTTCGACAGCGTGCGGCGGAGCTGGACCGGCAGGACCCGCTGGCACACTACCGCAGCCAGTTCATCGGCACGGATACCCCACTGTCCTACCTGGACGGAAACTCCCTGGGCCGCCCGCTTCACCGGACCGCAGAAGACGTCAGCGCCTTCGTTCGCGACGGCTGGGGCGGCCGGCTGATCCGGGGCTGGGACGAGGAATGGCTGGAGCTGCCCCAGGCCATCGGCGACCAGCTGGGCCGGGCAGTGCTCGGAGCAGCCCCCGGACAGACAGTCATCGCGGACTCCACCACGGTGGTGCTGTACAAGCTGATCCGCGCGGCCCTTGCCGCCGTGGCCGACCCCGACCGCAATGAACTGGTCCTGGACACCGAGAATTTCCCCACGGACCGCTACCTTGTGGAGGGCATTGCCCTCGAGGAAGGCCTGACGCTCCGCTGGATCGAAACGGACCCGAACGCCGGGGTAACCGTTGACCAGGTGCGCGAAGTCGCGGGGCCGCGCACCGCCGTCGTACTCCTGAGCCACATCGCCTACCGTTCCGGCCATCTGGCGGACTTGGCGGGGATCACCGCAGCAGTGCACGACGCCGGGGCGCTGGTGGTGTGGGACCTTTGCCACTCCGCGGGTTCAGTCGAGATTGGCTTGGACAGTGCGGGCGTGGACTTTGCCGCCGGCTGTACCTATAAGTACCTCAACGGCGGCCCCGGGTCGCCCGCCTTCGCCTACGTCAACCATCGCCACCTCGCCTCGCTCAACCAGCCGATCTGGGGCTGGATGGGGCGGAAGGACGCGTTCGAAATGGCCGCCGGGTATGAGCCGGCTCCAGGCATCCGTGGATTCCTCAGCGGTACGCCCGCAATCTTCGGGATGCTGGCCATGCGGGGGACACTCGACCTCATCGAGGCGGTAACCATGGCCGGCATCCGGGCGAAATCCGTGAAGCTGACCGCCTTCGCCGTCGAGATCTTCGAAGCCTGGCTGGCCCCCCTGGGCGTGGAGCTTGCCTCGCCGCGTGAACCGGGGGAGCGGGGCAGCCACATCACCCTTGACCACCCCGCTTTCGCGAAGGACGCCGTCGCATCGCTGTGGGACGAGGATGTGATCCCGGACTTCCGCGCTCCGCACGGCATCCGGGTGGGACTCTCTCCACTGAGCACCAGCTTCGCGGAAGTCCTGCAGGGGATGGCGGCAATTCGGAACCAGCTGCAGCACTAGGGGCAGCCCGGGGCGTCATGGCCGGCTGATCCCCATAAGACTGCCTGTTTCGACAAGATTGGGCGGGGGCCGGTAAACTGGGGGATGGATCCGGCTGCAGTCCGTGGCGGCTGGTTCCTGTTGTGTGTGGCACTGTCCGGGTTTCCCGGACCAGCCGCGGCGGCAGACCCGGCAGTGAGTTACTGACCTGGGCCCTCACGGCACATCCCAAGGAGTTATTGTGGCACTTGAAGCCGCTGTAAAGCAGTCCATCATCAAGGAATACGCAACCGGCGAAGGCGACACCGGTTCACCGGAGGTCCAGGTTGCAGTCCTGACCCAGCGGATCAAGGATCTGACTGAGCACATGAAGGAGCACAAGCACGATTACCACACCCAGCGCGGTCTGCTGGCCATGGTTGGTCGTCGCAAGCGCATGCTGAGCTACCTCAAGAAGACCGACATCGCCCGCTACCGTTCGCTCATCGAGCGCCTCGGCCTGCGCCGCTAGTCGGACTTAGGGGCGGCCCTTCCGGTACGGAACGGGCCGCCTCCTTCAAATGAAAAACTAAACAGGAGGATCAACCGCATCACGCATTCGCGGTCCTCGGTAGTGATCCCCGGGAACGGCTTCGTTGACTGAAGCCCCGGCCCGTGGGTCTCGATCGACGACCGGGTGCAGGGCCAGTCGACAGATGCTGGCCTGGGTTGATGCGGCTGGACTTCCGTAAAAACAGAAACGGAGGTGACTCTCTTGGAGGGTCCCGAAATCCAGTTCTCAGAAGCAGTCATTGACAATGGCCGTTTCGGCAAGCGTGTAATCCGCTTCGAAACCGGCCGCCTTGCCAAGCAGGCCGCCGGCGCAGCGATGGTGTACATCGACGATGACACCGCCCTGCTGTCCGCCACCACTGCCGGCAAGCACCCGCGCGAAGGCTTTGACTTCTTCCCGCTGACGGTCGACGTCGAAGAGCGTATGTACGCTGCCGGCCGCATCCCGGGTTCGTTCTTCCGCCGCGAAGGACGCCCGTCCACCGAAGCCATCCTGGCCTGCCGCCTGATGGACCGCCCGCTGCGCCCCGCCTTCATCAAGGGCCTGCGCAACGAGGTCCAGATCGTGGTAACCGTCCTGGCCATCAACCCTGACGAGCTGTACGACGTGGTGGCCATCAACGCCTCCTCCATGTCCACCCAGCTGTCCGGCCTGCCGTTCTCCGGCCCCATCGGCGGCGTCCGCGTTGCCCTGGTTGCTGACGAAAACGGATCACAGTGGGTTGCTTTCCCCAAGCACTCGCAGCTGGAAAACTCCGTCTTCAACATGGTGGTTGCCGGCCGCATCGCCGGTGACGACGTCGCCATCATGATGGTTGAAGCCGAAGCGACCGACAACTCCTGGAGCCTCATCAAGGAACAGGGCGCCACCGCCCCCACCGAAGAGGTTGTTTCCGAGGGCCTTGAGGCTGCAAAGCCGTTCATCAAGGCACTGTGCGACGCACAGGCAGACCTCGCCGCCCGTGCAGCCAAGCCGATCGTTGAATTCCCGGTCTTCCTTGACTACGAGGACGACGTCTACGCCGCTGTTGAGTCCGCCGCTGCCGAGAAGCTGGCTGCTGTCTTCCAGATCGCTGACAAGCAGGACCGCGACAACGCTTCTGACGCACTCAAGGACGAGGTCACCTCTTCCCTGGCCGGCCAGTTCGAAGGCCGCGAGAAGGAGCTGTCCGCAGCATTCCGCTCGGTCACCAAGCACGTGGTGCGCCAGCGCATCCTCAAGGACCAGATCCGCATTGACGGCCGTGGCCTGACGGACATCCGCCAGCTCACTGCCGAGGTTGAGGTCCTGCCCCGCGTTCACGGTTCAGCCATCTTCGAGCGCGGCGAGACCCAGATCATGGGTGTTACCACGCTGAACATGCTGAAGATGGAACAGCAGATCGACTCGCTGTCGCCGGTGAAGACCAAGCGTTACATGCACAACTACAACTTCCCGCCGTACTCCACCGGTGAAACCGGCCGCGTGGGTTCGCCCAAGCGCCGCGAAATCGGCCACGGTGCCCTGGCGGAGCGTGCACTCGTGCCGGTCCTGCCGTCCCGCGAGGAGTTCCCGTACGCCATCCGCCAGGTGTCTGAGGCTCTCAGCTCCAACGGTTCGACGTCGATGGGTTCCGTCTGCGCCTCCACCCTGTCGATGCTGAACGCCGGTGTGCCCCTGAAGGCAGCCGTCGCCGGTATTGCAATGGGCCTGGTCTCCGACCAGGTTGACGGTCAGACCCGCTACGCGGCACTGACCGACATCCTTGGCGCCGAAGATGCCTTCGGCGACATGGACTTCAAGGTTGCCGGTACCTCCGAGTTCGTTACGGCCATCCAGCTGGACACTAAGCTCGACGGTATCCCCGCCTCGGTCCTGGCAGCAGCCCTGAAGCAGGCCCGCGAAGCCCGCCTGCACATCCTCGAGGTCATCGACTCCGCCATCGACACCCCGGACGAGCTCTCCGAGTTCGCACCGCGCGTCATCGCCGTGAAGATCCCCGTGGACAAGATCGGCGAGGTCATTGGCCCCAAGGGCAAGATGATCAACCAGATCCAGGAAGACACCGGCGCCGACATCTCCATCGAGGACGACGGCACGGTCTACATTGGCGCCACTGATGGCCCGTCTGCAGACGCAGCACGGTCCGCCATCAACGCCATCGCCAACCCGCAGGTCCCGGAAATCGGCGAGCGTTACCTGGGTACGGTCGTCAAGACCACCACCTTCGGTGCCTTCGTGTCGCTGACCCCGGGCAAGGACGGCCTCCTGCACATCTCCGAGCTCCGTAAGATTGCCGGTGGCAAGCGGGTAGACAACGTTGACGACGTTGTTTCCGTTGGCCAGAAGATCCAGGTGGAAATCACCAAGATCGACGACCGCGGAAAGCTGTCCCTTTCCCCCGTAGTGGCTGAAGAGGAAGGCGCCGGTGACACCGAGCGCGTTCACGCCTCAGTGGCTGCCGAGGGCGCCGACTCCGAGTAATCGGTTTTCGGCACACCAGCATGAATCGGCGGGGGCGGGGGGTGATACACCCGCCCCCCCCCGGTTACGATGGGAGCCCGATCCCCGCGGCCCCCTTTGTATGGGCACAAAGAAGGGTTTTAAAGTGTCTTATA